>JBMSHD010000074.1:0-11477 GCA_049416425.1 Francisellaceae bacterium | reverse complement strand
TGGAAGATATTTCGCCATGAAAAAAAGGAAGTTATTTTGCGCGCGTTCCTTATGGCGCTACAGCGTATTGATGATAGCTGTTATGCTCATCGTCATCACCGTTATCTTTGTGGCCTCAGGCTTTATTCGTTTTACCTTTTTTCCAAGTCCCGAAGGCAAAAATATCAAGCTCAATGTCAGCTTCTATGCCGGCACCCCAAAAAATCAAGTTGTGGCTTTTACCGACTATGCCAAACAAACACTCATGGAAATCGCCTCACAACAACAGAAAATTCACCCCAACGACCCACCTATGGTTGAGACCATTACAACCGTTTTTGGTCAGACCTATGACCTTCAAAGAGATCATTCCATGATCACAGGGGATACAGCCGCGCATATCAATGTTGAACTGAGCTCACCTGATTTACGCCATCTGTCGAATGAATCGCTATCCGCCTTGTGGAAGAGGCGCATCGGCAACTATAAAAACGTCGAAACACTGGCCATTGCCCAACCCACTGAAGGACCACCCGGACGGGATATTGACATCCGCCTGAGTGGGAACAATGCACATGATCTCAAACAAGCCGCCAATGAAATCAAAGAAGAACTTGCCGGCTTCGCTGGTGTCGAAAACATTGCCGATAACCTGCCTATCGGTGCTGAAGAGTGGGTTTATCAACTGAAGCCAGCCGCCATAGCAAAAGGTCTTAGCGCCCAGTCACTGGTATCTCAGGTCAATGCCGCCATATCCGGCACTAAGATTCAATCCTATACCGAAGGCCAAGATGAGATTGACCTAAAAATCAGACTCGATGACGACTCGAGTAAAACGCTCAAGCATATTCCAATCATCCCCATCAAGATGCCTGATGGACATATCGCACTGTTTGATGATGTGGCCAGCGCTCGTGTCATTCAGGGTTTTGATACGCTTCGCCACGAGGCACTGGCGATGAGTATCAATATCTCCGCCACTATCAATGCCAGTCTTGGCAATGCCAATCAGATCATTGCCAGCCTGCAAAAAACGTTAATCCCAGCGCTTGAGCGCAAATATGGCATTAAAGCCGATTTCAGTGGTAAAGCCGAGGAACAGACCGCTTCTTTTGCCGATATGAAACTAGGCATTACCATCGGCATCATTCTTATCTATTTGATTTTGGCCTTCGTCTTCTCCTCTTTCACCTGGCCTTTGATGGTGATGATCATGATTCCAATGGGACTCATTGGTGCCATTATTGGTCATGTCATCCTCGGCTATGATCTGACGATTTTATCGTTGTTTGGGCTTTTCGGTCTCTCTGGCATTGTCGTCAATGATTCGATTATTCTCATTGATTTTTATAAGGAGAAGCTGGCACAAAACAATACTCCGCTGACGGCGATTATGGCTGCTGTTAAGGCACGATTCAGACCCATTTTTCTGACCTCTGTCACTACCATGGCTGGATTGACACCGCTTTTATTTGAAACCTCTATGCAGGCGCAGTTTCTCATTCCACTGGCCATTTCTATCGTTTTTGGCATCGCTTTTGCCAGCCTGACCATACTATTTCTGCTTCCATCCATGTTAGCCATTTCTGCCCGAGTCAAAGACCAGGATATTAATGAGCCATAGAAGCAGCCCTTTTTTCTTTGCCATCGTCATCACGGCTTGGCGGTGATCTATGTGATTATCAGGAGCGTGGCAAAAATCGTATGTGCTTAACCAAAAGCCTCCGCTACTTCAACTGATAATTTGGTGGCTCCTTGGTGATCATCACATCATGTACATGACTCTCGCCGATTCCAGCATTAGAGATACGTACAAATTGCGCCTTATGACGAAGATCATCAATACTGCCACAACCGGTATAGCCCATCCCTGCACGAAGACCGCCTAAAAGCTGATGAATCACAGCAGAAAGAGCCCCCTTATAAGGCACTCGTCCTTCTATGCCCTCAGGCACAAATTTACGGTTATCACTGCTATCTTGAAAATAGCGATCCGATGAACCTTCAGCCATGGCACCTAAAGAGCCCATGCCACGATAGGATTTATACGACCTTCCTTGAAACAACTCAACCTCACCGGGAGATTCTTCTGTGCCGGCAAAAAGCCCGCCGATCATCACCACCGAGGCACCGGCAGCAATCGCCTTACAGATATCACCCGAATAACGAATGCCACCATCGGCAATCACCGGAATATCCTGTTTATTCATCTCAGCGACAACATTGGAAATCGCCGTCAACTGTGGCACACCGACGCCAGCAACAATGCGAGTCGTACAGATTGAGCCTGGGCCTATTCCAACTTTAACGGCATCAGCACCGGCTTCAACAAGCGCCATGGCTGCCGCTTTCGTGGCGATATTGCCACCGATAACTTGAACTTGTGGAAAGCTTTGTTTTACCCATCTGACTCGGTCAATCACACCTTGAGAGTGGCCATGCGCGGTATCGACGACGATGACATCGACACCGGCTTCAACCAATGCTTTGACTCGTTCCTCTGTATCACCTGCCGTGCCAACAGCCGCACCAACAACAAGCCGCCCCAGCTCATCTTTGCAAGCATTGGGTTTATCGATGGCTTTTTGAATATCTTTGACCGTAATAAGACCAACCAGCTCAAAATCATCATTAATAACCAATACTTTCTCGATACGATGCCGGTGTAGAAGGCTCTGAATTTCGGCTTCACTAGCACCAGGTTTGACGGTCACCAGTTTATCTTTAGGAGTCATTACCGTTGAGATAGATTCGTTGAAATCTTTAGCAAAACGAATGTCTCTGGAGGTGACAAGGCCAACGAGATTTCTGCCTTCCACAACAGGCACACCAGAGAAATGGTACTGTGAGGTCAATTGCATCAACTCAGAAATCGTCGTCTCTGGAGAAGCGGTAACCGGATTTATGACCATGCCGTTTTCAAATTTTTTGACCTTTCTGACCTCAAGCGCTTGAGCCTCAATGGACATGTTTTTGTGGATAATACCAACCCCACCTTCCTGCGCCATGGCGATCGCCAGGCGTGACTCGGTCACGGTATCCATCGCCGATGAAATAAGGGGCATTTTAAGCGTGATTTTTTTTGTTAATCGTGTCGACAGCTTCGCATCTTTGGGCAAAATAGTGGAGTAATCAGGAACCAACAGCACATCATCAAAGGTGATGGCATCTTCAACAATTCTGAGCATTTTATAAACCTCTTGTAACCAAGTTATACTTAATTACGGCGCTATTCTAGCAAAAATATCCTCCGATTAACAGCAGTTTTTTATATTTGCGTAATGTCTATACCAAAGCAGTAATAACCAATACTCGCATTTCAACCTCCTGAACCCTGAAATAATTTTTTAAACTTTATCACGCCCCAAAATGACCTAACCTGCGTTTTTGTTGAAGCTTAGCAAATTGCAAGAGGCGTATGATTGCCGTCAGCATCACCAATCCACTAAATATAAAGGCTAGCAACTCAAAATAAGTCGGCACTAGGGTCATGGCAATAAAAAAAGCAAATGCCTCTGCTCGCTCAATTAATCCAGGGCTGTAATGAAAGCTCTTGTCTGAATCATTCGGTGTGAAAACACCCACCACCAGGAAACTGGTAATGCACAGTAAAATACTGCCGAGCATTAAAATTACAGCCAAGCCATGTTGCACCGGATCAACGAGATAAAAGGCAAAAATCACACAGAATTCGACCACACGGTCAGTCATAATATCAAGCACCGAGCCAAGTGGTGTACTGTTATTCTGGTAGCGAGCCAGAGAACCATCTAAGGTATCTAAGTAACCTGAGAATAGCAAACACGCCACCGCCCATATTATATGGCCAGTCAGCAAAAAAGGGATAAAAAAAACACCAAATAATCCAGCCAGCAGCGTTACGGAAATCGAAGAAACGCTATGGCCAATAAGTTTCACCAAAGGATCAACTAAGGCGATCTGATAATAATGTCGTGCCAATTTCTCTAACATACTGCTTTACCCTAACTTCAATAACCAACGCACCAGGCGACGTGTTTTCTCAGAAAATAATAGCGGCGTATAATAGTCCCCAGCCACGCGCTTGCTAATTTCACTCAAGGTAGGATAGGGTGCAATTGCGTCAGTGAAGCTGCGTAACGTCCTGCCTTCACGTATTGCCATTACCCAAGGCAGAATCAGATCGCCGGCATGTCGCCCGACAATGGTTGCGCCTAAGATACGGGCTTTTTTATCGGTTAAGATTTTAATTTTGCCTTGTGTGTTTCCCTCTGTCTGAGCACGATCATTATCGAAAAATGGCCACTCAGTGATTGTTATCGTAAGACCCTGTTTTTCAGCCTCTTGTGTTAATAAACCGACATGTGCTAATTCCGGTTCCGTGTAGGTCACCCAGGGTAGAGCTTGATAATTAACTTTAGCGGGTAGACGAAACAAGGCGTTTTTAATCACAACACCCGCATGATAGCCGGCCACATGGGTGAACTGAAAACCACCTGTGACATCGCCAATGGCAAAGATTTTTTTATTGCTTGTGCGCAGGCGATTATCGACGACAATGCCTTTAGCAGAATAGTTGATACCCGCTTTTTCTAAATCCAATCCCTGAACATTCGCGCGTCTGCCGGTGGCAACCAATACATGAGAACCATTAATGGTTAACGCTTTGCCTTTTTGTTCACAGGTGACGGTAATCCCACCGTCGTGCTGTTTTACGATGGCATTGACTTTAACGCCTTCATGCAAGATAACACCTGTGGCTTTCAATTGTTCTTTGACAATAGCCGCACAGTCTTCCTCATCCTTAGGCAAGGCTTTAAAACTTTCTAAAATAGTGACTTGGCTGCCGAGCATGACAAAGGCTTGAGCCAGTTCACACCCGATCGGACCACCACCAACAACGATCAGATGGCTGGGCTGTTCATTGAGCTTGAAGATATTTTCGTTGGTAAGATAGTCAATGCTATCTAAACCTTCAATGGGCGGTACAAACGCAGAGGATCCTGTGGCAATAACAAAACGTTTGGCGGTAATTTGATAATCATCCGCTTGCACTGTATTACGGTTGATAAATTTACCAGCATCCTGAATGACTTGAACGCCAAGTTTTTCAAAGCGCTCCACTGAATCATGTTCTGCAATGTTGTTAATGACTTGATGAACGTGCTGCATGGCGGCTTTAAAATTCGTTTTGATGCTATTGCCATCGATGCCAAAATGTTCACTATGACGTGCTTGCCACTGTGCTTTAGCCGCCGCTAATAAAGCTTTAGAGGGTACACAACCAGCGTTTAAGCAATCGCCACCCATCTTGCTACTTTCCATTAGCACCACTTTCACGCCTAATTGTGCCGCACCTGCGGCAACGCTTAACCCCCCGGCTCCGCCACCAATAATAGCAATATCACAATTAAGATCATTTACCACGGCGTTTTCTCCTTAAGCGCTTATACGCAATGGGGATTAACGATAATGCGGCTAAGGAAATCAGGGGCCAAAAAACCGGCGGCTCAAAAATAATAGACAGATTCGGCGCCTGTCCAGTTGAAAAAGCGTATCCCAGGCCATGGCCTAGCCAAGCATAAACAAAAGACCCAGGCATAATGCCAAAAAACGTACCCATCACATAGGTGGATTTTTTGATGTTTAAAATTCCTGGCACGACATTCACAACCGGAAATGGAAACAGCGGCACCAAACGCAAGAACAATAAATATTGCAGGGCGTTTTCTTGAAACCCTTGCTGCATCTTCGCCACCCAGGTGCCATTTTTTTCAGCAAGCCATTGCCCTAATGAAAACTGCACGATTAAGAAAATACAGGTTGCCCCAACGGTGGCTGCCACCACAACATAAACCGTACCCAGAAGGAAACCAAATAAAAACCCGGCAGTGAGCGTTAAAAAAACCGCACCAGGAATCGACAAGGCCACGACCACAATATACGCCAGCATAAAAAACAATACAGATAGTAGGTAATGCGTATTAATCCAGGTCAGCAGCAAATCTTTATGAGTTTTAATCGCTTCAAAACTCAAGTATTGGTTCAAACCAAAATGAAAAACCAACCAGATAGCTACAATCACTAAGACCAGTGGGGTTAGACGGAGTAAATGACGAGACCACTTTTTCACGTGAAAACCTCATATTTTAAGTTTTCTAAGTACGGATGGATGACAGCACTATATTCATTTACCAATATTAGGCGCATTGGGATGCCAGGATCAGTATTTCATTGCCAGCTGATACCAAATGGCCGCAACAATTCCCCATATATAGTTGAAAATGAGGTTGCCAAAAAAGACATTAAGCCCTGCCTTATAAGCAAAGAAGCCGGCACCGGTGGCTGGCATTAAAACAATGAAGTTAAATAGAATCACCAAAACCGCCAGTAGACTGCCACGAATAAACCAATTGTTTTTGAAAATAGGCAATATCAATAATAAGCCCCAAATACCACCCCAAACCATAAGTCGATAGAGTGTTTCTTTGTAGTCTGAGGTTGCACCTTTAAAAATATAGACGGTTACCATCAGTGCAATGGCACCTATAGCACCAGAGCTAAAAGCACAGGATAATCTGCCGAGTCCTTTCATAGAATACCTTCCTTAATCGTCATCTTTTTGATTAACGGCACGCTTTAAAAACTTGCCGGATTTAAAACTAACATCGTTTTTTCTGAGAATAATATTAGCACAGATTAAATAGATATTTGCATTATTATGCTGAACTTTCCCGGTTTTTGCTAAATTTTGTGAGATAAGCCGATATTCCTATAATTTTACGCCATGATAACGCTGAAAACAAACTCGTATTGGCTCAGAACATGATCAGGGAGTTGGCGTCCTATCATGGCCACAACATGCTTGCCATTGTGGATACCTGGTTTGGCAATATTGGCAGCAAAGATACCCAGGTCAGAAATGAATATGCGGTTATAAACCACTTGAACATGTGCATGCCGGCCATTACAATCATCTGGATTGCCATGCTAAAGCAGTATCTGAATCTTCAAAAAAATAAACCACCGTCTTCACCGGCACCATTTCAGCAAAAACAACGGGATTATCAAAGGCTGAAGTTGCAAAGCCTGCCGCCTTTCCACCATCGAAATTAACGGCCATTTTTATCGTTTGATGAAGATATTTTGCAATCGTCTCGATAATGTCGGCACTATCTTCCAACGTGGTACTATCAATGGCAAAGATAAGCAGATTCGAATCACCATTAAGTGCATAGATGACTCTTTTAGCAACATGGTAATCATTTAAATTAAGCTCGATATTGCCATCGTCGATTAAAATGGGGCCGGTTTGAAATGCATTGTATAATTGCTTCTGCAAGAAGCCATTGTATTGATCGGCAGCCAACAATGAAAGCCGACCGCCTTTATCGATATTCACAATCGCCGACAACAACTTGTTTTTCACGAAATAGGATCTTCTGATACCCTTGATAATCAGAAGCCCATTGGGTCGAAAATTCTCCCGATAAAAACCGCCATTGGTCGCTAAAAAAGCCTTTTCTTCCTGCATCACTGTCAACACATCTTCGATATTCTCTTTCTTTTGCACCATCATGCCGGCATGATGGTCACCTGATTTAAGCATGATCATGGTGATTTTCACCGGGAAATGTTTCGCTTTATATGCTGTAAATAAAAAAACATGGGCGGCCTGATTCGACAACATCCTGCTTTTCTCAAGTTTTACCGACCAATCTGAGCCGGCATAGACATGAGTGAAAATAAAGGATAACAGCAGCGGTAACAGCGACCTTGACATCATCCTCACAAATTAAGTCCGATGCGCCTGGCAACCTGTTTGTAGTGCCCGATAACATCACCTAGATCCTGGCGAAATCTGTCCTTATCAAAGACTTCCTGGGTGTCCTTATCCCATAGGCGACAGCCATCTGGTGTGACTTCATCACCGAGCAAAAGCTCACCGTGAAAACGTCCAAATTCAAGCTTATAGTCGACCAGATCGATATTTGCCACGGCAAACAACGCCTTTAAAGTCTCATTAACTTTGAACGTCAATGCTTTCATCATCTCAATTTCACCGGCGTTTGCCCAGCCAAAGCTCAAGATATGAGATTCGTTGATCATTGGATCACCCAGAGCGTCATCTTTGAGAAAAAACTCAAACACAGGCCGCTCAAAGCGAGTTCCTTTTTCAATTCCAAGGCGCTTACAGATACTGCCGGCGGCAATGTTTCTAACCACACACTCTACAGGCAGCATCTCAAGTTTTTTGACGAGACTTTCCGTCTCCTTTAATTTCTGCACAAAATGCGTCTTAATTCCGGCTTGTTCCAGTTTCTCCATCACAAACGCATTAAACAGATTATTGACTCGCCCCTTGTCATCGAGTGCTTCTTTTTTCACACCATTAAATGCCGTGGCATCGTCTCTATAAACAATAATGACATGCTCGGCATCATTTGTAGCATAGACTGATTTTGCCTTACCACTGTAGATACATTCACCTTTTATTGTCCTTAATTTATTCAATTTGATCTCAAGTACATCGTTGGCTTTCATATTACTATGCTCCTGCCTGTGGCAATGCTTCTTCAATTTTCATTAATATGGGTTTTGCCTGCTCCGGTGGCAACAAGACACTATCCATGTCAAACACCGACACCCTGACCTGTTTCTGCTCGGCACGAAAGAAACTATGCCAGTTACTCCAATCACTGAATATGGAACCCATCTGGGTATAGTCATAAATATACAGCTGATAGTGATTTTTCTTTGCGTCTTCTATGGTAATAGTTTGGGCTTTTTTATCCTCACCGATTAGGCTGAAGCCAGCACCCTTTACCGCTTTTTTGATGATTTCATCAATCTTGTCACCTTCAACCGGAACTAAAACAATGGCCGCCACCTTAGCATCATCATAATATTGATATTTAAGGCCACTGTCCGTTACCACAAAACCATAGCTTGACTCAATAAGATCTTTATCACTCAGCTTTCTGCCCTGAATTTTTTTATTCAAATTTTCAATCAACGCATTAGCGGCCAATGAACTTACCGGATTCTCATTCATATCAAACACAGAAACCTGAGTTTGCCTGAAGTTCGTTTTCACCTCTGCCACATAAACATAATACTGCTGGCTATTCTTCATATCCTCAACAACAAAGGCATTCCGACCCTCATCAACACGAACCAAACGATAACCATCAAGCTGTTTAAGTGCCTCATCGACAAGATTCCAGCTCAGCTTAAATGGCTCATCAATCACAAGATGCGCCTGATTGTCATCATCATAAGTAAGCCTGGTCTTTACTACCATCATCTGACGCTGCAATAACAAATCGGTATCGTAGGATTTATTAAATCCAGGAGGAGTAAGTGAAGCATAGGCGTGATCCGACTGATTTGAGGCAAACGCTTGGGTGGCATCATTCGGCAAGATAAAACGTGGTTGGATATCCGGGTTTGCAGACACCGATTTTGGAATCTTAAGTGCCTTATTGGCATAGACTTTATCAAGCGCATAATCATAATCACGGTTCCGAAAGGCAGAATCTGCCGCACAACCACTCACCAGCGTCGCTACAGGCAAAAGCAACGACCAGAAATACCTATTCTTCAACTTCATGCATCACGTCATTTGGCAAATTTTCGCTATTATAACGTAAAACACCTTTCATGCCGATGCAAAACTGCAGCGAATCCATAAAAAACCCATCCTTGCATAGGCGTTGAACAACAACACAATACTGGCATAGCCGCATGGCTTTGGTATAATTGACATAACAACATCAAAGCGGCATTACCCATGATTATGCATTACCATATCGATTCTTTTCTGAGTCATTTGCAACATCAAAAAAACTATTCTGCTTATACCATTGAAAATTACCGCCGTGATATCGGGCAGTTTTTAGCTCATCTAAGCCGAGTCGATGCCAGCATCACGACACTGAGCGACAGTGATATTAAAACCTGGATAAAGGCGCTGAGCAATACCGGGAAAAAAGCAAAAACCATCCAGCGCCACTTGAGTGCTGTGAGAAGCTTTCTGAACTATCTTGTCGAGCAAAGCATCATTCATCAGAACCCGGCATTGAAAATAAAAGCACCGAAAGCGGCAAAAATGCTGCCAAAAACACTGGATGTCGATGAGATGCAATCCCTACTTGATCATGACTTTGACGACAGTCTGAAAATACGTGATGTCGCCATGCTAGAGCTTATCTATTCATCAGGACTTCGTCTAAGCGAGCTCATCAAGCTTAAACTCGGTGATATTGATCGCCATCAGAAGCTTATGCATGTCACGGGAAAAGGCAACAAAGAAAGAATACTTCCCATCGGCTCAAAAGCCTTATTGCAACTTGATAAATGGCTTAACCGTCGTCTTCAGTTCTCACCACAAGATGATCATCTTTTTGTAACACTGAAAGGGCAAAAAATTACTGAGCGCCAGGTGCAAAAACGTTTTGAACAATATGGCGCCCTGTTTGCCAACAAACACATTCATCCGCATATGCTAAGACACGCCTTCGCCTCCCACCTTCTTGAATCATCTAAAGACCTCACGGCCGTACAAAAGCTTCTGGGTCACAGCGATATCTCAACCACGGAAATCTATACCCATCTTGACTTCCAGACACTATCAGAAACCTACGATAAAGCACATCCAAGAGCACGTAAAAAATGAATAAATTCACCATTTTATACAACAACTCCACCGAAAGATTGAAATTATCCCCTCAGATCCTGGCATTATCGAAAAGCAATCAAGAGGCGCATTTTATTATCAACGAAATTGATAACATCGACATGCTGCCCATGAATGAGTTTTATCTGCGATATCTTGACAATAAACTGACCCTTCTTCAGCATGGCAATCCCATGAGTCTTAATGTTGACTTTCTCTCGACCGCCATGCAGCGTCGTATTGCCGCCCATCAGGCAAAACCTGCCCTGATCAAAGCCATAGAAGGTCGTCTGAAATCTCCACAACATATTTTTGATATGACAGCAGGCCTTGGCAGTGACAGTTTCATGATGGCCGCACGAGGTCATAAGATCGTCGCCGTTGAACGCAATCCCTATATCTACCTCATTGTCGATGATGCCTTAAAACGTCTGGCAGACAGTGAACAGGCAAAATTTGCCAAAAACATCACATTGATCTACGGTAACGCCGCTGAAATAGCCACCACACTGCTTGAAAAACGACTTCTCAGCAAGCCGGATATCGTGTATCTCGACCCTATGTTTCCAGAGCGTCATAAGCAGGCAAAGGTAAAAAAAAATATGCAACTCCTTCACGCGCTTTTATCCACTGATGCCAATGATGAGGAGCAATTAGTTGATCAGGCACTGACACTTCAGCCTAAAAAAATCGTCGTCAAACGACCACGTCTTGGAGAGATGTTAGTCAATCAACAGCGCTTAAAACCTTCGACTCAGATCAGCGGCAAAAGCAGCCGCTTCGATGTCTATGGAACGCGCTCAAAATAACTTCCCATTATTGTATTCATATTGTTCATACG
>JBMSHD010000073.1:0-11496 GCA_049416425.1 Francisellaceae bacterium | reverse complement strand
ATTCGATTTTGTATATGGATATACAAAATCTATTATGAGGCCCGAGGCACCCAGGTATTTATTGGCCAGACTCTGGAAATAATTTAATGCTTCTTCACTGCTGTAACCGTTTGCCAGTTGAGCTGAGATGGTGGCAGAGCGTTGTCCCTGGAAATGTCCCCAACTGCTGGATGTGATGCTCTGTGTCAGGCGGACAAAAGTTGATAATGGAATTTCTTTTCCCGAAGCTGACTTGACGGTTAAGAGGTCGATCATATCCTGGTTGTTGCGCTGACTGTCTTTCAATTGAGGAATAACATAATAGGCATAACCGTTTAACGTAAATTCATTGTTCTCGGGTTGACCAAATGCGATACTCAGGCTAGATGCGATATCCGCCATCGATACACCAAGCGCATTGGCTTTTTGTTTGTCTATTTTTAGGTTGAGTTGGGGTTGATCGATATGCAGATCAACCTGGGTATTGAGAATATTGGGATTAGACTCGGCAGCACTCATTATTTTATTGACGACTTCATTGAGTGACTCATAACTGCCGGTGGTCTTGATGACGAACTCAAAACCATAAATTCCTTTTGAAACGGGTAGCGCCGGTGGAGAGCTTAACATGATTTTCATGCCGGTAATATCGTCGATCTTTGGCATCAGTTGACTGACGATCTGATTTGCGCTAAGGCTGCGATCACCCCAGTTTTTAAGCTGAAGCATGATCATGGCTGCGGATTGTCCGGATGGAAAACCATTTATTATCGTGGTGTTTTCAATGGCATTGATTTCCTTGGTTATTTTTGGAATTTGATCGCTGTAATGTTGAGTATAATTGAGGCTGGCTGAGGTTGGTCCTTTGGCCATACCGATAATGATACTCTGATCCTCATCAGGTGCCAGCTGGCTTGTTTGTACCAAGAGATAGAAGCAGGTGACGCCGAGCGTGAGAATGAAAAAAATAATAAGCAGGATGATCTTTTTTTGATCAATAATGAGTCGCAATAATTTTTCATAACCATATTGCAGACGATCAATCTGATGGTCAATCAATTGAGAGAATCGATTTGCTTTTTCATCGTTTACCAAAAAACGGCACATCATCGGTGAGAAAAACAAGGCGACGATGCCGGATATCAGCACCGTAAAAGCCAGCGTGAAGGCAAATTCTTTAAATAATGCACCGGTAATGCCGCTGTCAAACCCAATGGGGGCGAAGACGGCAAGTAGGGTGATAGTGATGGCGATGATGGCGATGAAAATTTCCCGACTGCCATCGATAGCCGCATTTAAGGGAGATTTTCCCATTATTTGATGACGATGAATATTTTCCATGACCACAATGGCGTCATCAACGACAAGACCGATGGCCAGAACAAACGCCAGCAGGGTTAACAGATTGATGCTGAAACCACAGACTTGCATAAAAATAAAGCTGCCGACAATGGATAGAGGAATGGTGGCAAATGGGATAAGCACAAGCCTGAATCTGCCAAGAAACAGAATGATGACGGCAAGCACACTGATAAGCGTGATGATCAGAGTGATGAGAATATCGTTTAGTGAAGATTGAATAAAAGTAGTGCTGTTTCTGATGATTTTCTCACTCATGCCTTGTGGCAGCGAAACATGCGAAAGTGCCTCGGTAATCAGCTTTTCGCTACTCAATGGATTGGCATCATTTTTATAGGTAATGGCAAGGCCTACGGCGGGTTTACCATCAGTAAACATCGAAGAGGTGGTGTTCTCGGCGCCAAGTGTAACATCGGCAATTTCATTTAGAGTGATGGTTTTATTGCCAACGGTCTTGACAACAAGATTCTTAAAGTCATCAACGGTGCGCCCATCGGTGCCGGCGTCAATGGTGATTATCTGATCTTTGCGATCTATCTCACCGGCAGTCGCATAGACATTCTGGTTGTTTAAGGCGTTTTGAAGGTCACTCATGGTAATGCTGTCATTACGCATTTTACTGAGATTAAGCCAGATTCTCAGGGCGTATTGACGATTTCCCATAATCTGGACTTCACCAACGCCGTCAATATTTGACAGGCTAGGTGTCAGCACGCGAGTCAGATAATCGCTGATAGCACCGGTAGATATTCTATCGCTCATAAAACTTAATACCAGATCTGGCATGCTGGATGAGTCGGCCTCACGGATAATGGGATCATCAATACCTTTAGGCAGTTTGGACTTGACGCTTGAGATGGCAGATTCTATCTCGGTAACCGCCTTATTTTCATCGGCATTAACCATCAGATTAACCACGATTCTTGAGCTGTTACTGCTGCTGGATGAACTGATATAATCGACGCCATCTATCCCCTGTAAGGCATTTTCTATGGGGGTGGTGACCAGTGTTTCCATGGTCGAGGCATTGGCACCATTATAGTGAGTCATAATCATAATGGTGTCGCCACTCATGTTTGGGTATTGGCAAATGTTGAGTTTTAAAAAAGAAAAGACACCTCCCAGGATCAGCAGCGAAAAAGCACAGATCGTAAATACCGGGCGTCGGATAAAAAATGAAATCATGCGTCTGTCTCCCCGGAATGGATGACTTTAACCGTTTGTCCATCGCTGAGCTTGTTGCCACCAGCGATGACGACGGTCTGTCCTTCTTTGAGTCCGGATGTTATTTCAACCTGATTGCTGCCGATTTGTTTGCCTAAGGTGACAGCGGTCTTTGTGGCTATATTGTCTTTGTTGATGATAAAAACATAGCTTTTACCGCCGTCATAGACGATGCCTTGAGTCGGCAAAGCGATAATCGATTTTGGTGCGGATAGTGATAAGACGATATCAACCATATCACCTGGCAATAGTTTAGCATCTTCGTTGTTTAATTGTGCTCTGACTAAAAGACTGTTTGTGGTGCTGTCGATCTGATTATTAATCGATATGATCTGTCCTTGGAAGCTTTCATTCGGCCAGGCATCGACAGAAATATTGACGGTTTGGCCGGTTTTTATGAGCCCTTGATCTTTAGCCGCTACGGAGAAATCAACATAGATTGGAGAGAGTGTTTGCAAGGCAAAAAGATTATCGCCCTCGGAAACATAGTCTCCTGTTTTAACATGGATAATGCCGATATTACCATCAAAAGGTGCAGTTATAATCCGATCGTTTAAAGCCGCTTGGTCTTTGGCAATTTGCGCCTGATCCTTCTCATAGGTGGCTTTGGCACTATCGAGAGTTGCCGCATCAACGGCATGGCTTTTGAATAGTTTTTGATCGCGCTGGTAGTTGATCTGATCGAGCTTTAGCTGTGCCTTATCATAGCTCAGTTGTGCCTTACTAGCGGCTGGATTAATTTCGATGAGGGTTTGCCCTTTTTTGACGTCCTCTCCAGAGCTCACATCGATAGCTGTTATCATGCCGGAGGCCGTTGCTTTAAGATTGATGCCCTCAACAGAGACGACTCTGCCAAAGGCATCGATAGTGTTGCTATAAGTCGTGAGGCTTAAAATCTCCGTGCTAACCGATGGTCGTTCAGATTTGCGTTTTTTATGAGTCGTTGATTTAGCATAAATGCCGCCTAAAAGGAGAAGAAAGCTCAAAATGGCAATGAGTATGACTGTGTGATTGCGTTTCATGTAATTGAATAATTGTGCTGTATTAAATAATCTGATTATTCTTTCACAAATATGAAACATCAATGTGACAATATAGCATTAATTTGTAACAGAACTGTTACATTTGTGTTTTTTTGGCGAGGCTTGCTAAAAAACTAGAGAATATGGCGTGTTATTTAAAAACATTTACGCTTGAGTGGGGCTTGTCGAGTTGACAAGGGTAAAGCCTGCTGGATTGGCGATGATTTTCTGTCCTCCGGCGATAACTGTATCTTCGGTGATGGTGCTGATGGCACCTAAATTCGGCAGATTCTTGCCGATAGTGGCAAGGATATAGCTACCGTTTTGGTTTTGCAGAATCGTGCCATTGACATCATTGCTGAAGATACGATACTGATTGTTAATCATCATGTTGCCGGCGTTTATGTTTTGACTACCGTTCTCAGGCGCCATTTTTTGATCCGTTGGCTTAAGACTGTTGATAAGCTTATCAAGCTGGTTGTCGGAGAGTTTGTCGCCTTTTGAAATGTTTGAGATGGCATTATCGAGCGCCGAAAGTTTCTGCTTTATGCCATCTGACTGCATCTTTATCGCTTGGATTTGAGCGCTTAAATCGGATGATTCATTGAGCACGATGGCCTGGAATTTTTTAATATCCAGTTGGTTGACCTCGGCGGCTAGTTTTTTGATATCGGTTTGCAGATTTTTGGTCTGCTGTTCATTCATCGTCAGTAGTTGACGTTGTTGTGTCAGCATGCTTTGCTGATTCATAATGATAAATAATTCAAATACCAGTATGCAGAAGATGACAATAATGGCAATGATGGCGATTTTTTTACGCTTTTTAAGCTCTGAAGCCCGATTGCTGGAGTCATCTTTTTCGATGTTGATTTCCTGTTCACTGCTCATGTTTTTCGATAGTAGTTTAGACTAAAAGTGTAGAAAGTGTAGCACATACTGTGTCAGATGGCATGTGCTTACTGCGACTTGTGGTCTGGATTTCTCGAAATAGAAAAAACTTGCTTAATCGGCTTAACCTTATGGTGTTTATGCGATATAATTTCGACTGTTTTTATTTACCAATCCATATTCGTAATGGTTTTTATGCCGCCATTTTTTTGGTGGGTCATGTGACAGAATCAAAGCGGATAGAAAAACAGTGAGAACAGTATGAATTTACATGAGTATCAGGCAAAACAGCTTTTGGCTGAATATGGCTTACCGGTTTCCAAAGGCTATGCGGTAGAAAGTGTCGAAGAGGCTTTGGTCGCCATTGATAAAATCGGTGGTGATACCTGGGTTGTCAAGGCACAGGTACATGCCGGTGGACGTGGCAAGGCGGGAGGCGTCAAGCTTGTTTCTAATAAGGAAGATGTCGCCAATTTTGTCAAAACGATGATGGGCAGCCGTCTGGTGACCTATCAAACCGATGAGAATGGTCAGCCTGTCAGCAAAGTTTTAATCGAGTCCTGCACCGATATCGCCAAGGAATTGTATTTAAGTGCCGTGGTCGATCGTGCCAGTCGTCGTATTATCTTTATGGCCTCAACCGAAGGTGGCGTCGAGATTGAAGAGGTTGCCGCCAAGACGCCTGAGAAGATCTTCAAGGAAACCATCTGTCCTTTAGTCGGTGCTCAGCCGTATCAGGCCAGAAGCATGGCTTTCAAGCTAGGACTTGAAGGGGCTCAGATCAAAGAATTCACCAAGATTTTCATGGGTCTTGCCAAGATGTTTGAGGAGCGAGACCTTGAACTTCTGGAGATCAATCCGCTTGTGATCACCGATGTCGGTCATCTTCATTGTCTTGATGCCAAAATATCCGTCGATGGCAATGCCTTGTTTAGACAACCACAGCTGGCCAAGTGGCGTGATCTGTCTCAGGAAGATGAGCGAGAAGCCCGTGCTCAGGAATGGGAGCTAAACTATGTTGCGCTCGATGGAGATATCGGGTGCATGGTCAATGGTGCGGGTCTTGCCATGGCGACGATGGATATCGTCAAGCTTCATGGTGGAGCTCCTGCCAACTTCCTCGATGTCGGTGGTGGCGCCACCAAAGAGCGTGTGACCGAGGCCTTTAAAATCATTCTGTCCGATGACAATGTCAAGGGTATTTTCGTCAATATCTTCGGTGGCATCGTGCATTGTGACATGATTGCCGAAGGTATCATCGCCGCTGTTGAAGAAGTGGGTGTTAAAGTACCAGTAGTCGTGCGTCTGGCCGGTACCAATGCCGATTTAGGGGCGAAAAAATTAACAGAAAGCGGTTTAAATATTATCGCCGCTGAAGGTTTCACCGATGGTGCTAAGAAAATCGTAGAAGCGGTAAAAGGATAAATCATGAGCGTTTTAGTCAATAAAAATACCAAAGTCATCTGTCAGGGGTTTACCGGTAAGCAGGGGACTTTTCACTCCGAACAGGCCATCGCCTATGGCACAAAAATGGTCGGTGGTGTCACACCGGGTAAAGGTGGCAGTGAACACCTGGGTTTGCCTGTTTTCAATACGGTGGCCGATGCCGTCGACCAGGTTCAACCTGATGCAACCGTGATCTATGTGCCAGCACCGTTTTGTAAAGATTCCATTATCGAAGCCGCCGATGCCGGTATTAAGCTTATCGTTTGCATCACCGAAGGCATTCCGGTGATGGACATGCTCAAAACTAAGGTCTATGTTGAGAATTCCGGTTCCCGTTTAATCGGACCAAACTGTCCGGGTATTATTACCCCGGGTGAGTGCAAGATCGGTATCATGCCAGGCTATATTCACAAGCCGGGTCGTGTTGGTATCGTCTCGCGCTCAGGAACGCTGACCTATGAGGCGGTTAATCAGACTACCGAGCTTGGTTTTGGCCAGTCGACCTGTATCGGTATCGGTGGCGATCCGATTCCTGGCACGAATTTCATCGATGCGCTTTCCATGTTTGAGAAAGATCCTCAAACCGAGGCGATTATCATGGTTGGTGAGATCGGTGGTTCTGCCGAAGAGGAAGCCGCCGAGTACATCAAGCATCATGTCACCAAGCCCGTGGTTTCTTATATCGCCGGTGTTACCGCCCCTGCTGGAAAACGCATGGGCCATGCCGGTGCTATTATCTCTGGTGGTAAGGGCACGGCAGCGGAGAAATTTGCCGCACTTGAAGCAGCCGGAGTCGCCGTCAGCAAATCACCCGCCGAGTTGGGCAGAGTGCTTAAAGAGACAACCGGCTGGTAGGTTTTACTCTCTATAAACTAAAATGTCACTGCGCTTATCTTCTTAGCACATCATAGGCTATGTCGCTAAATGTGAATTTATCGTTTGCTTGATCATAGTTATAGAAAACCCTTTCATTTCCTCCAAGCCCAGTATAACCGCCACGTGTAGGTGTCACATGGAAATGTGCGTATTCTAGCATGCTACCAGCTGGCGCATGTCTTCTTATTTGGAAAACATCACTATACACCCTAGCTTCAGAGCCTCCAGTAGAGCCATTTGACATGCTCTGATAGCCAATATAGGCTCCAATGTAGAGATCCCAGACTTTTCTTGCTTTTGCCATTGGACTCATCGAATCCTGGATGATAAAGTTTGGAAGATGAATCGTTCTTGTCCATTTTTTAGCTGGGAAGCTCACTTGTATGGGCTTGTAGCCAAAGCTGGGATTAATTTGAAGCTGGCATAGAACAAGCTCGTGATTCTCACATATGCTATGAATACGTGCAAATGGTTTACGCTCATTAAATTTTAAGGTTAAATTATCCATTACTGGATGTGTTTTATGAATTTCAGTTCTTATGGCACGTCTTACAGGATCATTCTGAACTCTCTTGCTATTTATAGTTGGAGCAGTACCTGCTTTCACTATGCATGTATCACAAACTATTTTACCGTGTCCAATACAGCAGACCTTTATAACCTTTCCAACTCCATTTAGGCTCTCTGGGTCTTTGAAATCGAATTTATCTATGGCGCGCTGTCTGGCCGCTTCTTGCAAGGCAGCGAGTCGCCCTGGCGCAACTAAATCTTCGCCTGTGCCATTAATTTTGCATTGAACATACCATTTTTTATCGTTTTTAAGTACATCAATTTTCTTGTCACAATTCCAGCATTTTACGGTCATTTTTCTCTCACTATTAGTTAATACATAATCAATTTATCATGATATTGTTGCCATAATATTTCAAATATGAAATATAACATATAAATTGGATGATTTATGTTGATATCGGCTGGAGCTTTTTGAGCAGGTGATGATGGATCCTATATTAGGAAGCGAAGGTAAAGCATCTGGATAAAACGGGTTTTCGTGTAATGGCAGACTGTCTTGCGATAGTCGCTGTTTCACACGCCTTTATTTCTGTTGTTGTAATATTGTTGACACAGTTTGGCAACATTTTGCTTTTATACTCATAAGGACATATCGATTTACATGGAGTTTTCTGGTGGTTGTCCCTCATGACTTGCCTGTTGAATTAAGAGTTACAGCAATAGAGATTCTGGAATATGGACGTCGTTTAAAAGATCCATGTCGTGGTTTTCATAAATTCATTGATCGTATTATTTCCCTCTGTGAAACCGTTTTGCAAGATAATCGTGTTGATTTAACCGAAGAGCGATGGCTAAGGTTTTTTAAAGAGATCCTCACAAGACAAAAACAGGCGGTATCGTATCTATATCTTGCTGAACCTGACAATATTAAACGCAGTGCTTTGGGAGCGGCGTATTGGAAACAGTTTGGAAATGGATTGGTTGGTGAATTGCCGATGGACTTTAAGCAGGATTTCAAAGGGGAGCCCGACTATGGTCTGGAATATAAATACCAAGGGACAACGGTTGGCGATTGGGTGAATGATGACAGACGTAGCTATAGCTTCAGTGACTATTTAAATTTCTGTTTCGGCAATCCGGTGCCCTATTGTGATAATACGGAAAGAGCGGAGCTTGAGGTTAGCGTTATTGATGGGCGGTTGTATAACCGTGTCGATGGTCGGCAGGAACTATTGCAAGGCTCTTACTTATACGTATTTTCCTGTGATCATAAACTCTATTGCAAAAAAAGCCCTCCACCCACTCAGCCATATGGCTTTCATCATTCCTCATTTTTAATGGGTAGACCCGTTATCTGCGCCGGCAATTTAGAGGCAAGAGGTGGGCTGATTGATGAAATTGACAATGTTAGTGGGCATTATAAACCATCAACGCAGTGCTTTCATTTGTTTTTGAAGCTGTTGGTTAGTGAATTTAAGATCAAGATTCCTGAAAGCCTGCTTATGCAAACAGGTTCTGTTGCGTCGAGTGCTTCTTCTTCGAATGTTGACAGATTATTTTCTACAGAGCCATTCTACCATGATTTTTTTGTTGTAGATGTTACGCAATTTAAAAGAGGAGAAGTGACTCAGTACTATCGCCAGTATGAGCAAAAACAAGAGCAAGAAAAAGAAAAACGTCGGCGTTATTTTGAGGAGAGACGTCAGCGTATAAGACCCCCACATGTGTTCAATTAATCTGGATTGAGAGTAATAATATGCATAAATATATTGATTATCATACTGAAAATGAGGTGCCAATCGACATACTGAAAAACCCAGATTATCTTTATTTCTACGATCCAAAGATAGACGTCGAGATACTGGACGGTGGTCGGTGTGTTTATCGTGTTTTTTCCGTGGTAAATTTGAGGGATCAGCTTTCTCATTATAGGTTTGCGCACAAGTTTAAGCGTATCACTGTTGATGATGATGGAGATATTTACGTTCTGTCACAGTCGGCGGCAGATTTTATTGGTGCTGTTGGCATAAGACAGCAGACAGCACAGCTGAAGCACGAGTTTATAGAGAAGCGTCGTCTTATTGACGAGGGTTGTTTTTATATTGATCTGCATCATAAGTTCTCGCAAGGTCTGTTGCAGGAACATGAGTATGAGATGAATGATTTGTTTTTAACTTGTCAGCAGCAGGCAATGGCTAAAACACTGGCAGATAAGCCAGATTTTTTGACTCGTATAGGTTTAAAGAAACCCGAAATGTCAAGATTTCCACGTTCGCTTTATCAGCAACCCGTGCCATTAGACAATAGTGCTATAAACACAGAACTTTCTCTTAATTCTGAAAGTGTAAAAGCCTTAGTCAAAGAAACGATTTGTATTACGGCAACAAATTACCAACTGTCTTTAGAAGTGGCAGATCCAAATTTTGAGTTAAGGTTAACGCGTCCTATGATCGCGAATAATCTGATCTGTAGTAAAAATAGCATTTCTGAGAAACCGTGTCTTTATACGCTTGATCATTGGAGAAGAAGAAAGGGACAAGATTATGATGCTTTAAAGAAACATTGTAAAGAATCATTTGCCGAAGCTTCTCCTTTTAGGGCATGGCAGCGGTTTATTGACCAGTTGAGCGCTAGAGATTTGCATACTGAAGGGGGACAGCCTGATTTAAACTGGTTATCCGATCTTAAGCCGGTAAACGCTGATGACCAGATGCCCTTGCCTTTGTTTATATCAAAAAAAACAAGAGAATATTGGGTGTTTGCCTGGCATGGTACTCCCCAAAGTGCTCAAGCGGGTATAGAGAGATCAGGCTTTAAAATGGCTTATTCAAAGGAAGGTTATTATGGTCCGGGGTTTTATACGGCGATTGAATCATCAAAAGCACTGACGTATGCGCGAAATAATCGGCGGAGTGCAAGCGAGCCTTTTAGTGGATGTTTGATGGTGTGTGCGTCTAATTTAGGGAAAAATCCGCAGATATTTGCAGATGCACGGGCATCGTACACAAACTGTCTTAATTTAATGCCAGATTTATCCTGGAGAGAGCACAGTGCTAAAATTGTTTTGCCAAATCCATCTCGCCTGCAGCTGCAGTATGAATTTATCACTCCATTGCCACCCACGGTGTTGTTTTGTGTCACGGCAAAAGTACCGTATTCCAATGATGATTTGGAAATATTGGCCTATATTAATGATGATCTGCAACTAAATAAAGGATTTACAAATCTTTGTCATAGAGACGGAATTCAAACCATTGATCCTTATTGGCGAATCTATAATAGCTGGTGTCCACATGATGTCTTAAATGAAATTCCGCAAGCTGTTGCTGAGGAAAAATTGTCCACTATTATTTATCGGGTAGATGTTTTGTTCAAGTTGAATCTTCGTAGAATCAACGATGCAAATGGTAGACAATTTTTAGCCTTATCAAAGCGAGAAATTTTGGCGCATATGAAGAGCAATGCTGGTTTTTATACCATCCCTCATTAAATTTTATCTGTAAGTATTTGGAAAAACATGGTGAAAATATACGTTATTCAGGAAAAGCAATATTTTTTCATAAAATAAATATTGAAATTAATATTTTTAATTTATTTATTTCAATGTGTTTCTTCATGATTACAGTGTCTTGGCCTGTCGATGTTTACCCTCATTAATGCCTCTCTAGGCATGAAGGTTAAAAATGTATTTTATATATCAATATAAATTCAATAAATAAATTTATATTATATTATGTAAGATATCGATATTTCTTATTTTTATTGACCAAAAAATAATCAATTGATAGCATCAGAGATTCGGGGTTTCTGAAATGCTAATTTGAGAGCCTTGAGCTTGAGTTGCCGCTTTGAGAAAAGGGGTTATTCATAAATCAATCAATGAGGAGTGAGTTATGAGAGTCAAAGAATTACGATATAAAGGAGTAAAAAAGCTGTGCTTGATTACAGTTTTTGGGGTATCGAGTATGCTTATGGGGTGCGGCTCTAGTAGCACGAGCGTGAGTTCAGAGCCGACTGCTATCAGTGTTGAAGCGCCGACGGGGCTAACGTTTAATAATTCGAGTGATGCGCCGAGCGAGCATTCTGTCTTAATAACGATCGGTGAGACTTCTTTTGCTGCGATCGGGGAGAATAGTCAGGGCTGTCTTATTAAAATTTAGCATTTATTACTTTCTCGAGCGTTTTGTCA
>JBMSHD010000072.1:0-11654 GCA_049416425.1 Francisellaceae bacterium | reverse complement strand
TGCCCTTTATACCATGTCCATAACAGCAATGCCAAAATTTTGGGGAGTTTTCAGGGCTTTTAACAAAAGCTGAATAAAAAAGGAAAGGCCACGAAATGTTGAATGGGACTGTTATTTAAAAATACAAAAACAACGTGGTTTTAAGCTGAATGAATGTGGTAAAATAGGCGCTAGAACTTTAAGACCTAAGAGTAAATGATGAGCAAACTTCTCAACATTCCCGTTAAAGTGGAAAGCGGCAAAACATATACCACGGAGCAAGGATTTAGAGCCGTTCGTGATGGTTTGGGGGATAAAAAGTCTCATGATATCAGCATAAGAAAACCTGAATGGTTGAAAGTGCCAAAGCAGACATCAAGTAGTCAATATCTTAAGGTCAAGGCGCTGACGACAAAGCACAAGCTGGCCACTGTCTGTGAAGAGGCCAAATGTCCGAATATCAATGAATGCTGGTCACACGGTACAGCTACCATCATGTTGATGGGAAGCGTTTGTACCAGAGCCTGTAAATTCTGTTCGGTGGATACCGGAAATCCTAAGGGATGGCTTGATGCCGAAGAGCCCATGAAAACAGCCGAAAGCGTCAAGCTTATGAAATTGCAGTACGTCGTTTTAACGTCGGTTGATCGTGATGATTTAGCCGATGGCGGCGCGGCGCATTATGCAACGACTATCGATGAGATAAAAAGGCTTGTTCCTGGAATTAAAGTCGAGGCGCTGACGC
Organism: Francisellaceae bacterium; assembly: GCA_049416425.1. Lineage (GTDB taxonomy): Bacteria > Pseudomonadota > Gammaproteobacteria > Francisellales > Francisellaceae > JBMSHD01. Next base: position 10,930 of record JBMSHD010000072.1, on the reverse strand, counting down.
CTGATTTTGCTGGAGATAGATCCGCCGTCGATAAACTGCTGGCGACCAATGTCGATGTGCTGGCACAGAATATTGAGACCGTTGAGCGCTTGACTCATGATGTGCGCGACAAACGTGCCGGCTATTGGCAGACGATTGAGTTTCTGCGCTATGTTAAACAACAGAGACCAGGAGTTTTAACCAAGAGCAGTTTGATGCTGGGCTTGGGTGAGACGAAAGAGGAAGTATTGAAAACGATGGATGATCTCAAAGGTGCCGGCGTCGATATTCTTACCTTGGGGCAGTATATGCAGCCGACGCGTCATCATCTGGCGGTTTCACGATTTGTAAGCCCCGATGAATTTGCCAGTTTAAGAGAGATCGGTCTTGGTAAAGGATTTCTGGAGGTCGCTTCAGGCCCCATGGTTCGATCCAGTTATCGAGCCGATCGCGTGTTTAAGCGCAATAACCTGGATCTATAAGGATGCAGCAATTTCAACCGATAAGGATATAAAAAGTGCAGAAATCAACTGATAAAAAAGTGGCTGTCATTTTGGCCGGATGTGGACATCTGGATGGTTCGGAGATTCATGAGTCGGTTTTGACGCTTCTGGCCATCTGCAGAGAAGGAGCCAGCTATGATATCTTCGCTCCGGATAAAAACCAGTATCATGTTTTAAATCATCTAAGCGGTGAGGAGATGACCGAGTCTCGAAACGTGCTGGTTGAGGCAGCTCGCATCGCCAGAGGCAATATAAAACCCGTTACGGCTTGTAAGGTTGAAAACTATGATGCTATTTTCTTTCCAGGTGGTTTTGGCGCGGCCAAAAACTGGTTTGATTTCGCCTTAAAAGGAGATGCCAGTTATGAGGTTGAGGATGAAATCCTGGCTCTGGCGCGTGCATTTAAAGAAGCTCATAAACCTGCCGGTTATATCTGTATCTCGCCGATGATGGTGCCGCTTATCTATGATGATGAGGTGAAGATAACGATTGGAACGGATCTATCGGTGGCGCAGATCGTTGAGTCAAGAGGTGCGATTCATGAGCCAAAAGCCGTCGATGAAATATCGATCGATGAAAAACATAAAGTGGTGACAACACCGGCCTATATGTTGGGGCAAAATATCTGCGAGGTCGCCACGGGTATCGAAAAGCTGGTTAAAGTCGTTTTAGGCATGGTCTAGGAAATGCCCGATGCCATTAAACTATCAGCATTATATTTTTGATCTGGATAACACGCTTTATCCGGCATCGAACAGCTTTTTTGAGCGTCAGCTTGAAAACATGTCGAGATTTATCGTCAAGAAACTCAAAATATCAAAATCTGAGGCCGACTTTTTGCGTGAAGACTACTATCACACCTATGGCACAACCATGCATGGATTGATGAAAAATCACGCTATCGATCCTGCCGAGTTTCTGGCTTATATCGATGAGTTGCCGCTGGATGATCTGAGGGTCGATACGGTTTTGATCGATAGGCTTGAAGCCATCAAGTGCCAGGGGCGGCATATCAGCGTGTTTACCAATGGCTCGCGTTTTCATGCCTATCGGGTGATGGATCGGCTGGAGCTCAACCGCGTTTTTGATGATGTGGTGACGCTCGAATGCACAGGGCTTATCCCTAAACCTGATATCAGAGCCTATCATTATTGTTGCAGCCATTTGCATATCGATCCTGAGAACGCTGTGTTTTTTGAGGATTCATCTCATAATCTCATCACCGCCAAAACGCTTGGCATGGCTACGGTTTTGATCAAGACCGATGAAACCTCTCATGCTCGATTTATAGCGCATCCCGAGATCGATTATTTTACCAAAGACATTCTGAGTTTTTTTGATGCGGATTTTCTTGATTTTCGTGGTGGACGATTGAATGAATAGAAACCTGAAGATAGCCACTGTTGAACAGCAGCGACAGTGGATGGAGCAGGCGATTGCCGCCGCGATGGAGGCCGAGAAAATTGGCGAGGTTCCGGTGGGGGCTGTTGTTGTCAAAGATAATGAACTTGTGGCTTCTGGGTTTAACCAGATGATAAGCTTAAATGACCCCAGTGCCCATGCCGAGATCATCGCCATGCGTAAGGCTGGTCGGAAACTTCAAAATTATCGGCTGGTTGACTGTGATATCTTTATCACGCTGGAGCCTTGTATGATGTGCCTGGGCGCCATGGTTCATGCTCGAATTCGGCATGTCTATTTTGGCGCTTTTGAGCCGAAAGCCGGTGTGCTTTGTTCTAATCCAGGGTTTCATGGTTTGTCGTTTTTAAATCATCGGCTTGAGATGAGCGGTGGAGTGCTGGAGTCGAAATGCAGCGAGCTGTTAAGTGCTTTTTTCAGGCGCAGAAGGCTCGAGCATAAGACCTGATAGGTTTTAATGCGCCTCTTCCCAGTTGCTGCCACTACCGATATCGGCGACAAGTGGTACGGACAATAGAACGGCGTTTTGCATCAGCCGCTTGATCTGTAGAGACGCCGTATCCAGATAATCCTTGCAAACCTCAAAAACCAGTTCATCATGCACCTGCATAATCATCTTAACCGGCGCCTTATCTCTTGTAATCCACTCATCGATGGCAATCATGGCGCGTTTGATAATATCGGCAGCACTTCCCTGCATCGGTGCATTAATGGCGGCGCGCTCTGCGGCACGTTTCAAGCCGATGTTGCGCGATTTAATATCAGGAAGATAAAGGCGCCTGCCGAAGATGGTCTCGACAAATCCCTGTTGATCGGCCGTTTTACGAATCTCATCCATGTAGTTTTTTACACCGGGATAGCGCTCGAAATAGATATTGACATAGTCTTGAGCCTCGCCGCGGGAGATATTGAGCTGTTTTGCCAGACCAAAAGCGCTCATGCCGTAGATCAGCCCAAAATTAATGGCTTTGGCGCGTCGTCGTTCCTCTTGAGTGACGTCATCCAGAGGTTTCCCTAGTGTCTCAGCCGCCGTGGCAGCATGAATATCAAGACCGTGTTTAAAAGCCTCGACCAGGGTTTTATCATCGGACAGATGAGCCATGATTCTAAGTTCTACCTGAGAATAGTCGGCCGCCAGAATGCCATAGCCATCTTGAGCGATAAAGGCACGACGAATTTCTCGACCGATATTCGATTTCACCGGGATGTTCTGAAGATTGGGATCGGATGAGGACAGGCGCCCTGTGATGGCAACGGCCTGATGATAAGAGGTGTGAACGCGCCCGGTTGAGGGTTCTATCATCTGCGGTAGCTTATCGGTATAGGTTGATTTCAGCTTGCTTAGATGGCGGTGTTGAATGATTAAGGCTGGTAGCTCATAAGCCGCAGAGAGTTCCTGCAAAATCTCTTCGGCGGTGGAGGGCTGACCTCCCGGCGTTTTCTTTAAAACCGGCAGATTAAGCTTGTCAAACAGTATATTTTGCAACTGTTTTGGCGAAGACAGATTGAATATTTCACCGGCTAACTCATGACACTGTTTCTCAAGTTTCGCTATCTCGCCGGTCAGATAAGCGCTTTGGCTTTTCAGTAAGTTTGCATCGATTCTAACCCCAATTCGCTCCATCTTATCGATGACAAAACACACCGGAAGCTCTTCATCAAAGTAAAGCGATTTCAAAGCGGATACAGCCTCGATTTGTGGCCAGAAATAGTGATGAAGGCGATAGGTGATATCGGCATCTTCTGCGCTGTAATGACCAGCCTGTAAGATATCGATCTCATTAAAGGTTTTTTGTTTTTTGCCTTTACCTGCCAGATCCTCAAAGCTTATGGTATCGATATCGAGATATTTTTTTGCCAAGGCATCCATATTGTGTTTGGTTGCCGCCGAGTTATAAACATAAGACTCAAGCATGGTATCGAATTTCATTCCAGAAACCGTGATATCATACTTGTTTAAAATTTTAAGATCGTATTTGGCATTATGGGCAATCTTGTCGATCGTCTCATCGCTGAAGATGGGTTTTAAATGATCGAGCACATACTTGAGATCAAGTTGTTTTGGGGCATCTTCATAATCATGGGTCAGTGGAATATAGACACCATGACCGGGATAGAGCGAAAATGACAGACCGACAAGCCTGGCATCGAAGGTATTTAGTGCCGTGGTTTCGGTGTCAAAGGCAAAAAGGTCGACCTTTTTCAGCTTCTGGCATAGCTTTTGAAATGCTGGCTCATCGGTGATGATCTCATAATCGGGTTCAATGGGCATCGGTTTCTTGGTAATTTGATTATCCAGTGCTTTCAACCAGGTTTTAAAGTCATAGCGTGAAAAGGCCTGCTTGAGATAATTTATGTCAGGCTTACGCATCTTAAGCGCTTCGGCATCGATGGTAAGCTCAAGGTCACATTTTATGGTGGCCAGCTGGTAAGACAGTGGCAGAAACGATAAACTGTCTCTTAGATTCTCGCCTACTTTTCCGCCGATATGCTCGGCATTGGCCATCACGCCATCGAGTGTATGATATTGCTCAAGCCACTTTATTGCGGTTTTAGGACCGACCTTGGCAACGCCAGGAATATTGTCTGAAACATCACCGACTAAAGCGAGATAGTCAATGATCTGTGAGGCCTCAACACCAAAACGCTGTTTGACATGAGCCAGATCGGTCAATTGATTCTTCATGGTGTCGATGAGTGTGATCTTTGGCGAGACCAGCTGCGCCATGTCTTTGTCTCCGGTTGAGATCAAAACCTCATGCCCTTTGGCGGCAAGTTCAGTGGCCATGGTGCCAATAACATCATCGGCCTCGACGCCGTCAATGATAAACAAGGGATAGCCCATTTTTTCGATCAACTCATGAACCGGTGCAATCTGGATTCTCAACTCATCGGCCATCGGTTTGCGATTGGCTTTGTATTCTGGATATAATTCATGGCGAAAATTTTTGCCCTTGGCATCGAAGATGACGGCGATATAATCGGTATCGTATTCACTGGGCAGTTTTTTGAGCATATTGATAACGCCATACATGGCACCTGTTGGCTCGCCATGCTGATTGGTCAGGTGTGGCAGGGCGTGAAAGGCGCGAAACAGATAAGAAGATCCATCGACAAGAATGATTTTGGACATGTTTTTTTTCGATAAATGGCTTTAAGCACAGTTTGAGCGATTATTAAAATTTTACAAGTGGTTTCTTGCTTAATTTCTTAATAGAGCGCCGATAGCTGATCTGCCAGTCGATCAAAGGCAATCGATTGCTGTGGTTTGTCTTCACGCAGAAATTTCACCACGGCGGACTGATTTTTAATTTCATTTTCGGCAATTACCAGCGCGATTTTGGCGCCGGATTTATCGGCCTTTTTAAATTGCGATTTTATGCTTGAGGGCGTGGTGTTTTGCTCGATGCAAAGCTGAGGCAGTTTGATCCGAAGATCACTTGAGATCTCCATGGCTTTGAAAATCGAGCGGCTATCGCTGATGATATAGATATCTGGCGCAACTGTTGCTTGAGGTAGTAATGCAAGCGTTTGCAATAACAGCAAAATGCGTTCAATACCCATGGCAAAGCCAACAGCCGGCGTGTCGGGCCCATTTAAACTGGTCACGAGCCCATCATAGCGACCACCGGCGCAGATCGTGCCCTGAGCGCCAAGTTTGTCGGTCGTCCATTCAAAAACGGTATTAGTGTAATAGTCGATGCCTCGAACCAAATGCGGATTAATGGTAAATGGAATGGTGCTGCTCTTTAGGTAGTTGCACAATTCGGCAAAATCGGCTTTTGAAGCTTCACTTAAGTAATCATCAAACACCGGGGCATTTTGCAGCAGCTTTCTGGTCTGTTCATTCTTGCTATCAAGAATACGCAGTGGATTTTTGCCAAGGCGTCTTTGACTGTCTTTATCAAGTTGACCATTAAGCGGTGTGAGATATTCCACCAGTGCTTTTGTATAATCCTGGCGCTCTTTAGCGGTACCTAAATTATTGATCTCAAGCTTCACATGGTCGACAAGCCCCAGTTTTTGCCACAGTTGCCAGTTCAGGGTGATCAGTTCGGCATCGGCGGCAATATGAGAAGCGCCATAGACTTCGACACCGAGTTGATAAAACTGACGATATCTGCCTTTTTGTGGGCGTTCATGACGATACATGGGGCCGATATAGAACAGCTTTTGTTGCTGATTTCTCAACATGCCGTGTTCTATCATGGCGCGAACACAGCTGGCAGTGCCTTCAGGGCGTAAGGTTAACGATTCACCGTTTCGGTCTAGAAAATCGTAGGTTTCTTTCTCGACGATGTCGGTTCCCTCGCCGACACCGCGGTGGAACAGCTCGCTTTTCTCAACGATAGGCATGCGGATCTCATGATAATTAAACTGCTTGAGCAGCTCGATTACCATGGATTCAAAGTAATGCCAGTTGCCGATCTCATCCGGTAGGATATCATTCATGCCTCTGACGGCTTGAAGTTTGGACATTGTGCTTCCTTTGGTTTTGGCTTTTAGCGTTATGCTAAGGTTCAAGAGTAAAACAGATCAACAAGAGTACCTGGAGTATTAGGCACGTTTTGCCTTATAGCTTGCGGTAAACTTACGGGTGATATACCACTGTTGTAGAATGGAAATCACGTTGTTTGTCAGCCAGTAGAGCACAAGTCCTGATGGGAATGAAGCGAAGAAGATGGTGAAGATCACCGGCATGGCCATCATGATTTTTGCTTGAGTTGGATCGGCCGTCGTCGGGCTTATTCGCTGCTGCACAAACATCGAAATACCCATTAAAATTGGCAGGATAAAGTAAGGGTCTTTTGTGGCCAGATCATGAATCCAGAAGATAAAGGGTGCCTGGCGCAATTGTACCGATTCCAGAAGCACCCAGTATAGAGCGATAAATACAGGGATCTGGATAAGAATCGGTAAACATCCACTGGCTGGATTGACCTTTTCTTCGCGATAAAGTTCCATCATTTTGCGCCCCAGCTTCTGGCGGTCGCCTTTGTAGAGCTCTTGCAGCTTTTTCATACGCGGTTGCAGCAGGCGCATTTTTGCCATCGAGCGGTAGCTTTTGGCGGAAAGCGGATAGAACAACATCTTGATGATAACGGTGACAAGGATGATGGCAACGCCCCAGTTGCCGACAAATGTATGAATCAGGTTTAAAAGCCAGAAGATGATAACGGAGATAAATGACAGGATGCCATAATCCAGCGCCTTATCAAGATAGGGGTAGACGGCCTCAAGATTCTTCTTGATGATAGGACCAAGATAAAGCTGGCTTTGATTGCTTAATGTCTTACCGGCTTCAATAACAACAGGGGTGGTGCTGATTCCGGTTTCATAAGTGCCCTGAGTCAACGATTTGGCATAGACATCAATGCTTTGCGTATCGTTTTTCTCCGGAGCCCAGGCGCCGATGAAGTAATGTTGAATCATTGCCGCCCAGCCTTCTTTGGTGGTAACATTGGCCGATGATTCATTGAGATCTTTAAAGGATTCCTTCTGAAAACGCTCAGAGGTAGAGGAAAGAGCGGCTCCTTGGAAAGAGTAGGAATGAGCGTCAAAAAGGCTGAAGCTGGATTTTTCTGCCTCATGCTGGCGAATCAGGCGATTATTAAATACGACGGTCTGCGCATTTGCGCTTGTGTTTTTGAGCTGTTGAGAGATCTGAATGTCATAGCTTTGATCATTAAAAGCGTATTCTCTGGTGATCTCAAAACCGGTGGCATGACCTTTGAGTGTGACGGTGGTTATATTATCAACTGTTTTGACATTATGTTCATCGAACAGTACATCAACCGCTTTGCCATTGATCATCAGTGATGGCACGGCGATGTATTTTGTGCCTTTGTCATCATTCAATAAAGGCATGGGATCCTGATCTTTGAGGCTGACGTGATAATTCTGCAAAGATGCACCGATAATCGCACCGTTTTGAGGACTTATCTCAACATTTTTAAATACCGAGGTGTTGATGATAATTGGTTTGTGGGTGCTGATATCAAAGGTTTGACTAACACTCTGGCTGTTGTTTATGGCTTTGCTGTCTATCATTTGAGTGCTTTGAGCCGGTGTTTTGTCATTGATTTTAGCCGCATTTGAGCTCGATACCTGAGGATGGAATAGTGTCTGCCAGTGAGCCATCAGTTGCATGAATATGACAACGATTACCGCGAGCAAAAAAATTCGAATATAATTTGCCTTCATTGATTAACCTTAAATTTTCTTTGGAACTGGATCATAACCGCCTTGGCAGCCTGGATGGCATTTTACCAGTCTTTTTACCATTAGCCAAAGCCCAATCCGCAAACCGTGCAATTTTATTGCTTCCAGTGCATATTGTGAACAACTTGGGTAAAAGCGACAACGTGTACCCAGAAAGGGGCTGATAAGAATTTGATAACTGCGAATGAGAAAAATAAATGGGAATAGGCAGATCAGGCGTATTTTTTCAAAAACAGATTGATAGAGTCCCATAGCTCATCCCTTGTCGCGTGAAATGCTTCAGCCTTGGCAATAGCGACAACATGTGTGTTAATAAACAGTGTCTTATGCTGGCGGAAAGCTTCTTTAATCAGGCGTCGGCACAAATTGCGCCTGACGGCTGTTTTCACTTTTTTTTTGCCAATAATAATACCGATGGCTGGCTCAATTTCCTGTCGTTGCGAGATCAGGAAAGTAAAATGCCTGGTATGAATTTTCCTTGTTACTTGTGCAAAAGCGCTCGTAAATGCAGCTGCTTTGAGAATGTTGGTTTTTTTTAGGGCATTAAGCGGCAAGCTTGTGTCTGCCTTTAGCTCTTCTGTTGCGAATGACTTTTTGACCACTTAATGTTTTCATTCTGGCACGAAAACCATGTGTTCTTTTACGCTTTAAGTTGCTTGGTTGAAATGTTCTTTTCATTGTTTCGACCCTTTTGTAAGTTTGGTTATTTCAAAATGTATAAAAATAATTCCCGCCGATTGTATGCAAAATTCGAAATTTAGTCAATTTAAAATTGGCAAATTGCATCAATTCATGGTGTGAGTGCATTTAATAATCCCAGTCAAAGAAATCAATTTATAATTTTAAAATAAAAAATTGAACAAAAAATTTACATTTTATTTTGACATTACTAAGGCGTGTCGCTATAATGGAAACATGAGGCGGTAAACAGTTGCTATTCCTTCTCTCTCCCTCCTTCCCTCCTAAAATAACTGTTTACCGCCTCATCTTATTTTAATCGATGCGCCGATGACTTTTCTCAAAAAATAATATCTTTACTGTGATAATTGGCTTTAATTGATTAAACCATGTTAAAATTTCATTATGATGTAAACAAGAAATTTTTAAATAGCTGGTAAAGCGATGTTGAAAAATAAGAAGACCGTTATTTTACTGTTTGATTCTTTTGGTATAGGTGCGGCAGATGATGCTCCTGATTTTGGGGATGAAGGTGCCGATACGCTGGGGCACATTGTCGATGAGATGGCAAAAACCGGTCATAGACTTAAGTTGCCAAATTTGACAAAAAGAGGACTTCAGGCGGCGGCTGAGTTGAGTCGAGGTCATAAATTATCTGTGGATTTGGTTGATGGTAATCCAGTGATTGAAGCCAAATATGGGTATTGTATTGAAAATAGCAAAGGCAAAGATACGCCCAGTGGTCATTGGGAAATCGCCGGTGTTCCGGTGATGTTTGAGTGGCAGTATTTTGAGAAAAAAGAGCACGATGAGTCGGTGTTTCCACAGGAATTTCTCGATCGCTGGGTTGAAAAGGCCAAACTGGATGAAGGTTATATTGATGCCGGTCATGCTTCTGGAACAGAAGTTTTAAAAGCGCTTGGTGATGAGCACTGCCAGACGAAAAAACCGATTATCTATACCTCTGCCGATAGTGTGTTTCAGATTGCGGCTCATGAGAGCTATTTTGGGCTTGAGCGGCTCTATGAGATCTGTTATGCGGCAAGAGAGGTGCTTGATGAGATGGGGATGATGATCGGCAGGGTGATTGCCAGACCCTTTGTTGGAGAGTCGGCTGACGATTATATCCGCACTGGAAATCGCCACGATTATTCTATTCTGCCGCCGGCTGAAACCCTGCTTGATAAGCTTGAAAAAGCCGGAGGTCATGTCATCTCAATTGGTAAAATTGCCGATATTTATGCTCATCAGGGGGTCACCGAAAAAATCAAGGCAACGGGTCTTGAAGAGTTGTTTGATAACACGCTCGAGGCCTATAAAAAAGCGAAAGACAACTCGTTGATTTTCACTAATTTTGTCGATTTTGATTCAAGCTTTGGACATCGAAGAGATACAGCTGGTTATGCCAAAGCGTTGGAGTATATCGATTCCAGACTGCCTGAGCTTGACGCGCTTCTTGATGATGACACCATTGTTATCGTTGCCGCCGATCATGGCTGTGACCCAACCTGGAGAGGGACTGATCATACTCGTGAGCATATCCCTTTTCTGTTGTGGGGGAAAAATATCGCATCAGAAGAAATTGGAGCCAGGCAGTCTTTTGCCGATATCGGGCAGAGTATCGCCGCTTACATGGGGATTGAGAAGCTTGAGTATGGAATTTCGGTGTTGTAATTGCCGTTATTGAACGCAAAAATTATGGTTATTCGTAATAATTGCTAATCACTGTTTCAAATTCAGGGTTAAATAGAAACGTGTCTGAAATAAATTCCCTTCTCCTTGCAAGGTATACTTTTAGGTGCAACAATCGTCATCATCGCTTGGCGATGATCCATGTGATTATCCTAAGAGTGGCAAAAATTGCATGTGCTTGGGCAATAAGCCGTCAATACATTGAGACCACGTAGATTGCTTTGTGGCGCCTCTCCTGCGCAATCCAGGGGGCATTCAATGGATAAAGCAATAGCTTTATTCCGCCATTTCACTCTGTCGCGGCAATGATGAGAAACAAAATTTCGCAGTGGCTATCTGTAGGAAGTTATTTTGCGCATATTTCATAAAAACTATAAAAAACTCTGAAAACTCCCCAAAATTTTGGCATTGCTGTTATGGACATGGTATAAAGGGCA
>JBMSHD010000071.1:0-11763 GCA_049416425.1 Francisellaceae bacterium | reverse complement strand
GGCTACCCGGGTCTACTCGACCTCGCGTTCCGCTCTCCATGTCTCGCAGCGATTGAGTTTTTTCCGTTTATTCTCATCAAGATCAAAATAACCAAGATCATTGTTACAGGTGTTATGATAGGCACCAATAAAAATGGTATCATCAGGGATTAAGATGCCATGTTTATCCAAGAGGCTTGCTCTTACGGTCTTTTCATTTAAAATTGCGGCCATAAGCCTGGCGTTGGGGCCACCGCGCCCACCACCGCAGGCTCCACAGTTATAGGAGGCCTCATGAGGATTATTCATACTCGATGAGCCGTGACCGAGAATCAAGACAAGACCGGAGAATTTTTCAGTTAAACCGATGTTTGTCAGAAGCTCAAATGCACAATTGACTCGAGTATTAAGATCAAGACCACTGTCTTTTTTTGACTTGTCATTATCATCTTCCCGGCGATAATTAAGGGTGGTGATTACTTTCGTATCAACGATGTGACGAATTTTCCGTTTGATTCGTGTCAGAATTTTTGGATTTAAGATATCGAGACTGAAGGGGATGATGCTGAAAATCAAGGCCAGAAATGGCATGATATAAGCTCGAAACAAAGTTCTGGCTCCATTGTTGGCCAGCCATTCAAAACGCCCATACAAGGAGATAAATGTCAACATCCACTTGGGGGCATGAACGATTGTTTCATCGACATAATAATGTTTTTTAACATGGACGGGCGATAGCGGTTGAGCATGCTTATCAAAATAGCTTTTAAATGCAATATTAAGTCCGAAGTGGCCAGCGGTTGAAAAGGTCTCACAGGCCGGATCATGTTCAAGATAGCGCCGCAATGACTCCAGACGATCATCCATACAGCAGATAATCTGATAATGTGGATGATGGATCTGTGATTGTGATTTTAAACGCGACTGATAGCTTGAGAGTACCTTGTTATAAAAACGATTCTCATAGGCTCGGTGTAAAATCATCAGACAATCGATTTCACAGAGACAGTGAAAAGCCTTGGCTAAAGCTGGTTCATGACTTTTATTTTTTTGACGCACACGTAAATACTGATAAATGAAGGATTGACGGTAAACGGAGATTTTTTCAGTGGCAGGAATGTCACGTTGTAATGCGGAAAGATAAGGTTCGATAGCAGATACTTCACTGATCAGCAAGATGGCAACAAAGGCATTGAAATCCGGAATGATATCATTGGATTGACGAAAATGCGGATGCTTAAGCAGGCTTTTGATATAACCACCCCAGCCTTTATGTCGATAACAAAGCTGAAAAAGATAAGCCTGATGATACGCTTCATCAAGTTCAAGTATCGCCAGCAATGATTGTATGACTTTTAGTGGTTGATCGTGTTCAAACTGACGAATACGCCGAGCCAGGCGTCTTTTATAAGCCGTATCTAGAAGATAATTTCGCCGATTGAGCATACAGAAACAATGCCACAGACCTAGCCTTCTATCGGGCATTCGCCAGTATGCTGAACCCTCATCAAAATAGCTGTTGAAAAAACGATAGATCACCGGCAGCACCGGAAAATCACTGTCGATACCAAACTTTAGCTTAAGATGTTGATGGTAAAAACAGTTTTTTTCCTGAGAATGTTGATCGACAAGCGCATTGATATCCGTATTGGTTATCTGATCCGATTTTTGTTGTGTTTCCTCACAACAAATAAGCTCAACCAGCAATTCGGGTGGCAACTCGATATCATGTTTTTCTAAATACCACTTTGCCTCGATAATGAGTTGTTGATAAGGAATTCTCTGGTTTTTTAATGCTTCAAGATAAAACGATCGCGGCATAAAAGCTCGACTGTCATAAAGCAGAGAGGCCTCTTTCACAGCGGTGAGGAAATGGCGGTTCTCCATGTGTGATAAGGTGTTGTGATGAACAAAAAAATCCAGAGGCCCCTGACCGGGAATGTTCTCTGCGATTTCGGCGAGCATTCGAGCAAGTGAAATCATAAGTGTATTGCCAAACGTATTTTTGTGGAGAGACCACGTTATTTAAAACCACAGAATAATCATATACCGATAACTGATAACTGTAAATGATTTTTTGCTGTCCATTTCTGCCAAAATACCATACACTGTATCCATCGAATTGAGTAAATTGTGTAAGTTATATGGGCGAAAAAATGCCGACACCACCTGGACAGGTGCTTCTGGAGCAGTTTCTGCAGCCAAACAACATTCAACAAAAAACCCTGGCAGAGCATTTGGGATGGACGAAAGCCAGGCTTAATGAGATTATCAATGTCAAACGTGGTATCACGGCAGATTCAGCGCTGAGCCTGGCCTGCGCCTTTGATACCACCGCTGAATTCTGGCTTGATCTGCAAAGAGACTGGGATATCTATAAAGCCAAAAAATCACATACCATCGTCACTCGGATTGTTTAAGCGGCACTGTTTTTCCTGGCTTTTTGATTTCATACGTTTTGATATCGAATTAAAATAATGCGCTTAATTGATGGCATCAATAAGACAGCGAAAATAGATCGGTGGCTCTGGTCGGTCAAACCAGATCATTACCGGAGAAGTATTATAGGTGTGATGATTATTTAGCACATGGAGTTTATTGCTTTTGATATGGGGCAGGGCAAACTCATCTGCCAGCGTTGTATAGCCAATTCCAGCGGCAACAAGGTCAACCAGATTATCCGTTCGATTGACAAAATAGCGGTGAGAGTTTGCAAATTCAAACAGATGATATTGTTTAAGATAGTTAAACGTCACCTGATCTTGTGGATCGAAGTCGATGATTCTTTCATGTTTGATGATTTCGATCAGGTCTCGATCTCGCCACTGAGAATTACAAACCAGAATATATTGCTCAGATAATAAAGGTTTATATCTGGCTTCTGGAATGACACTATTTTGATCAACGATGGCGATATCGGCTTTTCCGGTTCTGAGTTTATTGTGTAAATCGGAAGCATCATCGGCATCAAAATGAAGCAAAAGTTTTGGAAAACGTTTCATCACTTCCAGACAGTTTGGAATGATTCGTGAGCTCATCATACTGGTTGGTGCACTGATAACAAGCTCGACTTCGGTATCAATGGCGGTACCTGAGATGGTGGCAATGGCCTGGCTTTCCAATGTCTTAGCCGCCAGACAGTAACGATAAAGCGCCTCACCTTCCTGCGTCGGCAACATACCTCGTCGAGTACGGATAAAAAGCGAGGTCTTCAATGACTGCTCCAGCATTTTAATCCGCTGCGTCACCGCCGTTTGTGTCAGGTGAATATATTCAGCGGCACCATGAACCGTTTTCTGCTTATAAACGGCCATAAAGGCTAAAAGTTGAGGATTTAGAAGGCTCATAAATCGTCATCACACGTCATACTCAATGTTTTTTTATATCATGAAAGTGAATGCTGACCAAGATAAAAAACGTTTGATTAGAAAATTTCATCATCCACTCAAATAAATGAATCAAAATGTTCATGATTTATCCTAATGCTTCATGATAAAGTCTAAGATCTAGACGAAATTAAGCTTTGCAGAGTGTGATGGATGGGTAGCACGATTAAAATTGGCGTGGCAAACGCTCAGCATTGTTTTTATGCCAAACAAATCTGTGATGAAATTGAAGCCAGTGCCAAGGCTAGAAAAACAGGCATTGCCAAAAGGGAAGTCGCTTATATACAGAAAAAAATGCGTGATGGTCAGGCTATTATCGCGATTGATGAGGACAACAAGGAGATTGCCGGTTTCTGCTATATCGAATCCTGGGAGAATAAAAATTTTGTTTCCAATTCCGGCCTTATTGTTTTTCCAAACTATCGAGCGCTCAATTATGCTCGCCAGATCAAAAAGGCGGCTTTTGAGCTGGCCAGAGAACGCTATCCAGGTGCCAGACTATTTGGTTTGACGACCAATTCTGGTGTGATGAAGATCAATAACGAATTGGGTTATCGACCGGTATCCTATACGACGCTCACAAAAGATCAGACCTTCTGGAAGGGCTGTTCCAGCTGCGTCAATTATGCCATTTTACAGGCGAAAGACTATCAAAACTGTTTGTGCACGGCGATGATATTTGATCCTAAACAAAACCAAAAGGAGCAAAAAGTGAAACTATTACTGGCCTTCAGCGGCGGACTCGATACCAGTTATTGCGTTAAATATCTGGCTCAAGAACTCAATTATGAAGTCCATACATTGACCGTCAACACCGGCGGATTCGATAAGGATGAATTGCAGATGATACAACAGCGTGCCTTGACACTCGGTGTGGCCTCTCATCAAAATATCGATGCAACGACTGAATTCTATCAACGCTGTGTCAAATACCTTATCTTTGGCAATGTGTTGAAAAATAATACCTATCCGCTATGTGTCAGTGCCGAGCGGGCGTTTCAGGCCTTGACCATCGCTAAAGTTGCCAAAGCCATGGATATCAAAGTGATCGCTCATGGCTCGACAGGTGCCGGTAATGATCAAGTCCGATTTGATATGATGCTCAACATCCTCATTCCAGGTGTTGAAATCATCACCCCCATCAGAGATCAAAAACTATCACGCCAGGCATCACAGGATTTTTTAAAGCAGCACGGTATTTCTTGTTCTGATCAAACCAAGAACTACTCCATCAACAAAGGTTTGTGGGGACGTCGGTTGGTGGTTCGGAAACCTTAAGCTCACACCAAAATCTTCCCGAGGAAGCCTGGCCAACAAAGATGCGTAAGAAGTGGGAGGATCAGGAAGTCATTAAAATCACCTTTTTCAAGGGAGAGCCGATCGCATTAAATGACCAGGCAGCTAATCCCGTTACCATTATCCAGATGGTGCAAAATATTGCCTCACCCTTTGGCATCGGTCGCGACATTCATGTCGGTGACACCGTTATCAACATAAAGGGACGAGTCGGTTTTGAAGCGGCTGCGCCGATGATCTTGATTAAGGCGCATCATCATCTTGAGAAACATACGCTGACTAAAATGCAGCAGAAACTGAAAGAACCACTGGCCAATCAATATGGTGAGCTTGTGCACGATGGTCATTTCCTGGAGCCGGCATTAAGAGAGATAGAGGCCTATCTCATGCATTCACAAAATCGTGTCAGTGGTGATGTGTTTGTCGAGCTCAATCCCTGGCATTTTCATGTTATTGGTTGCCAGTCTCCTTATGATTTATTGATCGCTGAAGGATCGCAATACGGTGAGAACAATAATGGTTTCAGTGCCGAAGATGTTAAAGGTTTTACCAAAATACTCAGCAATCAGTTAAAAACCTACCAAAAATTGGCGGATAAGCATGAAAAAAATAAAGATTGGTATCATTGGCAGTAGTGGCTATACCGCCTCAGAACTGTTGCGTCTTATCGCCAACCATCCAAAGCTTGCGCTTGATTTTGCCTACAGTCACAGCCACGCCGGCAAATCATTTGCAGATCTCTACAGTGATCTTGAATGGATGTATCCAGGCTATCGCTTCAGTGGTGAGATCAATAAAGGTGTTGATGTTGTCTTTCTCTGCTTGGGGCACGGTGAGGCGGCGCTTTTTCTTAAACAACATCGCTTTGCCGATCATACGCTGGTGATTGATTTAAGTCAGGATCATCGCCTTGATCATTCAGACTTTGTCTATGGCTTGAGTGAGATTAATCGCCATGAGATTGCCAAGGCGCAAAAAATTGCCAATCCAGGTTGTTTTGCCACCGCCATTGAGCTCGCACTATATCCTTTTGTCGCCGAGTTGCCCGCTGAGGTTCATATCACCGCGCTGACCGGTTCAACCGGAGCCGGAGTCAGACCTTCTGACACATCACATTTCAGCTGGCGCCAGAATAATATCTCAGTCTATAAGGCTTTCTCTCATCAGCATCTTCATGAGATCAGTGCCTTATTAGCATACCAGAGCTGGCAGGGCAGGCTTAATTTTATTCCCATGCGAGGCTGTTTTGCTCGTGGTATTTTGGCCTCGATATACTTTTACTCAGATCTAAGTTTCGAGGCGGCCAGATCATTATTGAGTGATTTTTATAAAGACGGTTCTTTTGTTCATATTCGTGAACGGGAGCCGGATTTGAAATCCGTCATCAATACTAATCACTGTCAGCTGTCACTGCAAAAACATGGAGATTATCTTCATATCGTCAGTGTTATCGATAATCTGATAAAAGGAGCCAGTGGTCAGGCGTTGCAAAACCTGAATCTGATGATGGGCTGGCCTGAAGATCTGGGGCTTACTTTAAAACCAATCGCTTATTAAAGGATAAAAAAACATGTCTTATTATGATGTTTATTCACGCTATCCAATAGAACTCGTCAAAGCCGATGGCCTTATGCTATGGGATTGCCACGGTCGACGCTATCTCGATCTCTACGGTGGTCATGCCGTAATTTCAATCGGCCACGGCCACAGGTTATATCGGCAAAATTTGAAAGATCAGATCGATCATATCGGCTTTTATTCCAACAGTGTAAAGATAGCTCTTCAAGACAGATTGAGTGAGAAACTGGTGGCGGCGACCAATATGAAAGGCTATCGACTGTTTATGGTCAACTCCGGTGCCGAGGCCAATGAAAATGCGCTGAAACTGACCGCACTTCATAGCGGCAGAAAAAAATTTATAAGCTTCAGCGGCAGCTTTCATGGTCGCACGGCTTTAACCATCGCCTTGAGTGACACGCCTGCTTTGAAATCGGCGATATCAGGCGATTTTGAAATCATAAGGCTGCCGTTTAATGATACCGCTGCACTTTATGAAGCATTATCGAAAGAAAATGAAATTGCGGCGGTGATTATCGAATCAATTCAAGGGCTAAGTGGCATTCATGTTGCCAGTGATGATTTTTTACAAACGCTTTCTACCCTGTGCAAAAAACACGGTATTATGTTGATTGCCGATGAGATTCAGTGTGGTTTTGGTCGTAGTGGTGCATTCTTTGCCTTTCAGCATGCCGATATTAAACCCGATATCATTACCATGGCAAAAGGCATGGGTAACGGTTTTCCTGTGGGCAGTCTTTTAATTCATCCCGATATTCCCCTGTTTGCCAATCAGCTGGGTACCACCTTTGGTGGCAATCAACTTGCCTGCGCGGCGTCTTTGTCTGTTTTAGCCGTGTTAGAGCAGGAAAATCTCATTGCCAACGCCAGATCGATGGGAGATTATCTTATCAACGAGCTTAAAAAAATATCGGGCATTACCTGTGTTCGTGGCAGGGGACTTATGATCGGTATCGAGCTTGGAGAGAAGGGTGCGCAAAGTTCGGTTTTAAGAGAGCGGCTATTGCAGGATTTCGGTATTTTTACCGGAACGGCCAGTCATGGGTGCGTCATTCGCCTGTTACCGCCTTTGACATTGGATAGAGGCAATGCCGACTATTTCTTAAATTGTGTACAAACTATCTGTGAGGAGCTATGCGATGAAGCAATACCTGTCGATCAATGATGTAGGCGACCTTGATGAGGCTATTATCGCCTGCAGAAAAATAAAAAAAAATCCCCATAAATGGTCAGATTTGGGCAAAAACAAAACCCTGGGCATGCTTTTTTTCAATCCCAGTTTAAGAACGCGTATCTCAACGCTGAAGGCAGCTCAAAATCTGGGATTAAACGTCTTGCCCATCGACTTTAAAGATGGTGCTTGGAGTCTTGAGTTTGAACAGGGTGTCAAAATGAATGATGATAAAGCCGAGCATATCAAGGAAGCCGCCGCGGTAATAGGCCAATACTGTGACTTCATTGCCATTCGTGCCTTTGCCGGATTAAAAGATGCCGATGAAGATAAGCGGGAGCCGATTTTTTCGGCCTTTTCGCGCTTTACCCAGAAACCTCTTATCAACCTTGAATCGGCGCGGCAACACCCCCTGCAGACGCTGGCTGATATTCTGACCATAGAAGAGTATAAGTCGGTTAAAAAACCCAAAGTCGTGCTGTCATGGGCGCCGCATCCTCATGCCTTGCCACACGCCGTTGCCAACTCGTTTGTCGAGGGCATGAGAAAATGTGATTATGAGTTTATTATCACTCATCCACCGGGTTATGAGCTGGATGAGACGATAACGGCTGAAATCCCAATCTGCTACGATCAAAATCAGGCACTACGTGATGCCGATTTCGTCTATGTTAAAAACTGGTCGAGTGTCAAATCCTATGGGCAGGTACTGAATCAAGATGAGAGCTGGATGCTGACGAATGAAAAACTCAAGTTGACCAATCAGGCTAAAGTTCTGCACTGTTTGCCTGTTCGCCGCAATGTCGTTATTGCCGATGACGTTTTAGATGGCGCTCAATCCATCGTTATTCCACAGGCCGAAAATCGCCTCTATGCCATACAATATGTGTTGATGCGGCTGCTTGGTGCCAATATCGATAAATCCCAGATATCACCAAAAGTCATCGATCATCGGCATTATGACTATCTCAACAGCTTATTGACAGGGAGATAGGGATGCAGAAGCCGTTATTATATATCGTTAAAATTGGCGGCAAGGTCGTGGATGATGAAGAAGCACTAAAAATGCTCTTGCGGCATTTTGCTCAATTGAAAACGCAGAAAGTTCTCATCCATGGCGGTGGTAACCAGGTTGATGCAAGGCTTGAACGCTGTCAGATCAAACCGGTTTTTCACCATGGCAGGCGTATTACCGATAAACCGACACTGGAGATGGTGACCATGGTGTTGGCTGGTTTGATCAATAAACAGATCGTTTCACATTTACAGGCCCTAAAATGTGATGCCATCGGTCTTAGTGGTGCCGATGCCAATCTTATTCGGGCGATAAAAAGAAAAAATACGACGGTTGATTTTGGGTTTGTCGGCGATATCGACCGCATTGACAGTCGGAAATTAAGTCAGCTTCTCGATCTGAAGCTCATGCCGGTACTCTGCTCTGTGACCCATGATGGCGAGTCTCAGCTGTTAAATACCAATGCCGATACCATCGCCTCGGCCATTGCCATCGCCATGTCAAAAACGCATCGAGTTCGGCTGCTGTACTGTTTTGATTTGCCTGGTCTTTTGGGTGATGTTAGCAATCAACAAACGCTAATTCCCAGGCTTGATCATAGCGCCTATCGAGATTTAAAAGATAAAGGCCACATCAAAGGCGGTATGTTGCCAAAGCTTGAAAACTGTTTCCAGGCCTTGCAATGCGGTGTTGATGAGGTTTATATCGGCAATGCCGAAGGCATTTCAAATCGACTTCGTTTTGGCAGTGATGCCACGGGTACAACGATTATACTATAAGGAAAAAAAATGACTAAAACACTATCTACCCAGTATCAAATGGCAATCAAGCTGTTATCCGAATTGATTACCATGCCGTCGGTTTCAACCACTGAGGATCAAACGGCAACTCACTTAGCGGGCTGGTTTTTTGCCAACGGCATGCCATATGAGCGCATTGCCAATAATGTCTACAGCCGCAATAAATACTATGATGCCAATAAACCAACAATCCTTCTTCTATCACATCACGATACCGTCAGCCCTTCGTCAAGTTACACCAGAGATCCCTTTGTCGCTGAAATTATCGATGATAAACTCTATGGACTTGGGTCGAATGATGCCGGCGGTGCACTGGTAACAATGCTTCTGACATTCAGTCAGTTTTACCATGCCAAAGACCTGCCGTTTAATCTTATTGTCTGTGCCGCCGCCGAAGAGGAGAACTCTGGCACCAATGGAATATCACGCGTGCTACCTGAGCTTGGTCATATCGACTTTGCCATCGTCGGTGAACCGACTTCTCTTCAGGTTGCCATCGCCGAGAAAGGTCTTATCGTCTGCGACTGCATAGCCATCGGTAAAGCAGGTCATGCCGCCAGGGGAGAAGGCGATAATGCCATTATCAAGGCCATGAAAGATATCTTGTGGCTCAATACATTCCAATTTGATCGCGTCTCACCAACCCTTGGCGCTATCAAACTCACGGTATCGATTATAGAGGCTGGCAGCAAACACAATGTGGTGCCGGATCGCTGTCATTTCGTGCTTGATATCAGAACAACCGATGCCTATACCAACCAGGAAGTGATCGATGTTCTAAAGGCAAATCTGCAGTCTGAGATTCATCCAAGATCCATAAGGCTTAAGCCTTCGGCCATCGATAAAAACCATCCGTTGGTTCAAGCGATTCTAAAACTTGGTAGCAAAACCTATGGCTCACCGACGACCTCAGATCAAGCCGTTCTCAATTGCCCACGTGTCAAATTTTCACCGGGAGATTCAGCCAGATCACATATGGCGGATGAATTTATCTATACCTGGCAGATCAAGCAGGGACTGGCTTACTTCAATCAATTATTCACCAATCTTAGTCAGAATCAAACGCTGTTATCACCGATATTAAAACAGGAGCAACATCATGGATAAGTTGTGGGGAGGACGGTTTGAAAAGGATGCCGATAATGCCTTTATGCGCTTTAATCAGTCATTGAATTTTGATTATCGTCTGTTTGCTGAAGAGCTTGTCTGTAGCCGTGCATTTATTACTGGACTTCATCGTCTTGGAATATTGACAGATGATGAGCATACACAACTCGATCATGCTCTGCAACAGATAAAAAAAGAGCTTAATGACAACCCACAAACACTACAGAACGCCATTACTAAAGGTGTCGAAGATATTCACAGCTTTGTTGAGCAGGCGCTTTTTGCTAAAGTTGGGGAGTTGGCCTATAAGGCAAATACCGGACGCTCACGCAATGAACAGGTCTCAACGGTAACACGGTTGTGGCTTATAAAACAGCTCGATGAGATTGTGCTTTTAATCCAGACTCTTCAGCATTCGCTTTGGCATAAGGCAGAAGCGCATCTTGAGGATATCGTCATGGGCTATACCCACCTGCAACAGGCTCAACCGATTACCTGGGGGCATTATTTCTTGTCGTTTTATGATATGCTGACGCGTGATCTTGAACGCCTTATTGATGCAAAAAAACGTTGTGATTACTGTCCATTGGGACTCGGCGCCATCGCTGGAAGTGCCTGGAATATCGATCGGAATTTTCTGGCGCACACGCTGGGATTTACACATATTGCCACCAATAGTCTTGATGCCGTCAGTGATCGCGATTTTGTCATTGAGTCGGTATCGGCTATAACCATGCTTGGCATCCATCTCAGTAAACTGGCTGAAGATTTTATTATTTATTCAACCGCCGAATTTGGCCTTTTAGAGCTCTCCGATGAAGTCGCAAGTGGATCATCACTGATGCCGCAGAAAAAAAATCCTGATTCCCTGGAGCTTATTCGTGGCAAAAGCGGACGTCTGCTCGGGCAGCTGACAGGGCTTTTTAGCATCGCCAAATCATTGCCATCGGGATACAATAAAGATCTACAGGAGGATAAAGAGGCGCTGTTTGATGTTATTGACACCATCAAAGATATGCTTCTTGTCGCCGATGTTGTGGTCAGAACCGTTACTGTCAAAACTGTCGATTACGACGACAGTTTTGCCGTTGCCACAGAGCTGGCGGATTATCTGAGCAGAAAGTCAATGCCATTTCGAAAAGCCCATCACATCGTCGGTCAAATCGTGAATTTTGCACTGAAGAAATCATGCTCTCTCTCTGAGCTGACACTGGAAGAGTTTCGCCGTTTTTCCCCTTTAATTGACGGAGATATCTATAAGGTCCTCACCATTGAGGCGGCAATCGCCACAAAATCCGTTGTCGGTGGAACGGCAATAGCTGCGATCAGGCAGCGATTGGATGAGCTGTGCACCAATGAATAATCGCCTCGATCCCTCGCTGCGAGACATGGAGAGCGGAACGCGAGGTCGAGTAGACCCGGGTAGCCTTG
>JBMSHD010000070.1:0-11947 GCA_049416425.1 Francisellaceae bacterium | reverse complement strand
TTAAGCCCTTATGGTTGCTGACTTCTAAGATTTCAACTTACCAACTTGGGTTATGCAGATACGCTAACAGGAAATGCCTGGTTGGCACTGTCACACAGTACGAATCAGGCAAGGTACCATTTTTCCTATTACATTAAAAATGTCATTCACGGTGATAAATATGACTATATTGTTGGTCAAAGACCAGGGAAAGATTACCAAACTTTCTCGGTAATACCGGCAAACTCTGATTTAACAAGCTTCAGTACTTGGAATACAGCGCTGTTTCAGGCACGTGAGGATGTTCTAACGCCTTATACATATATCTTAAACCCACAGAATACATTTACGTTTTTTCCTAAAACCTTGCTTGATTCAGGATCTGTAAGTATTACCATGAATTTGCCCATCTATAATAATAATAAATTGGTGGATACCGGTGAAGTGTTGCTATCTCGAATACAAGTACAAGTATCAGAGCCTATTGATTCAAGATCATCACAAATTGAGGGGGCAGGTCTGGTGGCGATAGCGGTTGATGGCGCCGGAAAAGTGATTAAAACCACAGGTCAATACAGTCAAATGACGGGATTTACTAGTACTCCTCAAATAAATAGATCTGCGATCAAATTATTTAAAGATGCTAAAGGTCAGGCTTATTTTATTTCATCACTTATTGGTAACAACCCCAGTGTATATGGAATTTATAAAATTGATTCCATCAAATTAGATGAAACATCGTCCAACAACATAGAGTTGATGTTACAGGTTTCATTGGTTAAAAACATCACTGTACCAGGTGGTAAATCATTAAATTCTGACTCTGCTATTCCACAAGCGGTTTTATCTGCCATTGAAAATGCATAGCATCTGTTTTCAATACTACTACTCTGCGCTCAGATTGATGTAAAGGATGACAGATTGTGCTTTGATAAAAGAGCACCACTGAGCGTTAGAACATCTTCTTCATAATAGTATCTTTACGACTTCTGTGATAGATTGCCGCGGCGATATGAAGGATCACAAGTGTGAGCAGTACCGGGGCAATAAGACCGTGAAAGCTAAAGATATATTTTCCAAGCGCAGGATTTGCCGGCAAAAAGGCAGGAACATCAAACAAATAGAAAAACTGCCATTTGCTGTGAAACAGTTCGCTGGCAATAAAACCGGTTAGCGACATGCCAAGTACACATAGATACAGCAGGAAATGAACCAGCTTTGCCAGAATAATCTGGATGGTTGGCATGTCCTTAGGATAGGGGATTTTTTTGCCAACAAGGCGAAGTAGCATTAACAAGATGATTAAAAATAACAGGCTCAAACCCATAGATTTATGCAGGGTCATAAAAAAGCCCGGGTAAAAATGGGAAAATAAGGCGTCAAAAAGCAGACCGACGATCAGCTGAAGTATGACAAAAAGAGCGATGATTTTATGAGTGAGGCGAATGCCAAAATTATAGCGCATAATGATTTTTTTCAGTTTAACTTGTTTATAAATTAGCAGATCACTGCTGGATTTAAAATGAAATCCAAGGCAATTTTGATTTTTCAATTCCAGTGAGTAAACCAACTCCACCTAACCGTTTTATCGAAATACTCCCCGTATTTCTGACAAAACTCAGCCATTTTCCTATCCGTGGAAAAGGTCATTCAACGGCTCACCGTTTAAGCGTGGCTCGTGATCTTGAACTCAAGGAGAGGGAATGACCTTGATCCACCTGGCCTCCTGGACTCAAGGGGAGGGAATATTTGTCTCCTCCACCTTGGACGAAGGGGGGTGGGAGGAAGGTTATTTAAATTTTCTAACCTCGGTTTATTAAACTAGCCCTGTGAGTTCAAGATATAGAAGGAGTTGAGGAAGGCAGTTAGAGCGTCTTTTTTCTTGCCTTGATCGTGAGCTGAAGGGCAAAAATCACAAAAGCAAAGCCCAAGGCTGTCATTAAATAGCCTTTATCGATTTTAATATCGATACCGGAAGCTGCCAGCATCACACCGATAAACACGAGGCTTGTCAGGGCGATGAGTTTTAATTGCAGCGAGTGGGAGATCTTGATAAGCCACTTGCTCGCCATAAGCATGATCACACAGGAGACGATAATAGAGGTGATGATGACCATGAGTGAGTCAGTCAGCGCGATGGCGGTGATAATGCTGTCGATGGAGAACACGGCATCAATCAGAAGTATCTGGATAATGGTGGTGATGATACCCTTGCCGGCGGTTTGTTTTTGATGGTATGGACGATATAAAAGAATGATCTCATGGATTGCCTTGGCAATGAGAAACAGACCGCCTGCGATTAAAATCATATCCTTGATGCTGATGTCATTATCAAAGAGGCTAAACAGTGAAGAATTAAGCTGCATAATCAGGCTCACGCCCAAAAGACAGACGATGCGCATGAAGGCGGCCAGAGAGATAGCCGTGATCTGGGTAAATCGTTGTTTTTCGGCTGGAAGCTTGGAAGTCACCACGAAGATAAACAGCACGTTGTCGATGGCCAGGATAATTTCCAAGGTGGTGATGGTGATAAAACTCAATAACAGTTCCGACGGAACGTCCAATTTCTGGATCCTCTTTCAGTGATTAATACAGCATCAATACTATCGTTAAAATCACCGTGATGCAAGTATTCTATTTGCAAAATACAACGATAGAGCCAAGAGAATTATCAGCGTATAAAAGCCACCGATAATCATGGCAAAATCACCCATGTCCATCGAGGTATAAGACAAGAGCCAGCCATTGATAGAGGCGATACCATAGCCCAATGCGCCGATTACAGAGATGGCGACGCCTGTGGCATTTTTTCTTTTGGCAACACCAAGGACAATGGCGCTGCCGTTAATAATGATGCCGTTGATAAGCATGATATCAATCAAGATATAAAAAAGCATGAGCGTCAGGGCATGAAAAGCCATCAACAAACCAATGATGACAAGAAGCAGCCAGTTGAGTGTGAAAGACAGAGCAATCGTCTTGGCAATGCCAAATCTGTCGCTTAAAGCCGCAGATATTTTGCCGGCAAAAAACATGCCGAGGCCGGCGATAATAAAACTGATGTAGATATAATAATGGGAGAGTCGATATTGATCGATAATAACGTAGTTGATCACGGAGGCAAACGAAAACAGAACACTGATCCCAGAGGCGGAGATAAGGCCGAAAAACAGCACATGACGGTCATAGAAAACCGTGAAGATGATTCTCATGCGTTGTTTGAGGGGTATTTTTTCGATGGTGATGCTTTCTTTGAGCCTGGTGATACAAAAGATGCAGCCGATGCCACAGAGGATGATAAAGATAAAAGTAGCTCGCCAGCCAAACAGCGTGCCGATAAAGCCGCCGACTAAAGGGGCGACCATCGGCGAGATGCTGATGGCGCCAAATAAGTGAGTGATATAGGTGGCGGCCTGTTTATCATCATGTCTGTCTTTTACCATGGCATAGGCACATAGTCGAAGACCGGCGGCGCCAAATCCCTGAAAGAAGCGAAAGGTAATCAGCATCCAGGCGGAGGTGCTGATGGCGCAGAAAAAAGAGGCGATAATGAAAATGATCACGGAGAGATACAAGGTTTTCAGGCGACCGAAAATATCGCTGATGATGCCCAGTAGAATCTGACCACAGGCGATAGCCAGAAAATAGGCGCTTAAGGTCATCTGTGCTGTGGCCGTTGACATTTTAAGCTGTGATTTGATCTCAAGCAAAAAGGGAATATAGCTGTCAAGGGCAAACGAGAACATCACCACCAGTGGAATCAACAACAGGACTTCTTTCGCTTGTTTTTGCATGAGTGGCTTAAATTTTCTCGACAGTGATATCAGTATACGCCTGGGCAATACAGATTAATACCTCGTCTTCACTCATGGTGCCAAGCGGCTGTTTAAGATAATGACACTCACCCCGAATAAGACGCATGCGGCAACTGCCACAATATCCTTCACGACACTGATGATTCATGGCTTTGCCGCTTCTCTCCAGATTTTCAAGAATGCTGGCATTGTTATCGACGACGAGGTAGCGCTTTTGCTCAAGCTCTATGTGCATCATTACAACTCAAAACGCTCAAAGGCATCAGGATCAATCTCGCTTTTGATCTGACCGGTTAAATAGGTGCTGATCTCGGTTTCCTGAGGGGCAACCTGGACATGATCGGATGCCAGATAGGTGTTGATCCAGGGGATTGGATTGTCAGCGGGGATCTCGGGGTGATCATAAGAAAAACCAAGCGTCTGCATGCGTTCCTTTGCCAGATAGTCGATATATTGACAGAGAATGGTTTTATTGAGTCCCAGCATCGAACCATGCTGAAATAAATAGCAGGCCCATTCTTTTTCCTGTGCGATGGCATCGACGAAGATGGCTTTCGCTTCCTCTTTAGTATCTTTGGCAATCTCGGTGAGCTCATCATCGCCATCGCCACTCTCATCAATCAGGCGGATCATGTGTTGCGTTGCCGTTAAGTGCAAGGCCTCGTCTCTGGCGATGAGCTTCATGATTTTTCCACAACCTTCGAGCCGTTTGCTCTCAGAGAAGGCAAAGGTACAGGCGAAGCTGACATAGAAGCGAATGGCCTCTAAGGCATTGACGGCATGAAGCGCCAGGTATAAGGCTTTTTTTAGTCGATATCGATCTTCAGTGGTATTGGCCGAACCGCTTTGATAGCGTTGTGTTTTTAAGATCAGGTCATCATAGAAGCCGCTGATGTCTTTGGCGCGCTTTTGTATTTCGCGATTATCGACGATATGATCGAATATGGCAGCAGGCTGGTCCATGAGCGAGCGCACCATATGGGTGTAGGAGCGGCTGTGTATGGTTTCAAAAAAACTCCAGGTTTCAATCCAGGTCTCAAGCTCAGGCAGTGAGACCAGTGGCAAAAGAGCAATGTTTGGGCTTCTGCCCTGAATGGAATCAAGCAGCGTCTGATATTTAAGATTTGATAGAAAAATATGCCGCTGCGCCTCGTTAAGATTGGCAAAATCGATGCGGTCGCGTGACAGGTCAACCTCTTCGGGGCGCCAGAAAAAAGACAGCTGTTTTTCGGTCAGCTTCTCGAAAATAATATGTTTTTGTTGATCAAATCGTGAGACATTGACGGGATTTCCCAGAAACATCGGTTCACAACGAGGGTCATTCGCTAGCGTGTGAAAGGTTTGAAATGGTTTATTCATCGTTCATTTATCCTAAATTTTGCAAGCACCGGATTCGCATTCATCGTCGGTTGTATTCTGTGTTTCTGAGCGGCTGCCACCATGGTCACGAGTGTTGTGGTAGTAAAGCGTTTTCAATCCATATTTATAAGCGCTCAAAAGATCGGCAAGCAGGCTTTGCACCGGTATCTTATGATCAGGGAAATTCAGAGGGTCATAGTTGGTATTGACCGATATAGCCTGATCGATAAACTTCTGAATGGTGGCACAAAGTTTCAGATAACCACTGTTATTCGGCATCTGCCATAGCAGTTCATATTTCTCAGCCAGACTCTTGATCTCGGGGACGACTTGCTTCAAAACGCCGTCTTTGCTTTGTTTAATTGAAACCAATCCTCTTGGTGGCTCAATGCCATTGGTGGCATTGGCGATTTGAGAGGAGGTCTCCGATGGCATCATCGCCGATAAAGTACTGTTTCTCAAACCGTGAGTTTTAATCTCTTGTCTTAAGTGCTCCCAATCCAGATAAAGCTTGTTCGGGCAGAAAGTGTCGATATCGCGTTTATAGTGATCGATGGGCATGAGTCCCTCGGCATATTTGGTGTCTTCAAATCTATCACATCTGCCTTGTTCTCTGGCGAGTTGATTGGAGGCTTGTAACAGGTAAAACTGAAGTGCTTCAAAGGTTTTATGAGTCAATTCAATGGCGCTGTCATCGCTGTAGCGTTTGTTGTTTTTGGCAAGATAGTAGGCGAAATTAATCACGCCGATGCCCAGATTTCGGCGGGCTTTGGCGCCAATTTCGGCGGCTTTTAAAGGGTAGTGCTGATAATCAAGCAGGTTATCAAGGGCGCGGACGGTGAGATCTGTTAAAGATTGAAGCTCCGATAAATCATCGATGGCACCCAGATTTATGGCAGAGAGAGTGCACAGCGCAATTTCACCTTTTTCATCAAAAATATGATTTAAGGGCTTCGTTGGCAGGGTGATCTCCATGCACAGATTGGATTGTTTAATCGGTGCCTTTTGTGTGTTGAAAGCCGAATGGGTATTACAGTGATCGACATGCTGAATATAAATGCGACCGGTCTGGGCGCGTTCTTGCATCAGCAGGCTGAAAAGCTCGCGTGCGGCGATGGTTTTTCGGCGAATAGCAGCATTGGCTTCGGCGGCTTCATAGATCTGTTTGAAGCGATCCTGATCACCGAAAAAAGCCTCATAAAGACCCGTAACTTCATGTGGGCTAAACAGGCTGATCTCGGCATTTTCAATCAGGCGCTGATACATGAGTTTATTGATCTGCACACCGTAATCCAGCTGACGGACGCGATTATCCTCGACACCGCGGTTATTTTTCAGTACCAATAGCGATTCGACTTCAAGATGCCAGAGCGGATAGAAAAGCGTGGCCGCACCACCGCGGACGCCGCCTTGAGAGCAGGATTTCACCGCAGTTTGAAAATATTTATAGAAAGGAATAAGACCGGTATGCAGCGCTTCACCGTTTCTGATTTCACTGCCAAGTGCACGAATTTTGCCGCCATTGATGCCGATTCCGGCTCGCTGGGAGACATAGCGCACGATTGACGAAGCGGTGGCATTGATAGAGTCGAGACTATCATCGCAATCGATAAGCACACAGGAACTAAACTGTCGAGTTGCTGTTCTCACGCCTGCCATAATCGGAGTCGGCAGTGATATTTTAAACTGGCTAATGGCATCATAAAAGGCCAGCACGTAAGCCATTCGACGTTTTTTATCATATGTTGAGAACAAGCAGGCGGCAATAAGCATATAGAGGATCTGTGGCGATTCATAGATTTGGCCGCTGACACGATTTTGAAGGAGATATTTCCCTTCCAGCTGTTTAACGGCGGCATAGCTGAAACTCATATCACGCCAGTGATCGATGGCATCGTTCATCTGTTTGAATTCCGCCTGGTTGTAATCATTTAGAATATGGGAATCGTATTTACCAAGCCCGATCAGCCTTTTGATATGCTCATACAGATGAGGCGGCTCAAATTGACCAAAAGCCAGCTTTCTTAGGTGAAAGATGGCCAGGCGAGCGGCCATGTATTGATAATCAGGGGTTCTCTCGGAAATAAGATCGGCAGCGGTTTTGATCAAGATGCTGTGAATGTCGGCGGTTTTGACGCCTTCATAGAGTTGAAGATGCGACTTTAGCTCCACCTGCGATACCGATATATTGGACAGTCCTGCGGCAGCCCAGTTTAAGACGCGATGGATTTTATCAAGATCAACCACCTCGATACGTCCGTCTCTTTTTTGTACATTTATCTGCATGTTTTATCCTTTTTTTATTAATGAAAACATGGCAGAGGAAAGCATTAAACGGATATGATGAGGTTGTATACAACAAACCGTTTTTTCTGTCTGTGGCCGACAGAAAACAGACGACTCATATACCGGCTTTGTTCCTCGAAAGCCAAGCTGTTTTTATTCTTTCATGGCAGGTATTCGGGCTTATGGACTCACTTTTTATCAGTTCCTACTCAACACGACTTCCCGGTTAACCAGTGTCCTTTTGTGTTTTTCGTTTCCAATCACCGCTGCGGGCCAGCTCCGGATTCTAAACGGATTCCCTGCACCATGATCTTGTGAATATAGCGGATAAAAAGAGAAAAAAGAACGACTTTTTTCATAAATATTTTGCTGCCTTTACTTGACCTTTGTGCTGGCGTCATTTAAGGTGTCGATGTAAATTTAATACTCAATTATTATTTTTGTTACTTACTATTAGAGGGTTTATTGATGATGCAAATAGATAATAGTGTGCTGGTGTTTAAAAAACTGGATACTTTTCCGGATTTCGTGCTTTCCTCTTTTGAGACTCTGGCGATGGATCAGAATATGAAATCGGGTGATAATTATCGTTTTCGTGCTTACAGCACTGGTTTGATTGTATCGGCGTCTGCCAGTTTAAATGAAGAGGTTGAAGCTTTTAATCAGTCTTACCTTCTTAATCATTATCAAGGTGGTATCGATCGAAAATTCCCAGCGCTGGAGCAGAAAATTGCACAATATGTTATCGATGAGATGATGATGAAGACGTTATATCCAGAGCTGCCTGAAGCCGATTATAAGTTTGGTATTCATCAGATTCGCATTATTACCACCGATGAAATCATGGGAAAACCGGCGCCAGAGGGCATTCATCAAGATGGTTTTGATTATGTTGCCGTCGGTTGTGTTGCCGTGCACAATATCACCGGAGGCAATTCGATTCTGGTAAAAAACACACAACGTGATGAACTTTGTTTCGATGAGATTCTTCGCCCCGAAGAGGTGGTGATCTTTGATGATCGCCATTTTGCTCATTACGCCTCACCGATTGTGCCAAAACTTCCAGGAAGAGGCGCCAGAGATGTGTTTGTTGTTACTTTCGAGAGGATAAAATAATGTGGGATATTGAGAAAATTCGTTCGAGCTTTGCGGCGTTTTCCACTCAAAACACAAATGGAGGTGTTTTTCTCGATGCTCCCGGTGGTACTCAGATTCCGACTTGCGTGACCAAAGCCATGGCCGATTATATGCACCATAGTTGTGCTAACCTCGGTGGCTTTTATCCGACCAGTGTTGAGACAACTGATCAGATGGCAAGAACGCGACAACTGATCAAAACCTTTATCAACGCTCGTTTTGATGCAGAGATCAGTTTTGGTCAGAACATGACGACACTGACATTTTCCATGAGCCGAGCCATCGCCGATCAATGGCAGCCCGGTGATGAGATCATCGTCACCGAGCTTGATCATGAGGCCAATATCACGCCCTGGCGGCTTGTCGCTGCCCAAAAAGGCGTTACCGTCAGGCAGCTTGATTTTGATTCAGAGAGTTGTCAATTGCAGCTTGATCGACTTGAATCATTGCTTAAATCATCTCGAGTGAGACTCATCGCCATCACGCTGGCCTCAAATGTCTGTGGCAGCATCACAGATCTTGAGCGAGTGGTGAGCCTTGCCAAAAAATATGGCACAGAGGTCTATGTTGATGCCGTGCACTTTGCCGCTCATGAGAAGATTGATGTAGAGAAGTTGCATTGCGATTATCTGGTGATTTCGGCGTATAAACTGGGTGGACCGCATATCGGTATTTTTTATGGCAGAAAAGAGGCGATGGATAAACTCATTCCTTATAAGATTGCACCGGCGCCGAGTGAAGCACCTTATTGCTGGGAGACAGGAACTCAGAATTTTGAGGCCATGGCCGGAGTCGAGGCGATGCTGAAACACAAGGCAGCGCTTCTTGGTGAATATCAGGATCTTGGGATCGCGCTGACAAACAGCATGATGGCGATCAAGCAACATGAAAACCGGCTAAAGGCTTATTTCTTAGAAAAGATCGCCGAGATCCCCGAGATTATCGTCT
The DNA here is from genome assembly GCA_049416425.1 of Francisellaceae bacterium. Taxonomy (GTDB): domain Bacteria; phylum Pseudomonadota; class Gammaproteobacteria; order Francisellales; family Francisellaceae; genus JBMSHD01. Next base: position 2,423 of record JBMSHD010000070.1, on the reverse strand, counting down.
ATGGCATTAGTGATGAAACTCGGCTCGATCAGCGCACGCCTACTTTTGGTCTTTCATTTGCTAATCAGGATTCGGCTGAAGTGGCAAAACATCTGGCGCAAAAAGGCATTTATCTGGGATATGGCCACTTCTATGTGCCGAGCTTTATCACAAAGCTTGGCCTTGAGAAGCAAAACGGCATCGTCAGAGTCGGTTTTGCCTATTATAATACCGTGGATGAAATCGATTTCGCTATCGCTTGTTTTAAGGAGGTATTGTCAAGATCTTGTCATCCTGTTGCCTGATCTAGCCTGTTTTTCCAAACAGCATTATCAGCTCATGAAAGGCAATGTCGAGGTTATCGGGATGGCAGCCTTTGATAATGGCATCGATGTGAAGACAGTGGGCATGCATGGTTTTCAGTTGTGATGGTGTGAATTTGCGATAGAGTCTGGAGTACTGCTGTTGTCTGCTTTTCCATATATTATTGGCGGTGAAAATTCGGAGCGTGGCTTCATTTCCCTCGGCCTGTGACAGGCTGATCAACAGACGGATCTCCTTTAATAGTGACCAAAGAATAATGGCAGATTCGGTTCTTGATTTGATCTGGCTGTAGATGGTCAGTGCTTTTTTTATGTTCTGCCGTATAAGAGCGTCGGCCAGATCGAAGACATCATAGTTCATCTGCTCATGAAGATATGGCAGGATATTGGCGCTGTTAAAGTCGATCTCAGGTTGATTCGCCAGCAGGTTGATAATCTGGATAGTGGCCAAGAGATTTCCTTCCGTTTTTTGGGCGATAAGCATCATGGCCTCATCATCGATACGAAGATGGGGGAACTGTGTGCATTCCTGCTTTATCAACTTGATGGTTTCTGGCGTTGACAGCGGCCACAGTGAGACGTGAAGTGCATTTTGCGTCAGTTGCTGGAACCACTTGGCCTTTTGCTGTTGCTGAGGAAGCTCTTCAAATAAAAAGAGATAGCAGTCTTTGTCACTGACATGTGTCAGCAGATCAGAAATACTTTGTTGTCCCTCTTTATTCGGTGCCTTTGGAAAGTTGATTCGAATCAGCCGATGTGGCGTGAATAAACTCATGCTTTGATTGATCTCATACAGTGAATGATACTGCTGATTGTTGATATCGATAGTGATAAGTTCATAACCGGCTTGTTTGTATTGATGACTGATCATCTGGCCTAGACGCTGTTTCTGAAAGGCTTCGCTTCCGCTTAAGATATGAAAAGCGAAGGACTGAGTCTTGAGTAGTCGGCAGGCATCGAAATAATTCACTTTCATGCGTAAAATTTAGTTGTATAAATCCCTGACAGTTTAATTTACAATGAGTGAGGTGTAAATTAAAAGCGTGATAAAAGTCAGGATATGCCAAAGTGTTTGATTGTCAAGACGTCTTCTTTGGGGGATGTGCTTCATACCTTGCCTGCCATAACGGAGGCGAAAAAACATTGCCCTGATATGCAGTTTGATTGGGTCGTTGAACGGGCATTTGCAGAGATTCCTGCCTGGCATTTGACAGTGGATCGCGTCATTGTGCTTGAGATTCGTAAATGGCGGAAAAATCCATTTAAATTTCGGCGCGAGATTCGCGAATTTTACAAGACGCTAAAAGCGGTTAAATATGATTATGTCATCGATGCGCAGGGTTTGCTGAAAAGTGCCTGGGTGACACGCAAAGCCAGAGGCGTTAAATACGGTTTTGACAGCCATTCGGCGCGTGAGCGATGGGCGAGCTGGTTCTATCGGCATAAGATCGCTGTTGAGCCTGGAAAGCATGCCATCTGGCGTACTCGTATGTTATTTGGCGCGGTATTTAATTACAGACCAGATGATAAAATACTGGATTATGGCATTAAATATGACTGGCAGAAAATAGCCCAGCATGCCGATTATGTCGTGTTTTTGCATGCCACAACCTGGGTTAGCAAATTCTGGCCGCTGGATCACTGGGTTGAGTTAAGCCAGCTTTTTAAGACGCATTATCCTAAGCTTCAAATCCTTCTGCCCTGGGGCAATGAAACCGAGCTTGTCAAAGCCAAGGCCATCGCCGGCTCAAGAGAAAATATAACGGTATTGGATAGCTGCTCTTTGACGCAGCTTGCCGAGACTTTCAGTCATAGCAAATTGGTCATCTCGGTCGATACGGGGCTTGCGCATCTTGCCGCGGCCTGCAATACTCCGATTTTGAGTCTCTATGGGCCAACATCGGCAAAACTCACAGGAAGCATGGGCGTCAATGCGCATCATTTAAGTTCGAGCCTGACTTGTTCACCTTGTTTTAAACGAGTGTGTCCCATCACCAAAGACGCCTTTGCTCCTTGTCAGGTATCATTGACGCCAACGATGGTGTTTAAAAAGATGCAGCAATTATTTCCTCCGCTGCGAGACATGGAGAGCGGAACGCGAGGTCGAGTAGACCCGGGTAG
>JBMSHD010000069.1:0-12224 GCA_049416425.1 Francisellaceae bacterium | reverse complement strand
GATTTTGTATATGGATATACAAAATCTATTATGAGGCCCGAGGCACCCAGTACTGAAATCCATTGTATCTTTATGTTTTTATATTTTCAAGTATTTTTTATAGAAAATAAAATATTTTTTAGCATAAATTATGAAATTTGTGCAAAATAACTTCCCGCATATATCTGCCGTGAAATATTGTTTCCCGTCATTGCCGCGATAGAGTGAAATGGAGCAATAAAGCAATTGCTTTATCCATTGAACGCCCGTAGTATGGATTGCGCGGGGCTATTTGTCAGCCGATACAGGACAGGTCAAGGTGCCACAAAGCAATCTAGCTGGCCTGTGTAAAATTGGCAATGATACTGACGGCTGTTGCCTAAGCACATACGATCTTTGCCACTCTCACGATGATCACATGGATCATCGCCAAGCGATGATGACGATTGTTGCGCCTGGTTATGCTTTGCAAGGAAAAGGGAATTTATTTCAGGCACCTTCCTAAAAATTAGCCTTGATTCTCATTCTTGCCAGATAGGTTGCTAAATTGCTTGTATTAAAAGGAAAAGCGCAGTTGATTGTTAAACATTCATTTGAATTATTCGGTGATTTTTAAGGTTTAATTATTCAATTTATAGTGATATATTAACTCTATTGAAATTTATAAGAACAATAAAGTGTAGAAAATGGAAATTCTAAATAATGGTTTAAAACGATTTGATGGGGAAACAAGAGCAAACAGCATTTGGATAAGGGAGTTTTAGGGGATACGAGATTTCCAAATGCCGTTTGCCTTGTTTCCTTAAGCCGGGCTTTTGCTCAGCTTAAGGAGGGTTAGTAGATGTCCATGCTGATCTATGCAATCCCTTGACTGGTTAGGGGAGGGAAAATTCAGCAGCATCACTCTTTGATGGGGAGTGAGAGATGTAGTGATGCTCATCTACTGAAACTCATTCTATCGTGAAGTTTTTCTTCGCGCAAGCATTTTTTTATAAAAAAATTAAATTTCATACGTTTTATATTTACTTTATTAAAATAAAAGGATAATAAATAATCAATCAACTGCTTAAAATCATGTTTTTAGTCCGAAAACTGCCCTTTTTCGATAAAATTAACATTTAAAATCAAATTTAACTTCACATAAATAAACGGTCATTTTACAATTTTTCTGGATAAACGTATTTTTTAGGAGAAAAGAATGAAATTTAGCATTGAAGAATATTATGATGTTTATTTGCAAACACGTCAGGTTTTGCAGCAGAATGTAAATCTGAATGTTGAATTAAAACAAGGTGTCGCTTTAGAATAAAATCTTAATGACGTCTTAATTTTGAGTTGATTTTTGTATCGAGAATAAGGCCTGTTTTTTTTCTTGAGATATGAACCATTCAAGCAGAAGGGTCAGCAGTAGAGAGCATGCTATGATTACAGGGAGGTATAGACTAATGGTTGATAGTATGTGTTGAGAGTTTTGAACAATATCTCCCTTTAATATGTAATCTGATAACATGCCCGAGAACAAATAGCCCAAGGTGACGAATGTTGTCCATAAACCGATGGAATATACTTGCATGGATTTTGGCAGTAAACGACCAGCTAAGGTAAAGCCTTCCGGTGAGATAAGGCTTTCCCCCAGGGTGAGAATAGCGATATAGATGACAAAGAAAATGACATGATTATAGATGGTTAAACCAGAGTGGGTAAACAAAAGTACAGCCAGATATAATAAGCTCAATGCCATAAAAAACAGCAGCGGGGTGACATAAAAATTATTTTTCCTGCTTTTAAGATATCGCAGTAATAAATTAATAAAACCAATAAATAATACGGCACAGATGGGCTCAATGGCTAGCACCAGTTGAGGATTGTCGATATTGGCGACGACTTTGACGAGGTCAAAGATGACAGTTGGTTTCAGAAACATAATGCTGAAGAACAGCACGGATATGGAAAAATAACATAGATAGAGTATACCCTTCAACATAATGATGTTGTTTTTCTGTTTTATCAGCAGATAGACAAAATAAAGAATGCCGATCAGTGTGGAGAAGAGCAGTAGATTTCTGAAAAAAAGATGCCACTGAAATAGATTCCAGAACACAAGAAAGGAGATTGCTGTTAAAATAATAAATTTCAACAGAGCCGTCTTATCCTTCTTGGTATTATTCGAAATTACTTTCGTGATTCTACTATACAGCAGATTATTGAGTAGGGGGGCGAGCGCTAGAAATAAAAACAGATAATGCGAGTGGTTAGCCTTAAATAAGAAAAAAGAAGTGGCAAAGGCTATGATTGAGATGAAATTGACGGCACCATAATTATAAAGCATGATTTTTCTACGTAGAAAATCTTTATTGACGGTAATCTTATTCACCAGGTCGGTAATGGCAATATTCTGGATTTGCAAGGGCGCGCAGAGCAGTGCCAGTAGAGTGGGATCGGAAAGCATTCCTGTGAGAAATACCAGCAACATGGTGATTGACGCGAAGAAATTACTATAGAGATAAAAAGCCTTGATTGGGACGATGTTTTTATTGGCAAGATAGCCGCTGATCAACGGTAGGATATAAGTAACACTGAGAAACAATGTGGTGATTTGTGCGGCTTGAACCATGGTCTGACCATTCTCTAGCAGCAACAAATTCAGGGAGGCCAAGAGAAGAAAAAAAGTAATTGAATTGATAGCTTTAAGCAGAACTATCGACGAGATAAGATTTTTTTGTGCTTTCATGCTATCACCGCTTCATTTTTCTTAAAACCAATTAACCCTCTTAGAAATGGGCCATTGCTGGGTAAATCCAGTTTATCCGGGCGTTGTGCAATTTCCTTATCGAAGATTTCAAGCTCTGAGATGGGAGAGACCTGATTAAATTGATCGGTATGCGTGTGAAAGCATTTCATTAAAATGTCTTCAGAGGTTTTCCCGAAAATGATTTTTTTACTAAAAGATTTGATTTCTTGAGATGAATGCATTTTTCTATGAAACGTATTGAAAAAATGCATGGTTAGACGATGTAGTTCATCCAATCGTTTTAAGGTTGATTGTTGAGTAGAGTAAATATTGGATAGAATGATGGTTGAGGGGTAGCTTAATGAGTAATACAGCGTAGAGGTGCGATCAAAATACTCAGGTGCCATAATAATAGGGCTATGAGGGATATTATATTCGTTTGTTAAGATGTTTTGAATGCTTTTCAGGGGCAAGTAGTTATCATTGCTTTGTACGCTGTAACCAGCGATGGCGTTGATAAATAGTGACAGAAAATTGCGTATTACATTGACAATATAGGGCTCTGGTTTATATTTGCTTAGCTGTTTAAAAGCATCGGAGGTAATATGCTCATAAAGCGGTAATATCCGCAGTTTCTCGGTTCTCATCCAGTAACAGTCGTACAGGTAATTTAATAAGATTTTATGCTTTTTATCCGAAATATTTTGTTTCCATTTGGGTGAAAAATAAAGCAGTTTAAGTTTCCAGTTCTGCACCATATCAAAACTTTGGTAGAGTGCTTGAAAGAAATCTTTATGATCATATAACTTCTTTGGTGGCGGCATATTTACCTTTAATTTTTTTTTCAAAGGAGCAAATAACATACCATTACCGAGGTTGGTAATGCAGAAACAGGATCGTGCTCCAGCGCTGACTTGATATACTGGTATTGATAGAGTGTTAATTAATGGGTTTTTTAAACAATAATCATAACCAAAACAGTCTCCTGTATGATAAATTCTGCCCGGGGTTGTGATATCCTCATCATACAAATAATGCTCCATGCTTTTCTCAAGCACAATACCAAATGGAATATTGCTATCCCATCCGGCAAAGTCTTTTTTTATGTTCTGTGGCAATTCTTCATAGGCGATAAGCTTATCACCAAAGGGGAAATAATAGTTGTTTTTATCAGCAATCTCGACACCATAGGGATATTCGGCGAGGTAGATATGCATATCGTCATCGGGTGTGATGTCCTCCAGAATTTCATACAGTTCCTGGTTAACAGGCTTAATCAACGCCTTGGCTTCTTCATAATTCAGTTTTTCCATATATTGCACTGGGTTGTTATATTGGAATGGATAGCTTTGATATTAAAGTTAATTGATAAGCGAATCAATGGAAACAGTGGGGTTGTAATGATTTTAATTCTCTTTTAGACAGATAATAAAGTTGATTAGGCTCAATATTGTTTGAAATAGCGGTAAACAACTGAAAAAATTAAGTCCATACAGACAACAGTCTATGCTATAAAATTGATTTTATTCGCTTATTAGGCAGGTCGATGGAGGCGGATTATAAAGAATCAGAAATCCTTGGCATAATCGCGGATTAAACACAAAGGGTCTGTGGTAGGGCTTGAAATTCTATTTTTACTCGGTTAGGGTGAAGAGCAAGGGTAATCGAAGGAAAGTATTTGATGGACAGACAAAAAGGAGCTTATGCGCCGGTTTTTTATCCCGCACTGATACTCGTGGTATTGTTTACCTTGATGGGCGTAATCTACCCTCGCACTTCTCAGCTTTATTTCAGTGCCATTCAAAGCTGGTTGAGCACAAAAGTCGGTTGGATTTATATTCTGGCAATGGCTATATTTTTGGTCTTATGCGTATTTTTGATGTTCAGCCGTCTGGGAGAGATCAAGCTTGGTCCCGATCATGCGAAGCCGGAATACGGCAATCTATCCTGGTTTGCCATGCTGTTCTCGGCAGGCATGGGTATCGGTCTTATGTTTTTCAGCGTGGCCGAACCACTTCAGCATTATGTCTCCCCACCGGATGCCGCTGCCGATACCATCAATGCGGCCAAAAGCGCCATGAATATCACTTTTTTTCATTGGGGGTTGCAGGCTTGGTCGGTTTATGCCATCGTCGGTCTGGCGTTGGGTTATTTCAGTTATCGTCCGCTGCGAGACATGGAGAGCGGAACGCGAGGTCGAGTAGACCCGGGTAGTCTTGCGCTGTAAACAGCAAGCGACGTGCCGTAGGCGCCAGAGCGAAGTCTGTGAAACAGCTTGTACCCAAGGCGTAGAGTAGAATCGGAGACAGTTGCCTGCTCGGAATGAACGCAGTGAATTTGTGAAGGTATGCTGGCGAGGCGGACGTCCCGGGCAAAATTTATGCCGCCGAGGATAGCCGATTCGATTTTGTATATGGATATACAAAATCTATTATGAGGCCCGAGGCACCCAGACAAGCTGCCGCTTCTGCCGCGATCGGCATTGTATCCCTTGTTTGGTCGTCGTATATTCGGCTGGATTGGGCATCTTGTCGATATCTTTGCCATTTTAGGCACATTATTTGGCATTGCAACTTCGCTGGGACTGGGAGCCAGCCAGGTCAATGCCGGACTCAATTATCTCTATGGTTTGCCGATTAATATCGGTTTGCAGACGTTGATTATTATTATCATCACGCTGATTGCTACGATGTCAGTAATATTAGGACTCGATAAAGGTATCAAAATTCTAAGCAATGTCAATATCATCATCGCCGTTGTGTTGATGGTATTCATTCTAATTGTCGGTGGCATGAGCACCTTGATTCAGGCCTTTGTCCAGAATACAGGCATGTATTTAAGCACGATTGTCTATAAGACCTTTAATCTCTATGCCTATGAGAATAAGCAGGGATGGTTAAGTGGCTGGACGCTGTTCTACTGGGGCTGGTGGATTGCCTGGTCACCGTTTGTTGGCATGTTTATTGCCAGAGTTTCAAAAGGGCGAAGCATTCGCGAATTTTTAATCGGTGTGTTGTTTGTGCCGACAGGCTTCACCTTTTTGTGGATGACGGTGTTTGGTAACTCCGCCATATCCATTGTGTTTGCCGGGCATGGTCAGAGTCTGTTGGCGGCGATTAAGGACAATATTCCGTCGGCCTTATTCGTGTTTTTAGAGCATTTTCCCTGGTCGGCGCTAACCTCGGTTGTGGCATTGATCTTAGTGGTGACGTTTTTTGTGACCTCATCGGATTCCGGCTCACTGGTGGTGGATCTTCTGGCAACCGGGGGTGCGAGGCACTCAATCGTCTGGCAGCGTATCTTTTGGTCACTATTAGAAGGGGGCTTGGCGATATCACTTTTGTACTCTGGCGGTTTGCTTGCACTGCAAACGGCGGCTATCGCCAGTGCCTTCCCGTTTCTGATTATTTTGTTTATGATCTGTATTTCATTGATCAAGGCTTTGAAGGAGGATTATCTTAAACGTCATAGTATTGAGACTCACACGACAGCCGTTCAATATGCCAAGGCAAACATGCCATGGCAGCATAGACTGGACTCGCTACTATTGTTGCCGGATAAATACGCCGCCATCGATTTTATGCAGCAGGTTGTCAAGCCTGCCGTCGGTGAAGTGATAAAACAGTTGAAAAGCAATGATGTCGATGCTGTGATCAAAGAAGATGCTGAAAGTATTCGCCTAATTTTGCCGAGGATGGGTGCGTATGACTTTGTCTATCATGTCAAACTCAAAGCCTATGACTACCCGGATTATGGGCCAAAACTGAGAGAAGATGACGATCAACACTATTATCGAGCCGAAGTTTATCTTGAGCATGGTGGTCAGAAATATGACATTATGGGCTATACCGAGGAGCAGGTCATCGCCGATATCATCACCCAATATGAGAAGCATTTGTATTTTCTCCATGTTGTTAGTATCAGTGGTTAGTCCCTTCGTGGCTATGGCAAAATTTTCTGAAGGTTTCAAAACCAAATAGGGAATTTTTTTATCCTTAATATACCCATCCTGCCAAATTGCTGCTAGGCTTTTTTAATCCATCATTGAAAAATGAAAATAAGGATTTATATGCATATATCAGAAAGAAGGAAATGGTATATCGGTTTTGGCATTGTCATCCTGGTCATTATTGGGCTATTGGCGCTGATGCATCATATCTACACATTGCTTGGACTTCTAGCTCTCGTGCTGATTATTGGCATCTATGATGTGACGCAGACGAAACATTCAATCTTGAAGAATTTTCCCGTGTTGGGGCATATGCGTTTTATTCTGGAGTTTTTTCGCCCCGAGGTTCAGCAATACTTTATCGCCAGTGACACCGAGGAGCGTCCGTTTGATCGCCAGACCAGAACGCTGGTATATGAGCGAGCCAAAGGGATAGAAGATACGCTGGCATTTGGTACCGAGAGAGATATTTTAAAACCTGGTTATGAATGGGTGTTGCATTCGCTGTCACCGGTTCATCCCAAGGATGTTGATCCCAGAATCACCATTGGTAATAGCCAATGTACAAAACCGTACTCGGCCTCAAGGCTTAATATTTCGGCGATGAGTTATGGTGCTATCTCAAGAAATGCGGTGATGGCGCTCAATAAAGCAGCTAAGCTTGGTAATTTCAGTCATAATACTGGAGAGGGTGGTCTGTCGGAGTATCATCTTCAGGGTGGTGATATTGTGTTGCAGATCGGCACAGGTTATTTTGGATTCAGAACACATGATGGGCATTTTGATGCCGATAAATTCAAGGAAAAAGCCAATCTCGAAGTGGTAAAAATGATTGAAATCAAACTGTCTCAAGGTGCAAAACCGGCTCATGGTGGTGTTTTACCGAAAGAAAAACTGACTCCCGAGATCGCCAAAATTCGGGATGTGCCATTGGGACATGATGTGTTGTCACCTCCGGCGCATACGACCTTTGACAGTCCAGAGGGTCTGTGTCACTGGATAAGAGATCTCAGAGAAGTCTCTGGCGGAAAACCAGTGGGCTTTAAGCTGTGCCTGGGGCGAAAAACCGAATTTTTGGCCATTTGCAAGGCGATGTTAAAAACCGGCATCTACCCGGATTTTATCACTGTAGATGGTGCAGAGGGCGGTACTGGAGCGGCTCCTGCCGAATATGTCAATCATATCGGCGTGCCTTTGGAGACGGCTTTGGCCTTTGTGCATAATGCCCTTATTGGTTGTGGTATTCGTGATCACATTCGTATCATTGCCAGTGGCAAGAACGCCACCGGATTTGATATGGTCAAGATTATCGCCATGGGCGCCGATACCATCAACAGCGCCAGAGCCATGATGTTGTCTCTAGGTTGTATACAGTCCAAACAGTGCAATAAAAATACCTGCCCAGTTGGTGTGGCGACGCAGAATCCACGTCTTTATAAGGCCTTGAATGTTGAGGAGAAGAAGGAGCGCGTCAGGCGTTATCATGATGCGACGATAAAGAGCTTCGCGGAAATCGTCGGCGCCATGGGGCTTACCAATCCCAGCGATTTAAAACCTTCCAGGGTCATGCGGCGTATTAATCGTGAGACAGCTAAGTCTTTGGATGAAATTCATCAATATGTTGCCGATGGCTGTTTTCTCGATTCCAACACGCTGCCGGCGGAGTATGCAAAGTACTGGAATGAGGCTCGGGCAGAGTCATTTACCTAAACCGTCTTAAAATGATGCAAGGCTGTCTTTGATCATTTGGTCAGTCGTTTTAAATTTTAAAAAAACAGGTTGTTGGTTGGAAATGAGAATAAGGTATTAACCATAAGGAGAGGAAAACAGATGAAAGCATCCGACTTATTCCTGCAGTGTTTGGAAATGCAGGGAGTGCGTAAAATGTACGGTGTTCCCGGTGAAGAAAATGCCGATATCATGTTGTCGCTTTTAGACTCAGATATCGATTTTGTCACCACAAGACATGAACAGACAGCCGCATTCATTGCTGCCATGGATGGTTATTTGACCGGTCAGCCAGCGGTGTGTCTTGGTACGCTTGGTCCCGGGGCGACAAATCTTATTACCGGAGTGGCTCAGGCGAATATGGATCATATGCCATTGATTGTTGTCATCGGTCAGGCTTCGACGCATCGATTGCATAAAGTTTCCCATCAGAATATGGATTCAGTGGATATGTATCGATCAGTGACGAAATGGGCGGTAACCATTCGCGATGCCGATACCATCCCCGAGATCGTTGCCAAGGCCTTTAAGATGGCACAAGTCGGTCTTCCCGGAGCGGTACTTATTGAATTGCCCGAAGACGTTGCCGCCGAAGAGGTCATCGTCAAGCCGCTGCCCAAAATTAATGTGGTTGATCATTATCAGTCTTCTGAGATTAAGATCAATGAGTTTATCAGTTTACTGGAAGAGGCATCTCGCCCTTTGGTTCTGGCTGGTGATTCGGCCGTGCGAGGCAGGGTGGATCAACAAATGGCGGAGTTTTTAGAAAAAACCAATCTCTTTGCCGCCACCACATTTATGGGTAAAGGAGTTGTCAGTGATCGTTATCAGCACAGTCTGCATACGGTTGGAATGGGCATGAAAGATATTGCCGTGAGTGCTTTTGAGGAAGCAGACCTCGTGATATGTATTGGCTATAGTCTGGTAGAGTGGGCGCCGGAGAAATGGAATCAAACCGCTGATAAGGTCGTGGTTCATATAAATGTCGTGCCTGCCGAGATTGACAGTCACTATCTGCCTAAATTGCAGCTCATTGGAAATATAGCGGCCATTTTGTCGCAGATTAATATTCGCCTTAATGCCGGTTGCCAAAAATCTGAAATCGTATTGTTTAAACAGATTCAGGATAAGGTTAAGCAGGATTTAAATCAGGATGATAATTCAGGCGCCTTTCCCGTCAAACCCAAGGCTTTTTTGCACCATCTTCGTGAGAATATGGCCGATGACGATATGCTGTTTAGTGATGTTGGTGCTCATAAGATGTGGGTTGCCAGGCAGTACAGAGCCTATGAATCGATGACCTGCTTTATCAGCAATGGATTTTGCTCGATGGGAGGCAGCATGCCTTCTGCCATCTCAGCCAAGGCCATCTATCCTGATAAGCGTGTGGTGGCTTTATGCGGTGATGGTGGGTTTATCATGAGCATTCAAGCGCTGGCCACGGCCACTTCTCAAAAACTTCCTGTCATCATTGTGGTCTGGGTCGATGATCACTATGGACTGATCAAATGGAAGCAGGAGATGCATTTTGGCAAAAGCTCTCATATCGATCTTAACAATCCCGATTTGCTTACCATCGCCAAGGGATTTGGCGCTTATGCCGAAACACTGGAGAGCGTTTTTGATCTGGCGTCTGTTTTTGCCCGTTTTGATGAGGTTAAGGATAGACCCTGTGTATTGTTTGTCCCTATTGATTACAGTGAGAACATGAAGCTGTTTTATCATCTTAAAAAAATGACGGAGAAGACCGTATGATCACCCATTATCACACCATCAATCCGGCAACGGGTGATGAAATTTTTAGTTATAAAACGTTGCAACAGGATGAGATTGACAGCATATTGGTAACCCTTGAGGATCAGCAGCGAAGCTGGAGTGCATTGGCTGTAGAGAGGCGTGCCGGCTATCTCATGGATATTGCCAATAATTTGGAAAAAAATGTCGACTCGTACGCCAGCATCATGACTCAGGAGATGGGCAAGACCTTTCTCGAGAGCCAGGCCGAGGTTAAAAAATGCGCTTCTCTGTGCCGCTTTTATGCCGCAAATGGGGCGGCGATGCTTGCTGATGAGACGGTTGAGTATGACGGACCTGATGCCATACGCGTGTTTAAGCCTTTGGGGGTGATCTACAGCATCACGCCGTGGAATTTCCCATTGTGGCAAGTTTTGAGAGCCATTGTTCCCAGTCTGTTAATCGGTAATGCGGTGATTTTAAAGCATGCCGAGAATGTCATCGGTTGCGGTAACATGGCGGCAAAACTCATCAATGAATGTGTGGGGCTTGATATCGTTAAGCATATCGTCATTGATTTGAGCCTGTCTGATTATAATATCAGGCATCCCATCGTCAAAGCCGTTACCATCACTGGCAGCAACAGAGCCGGAGCTATTGTTGCCAAAACCGCCGGAGAGGTCTGTAAAAAATCGGTGTTGGAGCTAGGTGGAAGTGATCCTTATATTATTCGAGCCGATGCCGATATTGAGGCGGCGGCAAGTCAGATTGTCAAATCGAGAATGGCCAATGCCGGTCAGGTTTGCGTCTCTCCCAAACGGGTGATCGTTCATGAACGGATTATCAAGGCATTTGAACAACTCATCTTACGTGAGGTATCTCAAATTGTGGTCGGCGATCCGATGGATGAAAAAACCACGATGGGACCGATGGCCAGAGCTGATTTGCGCCAGATGCTCGATGAACAGGTGCGAAAAAGCATTGATCAGGGTGCCAGATGCTTAATGGGCGGTCAAAAGCGGGATATCAATGGTGGTGTCTATTACAGTCCAACCGTATTAACGGATGTCAAACCCGGTATGGTGGCCTTTGATGAAGAGCTGTTTGGCCCGGTTATTGCTATAATTCGTGCTAAAGATGATGAAGAGGCCATCGCCCTTGCCAATCGGTCTCAATTTGGTTTAGGCAGCGGTGTTTTCAGCCGTGATATCGATATTGCACGAGATATAGCCAGAAATCGTATTGAGGCCGGCATGTGTTTTGTCAATCGCTGTGTGGCGTCTCATCCGGCCCTGCCATTTGGTGGAATCAAACAGTCCGGTTATGGACGAGAGTGTTCTCGTGAGGCGCTTCGAGAATTGGCGAATATAAAGACAGTGGTTATTTCTATTTGAGCTTGCAACGAAAATCTGTAAACGATCTCGATCGGATGAGTGTATGATATGCTTTAACGTATTGTGAGCCTGGTTTCTCCGATCCAATTTTTTAAATGCACACCATACTAGGTATCTGCTTTTGGTACACGAGGCTCTCACCATTTATTATTCTCTGTTTTATCCTCCGACGCGAAAACTTCCCTGATACATATTCATCTGACAGCTGAATGTATATCCTCCTTTAGGAAGTTTTCCCAGATCGATGGACACCGATTTTTTATAAGGCAGCTGATATTGTTTATCGAGCTCTTTAAAAACCACAACTTCTGAACAGGAAGTGCTATCTTCGCGCAGAAATTCAAGTTGAACAGGTTGATTTTCGGTGAAGCTTAAGCTTGAGGGTGAATAGACCCCATCTTTTACGATAATTTTAACGCGACCCGACTGAATTTTCTGCATTTTTGCTTGAGATAACCAAAACCAATAGATAACAAAAATGGCAAGTGCCAGCATAATACTATTAAATGCGATATCCATTTTATTTCCTCCCGGTTTTGAAAAAACGTAAGCGATTGGCATTGAGAACAACGGTTAATGATGAGGCCGCCATGGCAGCGCCTGCGATAATGGGGTTGAGTAACAGGCCAAAGACCGGAAATAATACCCCCGCGGCAATACCCAAGTTGGTAAATTATTGATTAAATGTTCATCAAAATACTCTTTTTTC
>JBMSHD010000068.1:0-12408 GCA_049416425.1 Francisellaceae bacterium | reverse complement strand
ATCGTCTTACAAATAGCCCTGCGCAATCCATACTGCGGGCGTTCAATGGATAAAGTAATTGCTTTATTGCTCCATTTCACTCTGTCGCGGCAATGACGAGAAACAAGGTTTCACGGCGGATATATACGGGAAGTTATTTTGCACACATTCCAAATGCATTTCAAGATAAAAGAAGCCTGCAAACAAGTATAGAAGACAGTAAGCACTCCCCTATGCCTGCTTGCACTTCACTTTATCAGTGCGGCATTCTAACACTAAATCCGAGTAAGTCAAGGGGAAACAATTAGATATAATGATGATTTAATCAATAACACATATTAACTGCCAGAAAACGGCAGAGATGTCGATCATATCACAAAATATACTGACTCAAATCACGGTTTTTAACCAGACGTCCCAATTTGCCATCGACATAAGTTTCATCAATGACAAGCGCTCTGTCTTTGCTGTCAGGACAATCAAAAGACACTTCTTCCAACAGTTTTTCAAGCACGGTATGAAGGCGTCTGGCACCGATATTTTCGACCTCTTCATTGACTCGAAATGCAATATCGGCAATGCGTTTTACCGCCTCATCGGTAAAATCAATGATGAAATCTTCAGTCTTCATCAAGGCAACATACTGTTTTAATAACGCACAATCTGGCTCTGTCAGAATACGAACAAAATCTCCTGAGGTCAGTGATTCAAGCTCCACTCGAATCGGCAATCTCCCCTGAAGTTCAGGAATCAGATCCGAAGGTTTAGCCACATGAAAGGCACCGGAGCCGATAAACAGAATATGATCGGTTTTGATCATGCCATATTTGGTCGTCACCGTCGAGCCTTCAACCAGCGGTAAGAGATCACGCTGAACCCCCTCTCTGGAGACATCTCCACCTTGATTGCTGGATTTTTTACAGATCTTATCGATCTCATCGATAAAGACGATCCCGTTTTGCTCAACCGCCTCGATGGCTTTTGCCTTGATATCATCCTCGTTGATGAGTTTACCGGCTTCTTCATCCTGTACCAGCTTTAAGGCTTTTTTCACCTTAAGCTTACGTCTGGTCTGCTTATCACTACCAAGCGATGAAAACATATTTTGCAGCTGAGAAGTCATCTCCTCCATACCAGGAGGCCCCATGATTTCCATGCTCATCGACGGTGCGCTGACTTCCACCTCAATTTCTTTATCATCAAGCTCTCCGGCTCTTAACTTCTTGCGAAACAGCGCTCGAGTGCTGCTTTCGACCTTCGTCTCTTCCTTTATCTCATCAACCGGCTCATTGGCAAAACCGATATTACTGGATTTAGCACTTCTAGCCGGTGGCAATAAAGCATCTAAAATACGCTCTTCTGCCGCCATTTCAGCCTTGGCGTAGACCTTTTCTTTCTCCTTTTCTCGCTGCATCTTAATGGCGATATCGGCAAGATCACGAATGATCGAATCCACATCCTTACCGACATAGCCAACCTCGGTAAATTTGGTCGCCTCGATTTTGATAAATGGCGCATTTGCCAATCGCGCCAGACGGCGGGCAATCTCTGTCTTACCCACACCGGTGGGACCGATCATCAAAATATTTTTAGGCGTGACTTCCTGGCGCATGGCATCATCGAGCTGCATACGGCGCCAACGATTTCTCAAGGCGATCGCCGTGGCTTTTTTGGCCTCTTGCTGACCGATGATAAAACGATCCAGTTCACTGACGATCTCTTTGGGTGTCATTTGTGACATAATTAGTATTCCTCTTTATTTTTCGGCTTGATTTAGCAGGGTTTCAATGGTGAGGTTATGATTGGTATAGATACAGATATCGGCGGCGATATTCAAACTTTTCTCGACAATCTCACGAGCCGAAAGCGTTGTATTATCGACCAGCGCATGAGCGGCGGCTTTGGCAAAAGCAGAGCCTGAGCCAATCGATAAAATACCTTTCTCATCGGCCGCCATAACATCACCAACTCCGGAGATCAGAAGCGATTTATGCTCATCGGCAACAATGATCATCGCTTCAAGCTTGCTAAGCATTCTATCCATACGCCACTCGCGTACCATCTCAACGGCAGCTCGCTCCAGATTCCCCTGATAAAGCTCAAGTTTCTGTTCAAATTTTTCAAAAAGGGTAAAGGCATCGGCGGTAGAACCGGCAAAACCGGTTAGCACCTTGCCATCATTTAAACGACGCACCTTAACGATGTTATCTTTCGCCACAGTATTACCGAGTGTCGCCTGCCCATCACCACCGATGACAACCTCATCACCACGACGCACACACAGAATCGTGGTGCCTTTCATTTTTTCCAACATACTTGGTTCCAATATTAATACATTGCTTTTATAGATGGCGACTATCACGAAAATTACAAGGATGAAAGCAGAAAAAATGAATTTTTCAGTCAAAATAGTTTTTGATCTTGCCATTAATCGGTACACTATTAAGCATTAGACACTAAAGTGAATGAACAAAAGCTCAATGACTCTATCGCTTGAAGAGACCTCAAGAATTGCAAATCTGTCGAAGCTTGAGACCAATGATGAAACACTGACGCAATATCAAGCCGACCTAAATCGGATTATCACCCTGTTCAATCGCATCAAAGCCATCGATACCGACGGCATTGATGCCATGATATCGCCACTGCAAAACAACATGGCTATGCGAGATGATCTTGCTTCTATACAAGACTTATCCGCACAATTTGCCAAAATTGCGCCGGAATTTCAATCTCAGCATTTCGTGGTACCAAAGGTGATCGAATGAATGATAAAACCTTACTGCAATCTCTACGTGTGAGACTCGACACACGCCAAATCAGTGCCGTTGAGCTCACAGGTCTCTATCTTAAAAACATTAATCGATTAAATCCCGAGCTAAATGCCTTGATCACCATCAGTGAAGATCTGGCGTTCGCCGAAGCCGAACTTGCCGATCAGATGATAAAACAGAAAAAACAACATTTTTTAACCGGCATTCCCATCATTCACAAGGATAATTTCTGCACGAAGGGCATTACAACCAGCTGTGGTTCTAAGATGCTGACAAATTTTATCTCTCCCTATGATGCCACCGTGGTCAAAAAGTGCAAAGAAGCCGGCATGGTCATGCTCGGCAAGAGCAATATGTATGAGTTTGGCATGGGCTCAACCAATGAAAACAGCCATTATGGTGCCGTGAAGAACCCCTGGAATATAGAGCACGTCCCCGGTGGCTCATCCGGTGGCTCAGCGGCAGCCGTCGCCGCCGGCCTAACTCCTATTGCCACCGGAACCGATACCGGCGGGTCGGTCAGGCAACCGGCCGGATTCTGTGGCTTAACCGGCATGAAGCCAAGCTATGGCAGTGTTTCGCGTTTTGGCATGATCGCCTACGGCTCATCATTCGACCAGGCAGGTGTTATTGCCGAATCGGTCACAGATGCCGCCGCCCTGCTATCGTGTATCAGTGGACAGGATATCAATGACTCAACCAGCATCGCCATCGATGCCGATTTCTTCACCAAAAGCCTTGACCAAAAAGCCGATACACTGACTATCGGTATCGACGATACATTGCTGTCACAACTCTCTGACAAGGCACAAATCTGCCTGACAGATTGTATTGAGCGCTTCAAATCACTTGGGGTCAGATTCAAACCCATCTCATTGCCTGATCTGGATCTTGCCGTAGCGGCTTATTACATTCTGGCTCCGGCGGAGGCGGCAACCAATCTGGCTCGTTATGATGGCATACGTTTTGGCTTCAGAGCTCCTGAGGCAAAAACACTGGATGAGATCTACACGAAATCTCGAAGCATTGGCTTTGGAGAGGAGGTCAAAAGACGCATCATCATGGGTAACTATGTACTTGCCGCCAGTCAATATGATGCCTATTTCCACCAGGCGCAGAAACTTCGAGCTCAGTTTAGCCAGTCGATCAGGCGCATATTCGATGAAGTCGATCTGATTTTGACACCGACATCGGCCACAACCGCCTTTAAACTTGGTGCCCAAAGCGATCCGGTATCCACCTATTTATCCGACCTGTTCACCATTGGCGCCAATCTGGCTGGAATGCCGGCCGTATCTTTTCCAATTGGTTTTATCGATGAACTGCCTTTTGGCGGACAACTGATGGCAAAACCCTTCGAAGATCATAAGCTGATTCAGGCTGTAGCCCATTTTCAACAACACAGCGATTGGCATCTTTCACAACCAGAAATAATGGGGGAATTACCATGAATTGGGAGATGGTGATTGGACTTGAGATCCACGTTCAACTGAAGACAAAAAGCAAACTCTTCTCCAACAGTCCAACGACTTACGGTGCCATGCCAAATACTCAGGCGAGTTTTATCGATATCGCCTTACCCGGAGTACTACCGGTATTGAACAAAAAAGTCATCGATCTGGCCGTGCGTTTTGGTCTCGCCGTTGATGCGACGATATCAAAAAACAGCTTTTTTGCCCGCAAAAATTATTTTTACCCCGATCTGCCCAAGGGCTATCAAATCAGCCAAAGCGACAATCCTATTATCCAGAATGGCCATATCGATATCAAGACGAGTAAAGGCCTAAAAACCATTCGCATCGAACGGGCGCACCTGGAGGAAGACGCTGGGAAATCCGTCCATGATTTTATTGATGATCGAACCGGTATCGATTTCAATCGCGTCGGCACGCCATTGCTTGAGATCGTCACCAAGCCTGATTTTCGTTCCAGTGAAGAAGTGATTACGTTTTTGAAATATCTGCACCAGTTAGTCCGATATCTCGATATCTCAGATGGTAACATGCAGGAAGGCTCTTTCCGCTGCGATGTGAATTTATCGATGAAGCCCAAAGATTCCAATGTACTCGGCAGGCGAGCCGAGCTTAAGAACATCAACTCGTTTCGCTTTATCGAAAATGCCATTGACTATGAAAAAAAGCGGCAGCTTAAAGTGCTTGAGTCTGGAGCAAAAGTCTTACAGGAAACCCGTCTTTATGATTCGCTACAAAATAAAACCCGCTCGATGCGCTCCAAAGAAGAGGCTTATGATTATCGCTATTTTCCCGATCCAGATCTCCTACCAATACTGCTAGCAGATGAACAGATAGCCGAAATCGCCGCCGACATGCCCGTTGATCTAAAAGATAAAAAAGAAGTGTATCTGGCTGATCTTGATGAGCAAGAGGTTGAGTTTCTATGCACAGACATACAAGTGATGACCTACTTCGATCGATTAAGTGGAATTGTCGGCCGGCGCATCGCCTTCAATTGGATCAGCGGTGAGCTGATGGCGCTTCTCAATCGCCATAATATCGACTTTCATCCCACTATCGTGCCGATTGAGGCGCTGTCTGAGCTAATAAAACACACGCTCGATGACACCATCTCCAATCAATCGGCAAGAGTGATACTCGATGCCTATTACAACACTCCTCAGTCGATGACCGAAATCATTGAAAAATTAGGTCTTAGGCAATCGAATGATACCGATGAAATCGAAATACTGGCCGATCGGATCATCGCCGAGAATCCCGCTCAAGTCGCTCAATATCAAGCTGGAAAAACCAAGCTGTTAGGCTTTTTTGTCGGCCAGATCATGAAAAACAGCACCGAGAAACTCAATCCCAAGCAGATCAATGAGATTGTATTGAAAAAATTAAACGCTTGAAAACCAAGGTTCTCGACAAAAATGGAAAATAATGCAGGAAAGCTTGAAAGCTCGAATTGTACAGAAAATGAGAGACTAGGTGTTGAAACCGCCAAGATGAACGACTCATCACAACAGTTTTTAAATCACTATCTAGAGAGTCTTCCACAAGAGCATAAACAACGACATCGGCAAGTTAGCTCAGGCTATTTCTGTGATGATGAGACAAACGCCAATCATTGTGTCGAGCTGATAAGACAGGGGATTAAAACCGCGACTTGCAGCCTCAAGGCAGCTTATGATATCGAGCAAGAACCTCTGCCTGTGGTCGGAAAATTGCATGTGGTGACAAATTGGCAAGACCAACCACAGGCTATTATCGAAACGACGGAAGTCAGGCTTTGCCGCTATTGTGATGTAACCGCCGAATTCGCCTGGGCTGAAGGAGAAGAAGATCGATCACTTAGAAGCTGGCGAGAGTTACATTGGGCATTTTTTAGCAAGGCATCTCAAGACATTGGCACGGTGGCTGATGAGAAAATGATGCTGGTTTTGGAGCGCTTTAAGCTGGTTTATTCTTCACCTTAAGCTCTACGCAAGCCAGCAATAGCCTGCTCGACGGGGTAGTTTTTAATAACTACTTAAGCAAAATCAATGCGCCAGCTATAGCTTCATAAACGGATAATCAATATAGCCTCTGTCATCTCCGGTATAAAATGTGGTTGAATCCGGCACATTTCGTGTTGCCCCTTTTCTGAAGCGCTCAACCAGATCGGGATTGGCGATAAACAACTGACCCCATCCAGCCGCATCAGCATTACCGGCTTTGATCTCTCTTTCGGCCTCTGATTTAGACAGCTGCTGGTTAATGATATAGGCGCCACCAAAGATCTGTTTTAAATCGCTATGAAGCCCATCTTCGCCGAGGTTTGCTCGCGCAAAGATAAAGGCTAGATTGCGTTTGCCTAACTCACTGGCAATATGGGAGAATGTCGCTTTGGCATCGGAATCACCCATATCGTGGGCATCACAACGCGGTGCCAGATGCATTCCTACTCGATTTGAACCCCAGACATCGCAGACCACATCGGTGACTTCAAGCATAAATCGCGCTCTGTTTTCCCGGCTGCCACCGTAATCATCGTCCCGCTGATTGGTGCTATCCTGCAAGAACTGATCCAAAAGATAACCATTGGCACCGTGAATCTCGACCCCATCGAAACCGGCAGATTTTGCATTGATCGCCGCCTGCCTGAATTCGGCAATGGTCTGCTTGATTTGGGCTTCAGTCATGGCTCTGGGTGTGACGAAATCTCGGATTGGACGCAAAAGACTCGGATGGCCTGCCGGTTTTATTGCACTTGGTGCCCAGGGCTTTTGTCCTCCTAGATAGATAGGATCTGAAATCCTGCCGACATGCCATAATTGCAAAAAAATCTTTCCGCCTTTTGTATGCACCGCTTCGGTGATTTTCTGCCAGCCGGCAATCTGCTCTTGATTCCAGATACCGGGGGTATTCGGATAACCCACCCCCATCGGTGAGACGGACGTCGCCTCGGTGACGATCAAACCTGCGCTTGCTCTTTGTTCATAATAGGTCTTCATCAACGCATTTGGCACCCGTTTATCATCGGCACGGCATCGCGTCAAAGGTGCCATGATAATTCGGTTATCTAATGAGAGATCGCCAAGCTTAATCGGTGTAAACAAATCGTAATTCATTTTTTCTCCTTACTCAATAATCCCACGCTCAAAACCGCTATCAAAGGCCTATTTGAACATGTTTTAGTTTATGATTAGTTTGTTTTATAGATTGTGAGTATAGCACGAAAATCATAAGACAAATCACAGCCATGCTCTCATAAAGAAGCTGACGCGACGCAAAAGCCAGTAATACGCCACCAAGATAAGATCCCAGAATCATGCCAAATGAGGAGAAATTCCCCGCTCCAAAATAGGCGCCTTTTAAATTAGCAGGCGCTAATTGATCGGTCTGTATATTTAGCTGTTAAAACAAAGGAGAGGGTGAAGAGGAATTCCTCCTCAACCTCTTACAGCATATTCTCCGGTTTCATCAGCTCATTGAAACGCGCCTCGCTCAATAACTCTAGCTTTTTATTGGCCTCAGACAAAGACAGATCATGCTCATAGGCATAATGCGCAAGGTGTGAAGCCTTATCATAACCGATCTCGGGGCTCAAAGCGGTGACAAGCATTAACGACTGATGAAGATAATAATCGATTTTCCGAGTATTGGCCTTGGTATCCTTGAGTAGATATTCACTGAAGTTATGACTGCAATCGGCCAGTATATGAATGGATTGAATGACATTATAAATCATCAGTGGCTTGTAGACATTCATCTGCAGCAGCCCTGAAGCGCCCCCTATGGTCACCGCCACGTTATTGCCCATAACCTGAGCCGCCGCCATGGCCATCGCCTCACACTGGGTTGGATTGACCTTACCCGGCATAATCGAAGATCCAGGCTCATTGGCGGGAATCTCAAGCTCATGAAAACCGGCTCTCGGACCACAGGATAAAAGCCGGATATCATTGGCAATCTTATACAATGAATTCGCCAGGGTATTGATCGCCCCCATCGCCGCCACCACCGCATCATGAGAACCCATAACAGCAAATTTATTGTCCGCCGAGCTAAAGGGTAATTTCGCTATTTTGGCAATCTCATCACAGGCCGCTTTGGCAAAACCCTTAGGTGCATTGATGCCACTGCCGACGGCCGTGCCTCCCAAAGGCAGACGATATAAATCGATAAGTGCCGTTTTTAATCTCACCACATTCTCATCTAAAATCACGGCAAACCCCGAGAACTCCTGCCCCAGAGTCAGCGGCACGGCATCCTGCATATGAGTGCGACCGATCTTTATGATCTCTCGCCATGCTGCTGCCTTGTGATGGAGCATCTTGGCCATCTCTACCACGGCGGGTATGAGTTTATCGTGAATGAGTCTGGCGCTGGCGATATACATGGCCGTTGGAAAGGTATCATTAGAGGATTGTGACATGTTGACATCATCATTGGGATGAATCGGATCTTTACTACCGATGATGCCACCCGATAACTCAATGGCTCGATTTGAGATCACCTCATTGACATTCATATTGCTTTGCGTGCCACTGCCTGTCATCCACACATGAAGTGGAAAATGGCGATCAAGATCTCCTTTCATAATCTCATCGGCAACCTCACAAATATATTTTTTCTTATCAGCGCTTAGATACCCAAGCTCATGATTGGCAATAGCGGCAGCTTTTTTAATCAGCGCTAAGGCATGAATGGCTTCAATCGGCATGATATCCTTGCCAATTGAGAAATATTTTAAAGATCGCTGAGTCTGGGCACCCCAATATTTGTCCTCATCAACCCTGATCTCGCCAATGCTGTCTTTTTCAATACGCTGTTTCATAAAATATCGCTTCAACATAACTACAATACCCATCACTTAAGCACTTAAGACGCTGAAATTCAAATAACTTATTTCTAAAAATGATTCTGCAATTTGATCGAATTCCTTGACTTAAATCATAACGCTATCGCAAAACAGACGATACAATAGCACAAAATCGATGTGGTTTTGCAGTTATGAATAAACAACACGTCCTAAAATGGGGGTATAAAATGTTAAAGACAAAAGATTATCTGTGGGTATTAAGCCTGTTTGCAACCGCTTTTGGTGCCGGTGTTCTCTATATTCCCGTTACGGCCATTGAAGGCTCAACTTCTATCATTATTGTTGTCGGTGTTATAGCCGCCGCAATCATAGGATTCGGTCACGTTCATCTTGCCAATGTCATCCTAAAACAAAAAACACCCGCCACGCTCTCTGAAATCATCTACCGTGATATGGGCAAAGCCTGGGGTAATTTTTTCTCTATTGTTTTCTTTCTGGCCACCTTCACCATTCTTGTGGTCTATTCCATCGGCATCTTGCAGGAATACGTCATAAGCCTCGGCAATCTGTTTGGATTTAATACCGAGAAATGGCACAGCGCCTATATCATCAGCTTTTTTGTACCGCTGTTTTTCGTGTTTTTATCCCTCTTAGACACACAGAAAGCCATCAAAATCATCTCCAGTTTCATCTTTGTTCTTATCGCCGCTATCGTCTTTATCAGCTTATACCTGTCTTACTTCTGGCAAGATAGCACTTCTTCCATTTCGAGTTCTCCCAGTGGATTTGTTTTTGGCTATTTCACGCTGATGGTTTTTGCCATGAATTTCAGCCCGATCATTCCGCGCTTTGCCACCACTTATCATCATGACGCTAAAAAAGCACGTCTTCTTATCCTGCTGACCTGCCTCTTTTTAACCTTGATCATCTGCCTGTTTATTTTAGCCTGCAAATACGCACTGCCGCCTGATACCGTCAATAGCATTAAAGAAAATCCGGCCTATGCCAATGCCTCAATACTGACCATACTGGCCATGGCCTTTCCATCCAGTCAGATTCTTCACTATCTGACACCAGCTATCTCTATGCTGGTATTAACCGGCGCCTTTATCGGTACTTTCTTTGGCGCCGAAGAGGCCACCGAAAATCTGGTTAAATTCATGAAACCTGACGGCAGTCAAAAAGCACATAAAACCATTGCCACCCTTTTTATGCTCATCATCATCTATGGCGTACTGCTTTTAAACTTAAACATCAAAAGTGTCATCGGTCAGATAACCTCACCGTGTATTATTATTCTGCTGTTTGTTATCCCTACCGCTTATTTTTATAAAAGAAAAAATAAAACCCAACGGCTTCACGCTACCAAAGCTCATAAGATTGCTGCATAACCTGATGCCATCCGTTGGCGCTGACAAACATTCAAACAGAAAAAAGAGAGTCAGGTTAAACCATCACAGCCGCTTGAAATTATAATTCGCTTTGTTGGTGCTGCAATATGCACGATTTCTTTACTTTGGACCTGCATTTGGTTATAATTTAAACATATCAATATGAGGTTATACGATGCATTTTTTACTGGTTTTACTATTAGTCTTGTTCGGCTCCTATGTCGTGTCGTTAACGCTTTACATTGCCGCTTCTTATGTTGTATCGCTTATTCGCGAATGGCGCCACAACGTGAAAAACCCACCTCTTGAGTCAGGATCAGTTATAACCGGTGCTGACGTTCTTGAGAGTCTAGTGATGAAACCCATTGCCTTTGTTTTGGCGGTTCTTGTTATCCTTTTTGCAGCGCCATGGCTTCTCGCTGTCGTCATTACTCCGTTTTATTTCCTCTACACCCTGATTTTTTAAAGATTAAGATTAATCATCTGACACTGTGGCGATGACTCAACAGCTCGAGGCATCAAGCCAGCCCATTGAGCTTTCTGTTTCTAATCGCTGCCGATGAATCTGCTCCATATCCAGGTTTAAAATCTCGAGTGCGGCAAAGCTATAAACCCGACGATCCAAGGCTTCATTGCGATCATGAATTTTTTTCCATGCCCAACGCTTCTGTTTTTTCTTCTAAGTGGCGTATGCGGCCAGTAACTCATCATTTCACTACCAGCTGGATTTCTGTCATTTCTAAGTGGCATACGCTGCCAATAACTCAACTGCATTGGCGGCTTTGATATCGGATGTGTTTCTAAGTGGCATACGCTGCCAATAACATTAACGGTAAGAGTTTGAAACACCCCGGAAAATTTCTAAGTGGCATACGCTGCCAATAACACATGTTCAAGGGTTTTGCCTGGCAAATCATATTTCTAAGTGGCATACGCTGCCAATAACTGCCCTGTGTGACGTCAATACCAATGATCATCTTTCTAAGTGGCATACGCTGCCAGTAACCCGTAAAATTTTACACTGAAATCCTTTAATTGCAATGGTTTCAGCCCTATTTTAGGCATTTGACCAATGTTTTTTGGGATGCCTCGCAAACCCTTGATTTTGCGTGGATGTTTAAGTTGTCAAAAAAACATTGGTCAAAACAGGAGACTTTGAAGCATTGATTCAGTAGTGACATTTTGGGTATTTTCTGCCGTTAAATACGAACGCATATATTGCCAGATTCGAATAAGCGATTGATCGGCCTGCTCATCAATGGCTTCCAATACAGGCAGATCAGAATTTTTTACTTTTTCCAGCTGTGACAATAACGCCAGATTAATTGCCTGTTCATAATTCATCAGCGGGTCTGAAAAGCTGGTTCTGCCTGAGATGTAGGCATCATACATATGATTTTTCTCAATACGACTTATCGCCGAGCTATAGGAAACCCAGGCATTTTGTCCATCATTGGCAACGATATTTGTATTCAATGGCATCAGCAATAAATTTGCCCATTTATTCCGCTGTGAAAACGACATGTTTTCCATCGCGTTCAAATTGTGAAAAACAAACTTAAACGATGATTTTCTGGTGTTTTTCTCTTTATCCGTCTTCAGCAATGCTACCGCCTCTGGTGTGATCAGATTCAAGTCGTGTTTATTGAGTGCGATCAAAAAGGCAATTCTGGCCGTCTCTTTGCGTAAATCATACAGATCATGCCCTCTGGCCTGTTTTAACCAGTTATCGCTATCCAACAGCCCCTGCTCTTGCGCCCATTTAGCCGTCCAGGATTTAAAACTCACCGCCGAAACAGCACCAACATGACACTGATAATAACGCTTCACCAGCGCATCAATGCCATCTCTTTTACCATAATAAAACCAATACAACATCACCGCCGCCATCTCGCAACCAACAACAGAGTCAAACCGCTGTGGCTCTCTGTAATAAACTTCGGCTAAACTTGGTGCCTCGGGCCTCATAATAGATTTTGTATATCCATATACAAAATCGA
>JBMSHD010000067.1:0-12751 GCA_049416425.1 Francisellaceae bacterium | reverse complement strand
CATGGATGGCAAATTGCCCTTTATACTATGTCCATAACAGCAATGCCAAAATTTTGGGGAGTTTTCAGGATCTTTATAATTTGATGAAAATAATTATTTTAAATCTTCCGCTGCGAGACATGGAGAGCGGAACGCGAGGTCGAGTAGACCCGGGTAGTCTTGCGCTGTAAACAGCAAGCGACGTGCCGTAGGCGCCAGAGCGAAGTCTGTGAAACAGCTTGTACCCAAGGCGTAGAGTAGAATCGGAGACAGTTGCCTGCTCGGAATGAACGCAGTGAATTTGTGAAGGTATGCTGGCGAGGCGGACGTCCCGGGCAAAATTTATGCCGCCGAGGATAGCCGATTCGATTTTGTATATGGATATACAAAATCTATTATGAGGCCCGAGGCACCCAGTGATTATCTACATGATGGCGTGGCGTTAAATTTATTTATCGGTTAAAATATAGTCAATATTTGATTTAGATAACAATCTGCTCTAACTCTAACGACACACCGTAATGCTGTTGTATGGCGTCTTTCATAAAGGTGACAAGCGCTAAGATATCCTCGCCGCTGGCGTGATCGACATTGACGATAACGCCGCCGTGTTTTTTTGAGATCTCTGCTCCTCCTATTCGATACCCTTTAAGTCCCAGTTTTTCGATCATCTCACCGACGCTGATGTGATAGTCTGGGCGTTTGAAAACGCTGCCGCCGCTTGGTTCAGGAGGCAGTTTTTTTAGTCGTTGACCCAAAATATGATCCATTTTATGCCGAATGTCGCTCATCGGTTTAGGTGTCAGGGTAAAGGCAGCACCAAGAACCAGGTAATTATTATCTTTAAACATCGAATGGCGATAGCCATAATGAATGGCAGATTTAGGAAAGTGGAGGCGTTTTTGATCCTTGAGACACAATACATCGACATATTGAATATGATCATAGATCTCATCGCCATAAGCGCCGGTATTCATGATCATCGCCCCACCGATACTCGCCGGGATATCATAAAAGGTCTCAAGTCCGCTAAGTCCTTGTTCACAGGCATGGTGAGACAGTGTTTTAAGCAGGCAGCCAGCCTCGGCATAAAGGCTGTGATTCTCCAGATAATAGTGATGAAAATGGGAGGTTAGCACCATAAAGGCAGGTGCTTCATAATAGGGTTTTTCCAGGATAATATTGCTGCCATTGCCAAGAGCGATAACCTGTTTATGCCGCTTATAAATTAAAGAGATCTCATCGATGGTACGGGGAAAATAAAGGTCTCTGGCATAAGCCTCGATGGCGTAGGTGTTATAAGGCTTAAGGCTATTCACAGCAAGCTCTCATGATCAATGGCAATCTGCATGAAGTGCGACATGTTGGGCAGAAGATCGCTGTAGCCGCGAAAGATTTGCTCGGCATGTGATATCGTCGAGCTTTGCTCACATAAAGAAGCCGCCAAAAGGCAGGCCATACCGGCACGAAGATCGTGACTTTGCATGCTGGCATGTGCCAGTGGGTTTTTTAGTGGGTGGATGGTGAGCTCACCATTGACGATCTCGATGGGAAAATTCATTTTTTTTAATTCATCAACGTAGCGTATACGTTCGGGATAGACGTGATCTTTAATGCATGAAATGCCATCGGCTAGAGACAGCATAACGGCAAAAATTGGTTGCAGATCGGTGGGAAAACCCGGGTAGGGATGCGCATCGATACGGGTTGCCTGGAGTTGGGCGTTTCGACCTGAAAAGGTAATGCTCTGCTGTTGTGGTTGATAGTGCCATCTGGCTCCACATCGATCGAGAACCGTCAGTACCGCCTCAATATAAGCCGTGGAGTCCACGCCGGTGAGGGTGATATCAATGCCGTATAGATAGGCCATGGCGGCGTAGCTCATCAGCTGAATACGATCGTAGATAATCGCAAACGAGCAGCCGTGCAGTCGACTGACCCCTTTTATATCCAGGCATCTTTTTTGGCGATCGAGCGACAATTTCGCGCCACAAGCCGTTAAATAGTCTGAAACAGCGATGACTTCCGGTTCAAGGGCAATGTTTTCAAGCCTGATCTCGGCATTTCCGATAGCACTATAAAGCATGAGATTGATCGTCGCGCCCACCGATGGAAAACGCAGATAAAAGCAGCTGTCCTGGTCGCCGTGATGCTCGATCTGTATGCGTCCATAGTCGGTGCTGATCTTGGCACCTAAGGCTTTAAGACCTTCAAGGTGGATGTCAAACGGGCGTCTGTCGCTGAAAGAGCAGCCACCGGGATAGCCGATTTCAAGTTGACCACAGTGTTTAGACATGCTGCCCAAAAGCATCAAAGAGGTCCTGGTTTTTCGAGTCTGCTCAATCGGTATTGAGTGAACTGGTGTGGCAGAGGCTGGGGTGATAATAATCGTGCCGGTTTGGCTTTCTGTAACCTGGCTACCAAGGTAGTGAAGAATGTCTTTGGCACCAAAATAGTCATACAGCGTTGTCGGTGCACGGCTAAAGCGTGTATCGCCATCGGTAAGCAATGTGGCGAACAAAAGATGCAAAAGCGCATTTTTGGCACCGCTTGCAGCCAGGGCGACATCTTCCAGGTTGTGGCGTTTTGAGACGATCAGCTGCATGGCATTGCCGTTACCGTTTTTTAGCCGACGGTTTTTTATCCTTACTCGCCGCTGTTTGTTTTAAACGTTGTTGTTTTTTATAGTTCTGCAAGGGGGTTGAGGTTTTCTTTTTGACCGGTTCAAAAGGGTTGTCGGGTTCTTTAAACTCAAACCGAATGGGAGTGCCTCTAAATGAAAACGCATCACGAAAAAAATTCTCAAGATAGCGTTTATAGGAGCCCGGCAGTTTTGATACCTGATTGCCATGGATGACGATAATCGGCGGATTGTGTCCACCCATGTGAGCATATTTCAGTTTAATACGCGATTTCCCACTGATGGGTGCGGGATGTTCGCCTGACGCCATTTTTAAAACCCGGGTCAGCTCAGGCGTTGCAATTCGGCGCATGGCGCTGGCGTAGGCTTCTTTAACGGAATCAAACAGGTGACCAACATTGGTGCCGTGCAAGGCCGAGATAAAGTGGATATCGACATAGTCGCTTAAAAAGAAAAGACGGCGCTTGATATCGGCCTTGACCTTCTCTTTATCGCTTTGGTTCATGCCATCCCATTTGTTGACGGCGATGACCATGGAGCGACCGGCATTGATGGCAAAACCAATAAGATGCATATCCTGATCGGTCAATCCTTCTCGGGCATCGATGATGGTGATGATGACATGGGCATCTTTAATGGCTTGAAGCGTTTTGACGACGGAGAACTTCTCCAGCACTTCCTTGACCTTTCCACGTCTTCGAATGCCGGCAGTATCGATGATGGTATAGTCATCATCGAGACGGGAAAAAGGCAGATAGATGCTGTCGATCGTGGTGCCTGGCATATCATAGACGACGACGCGCTCCTCTCCAAGTATGCGGTTGGTCAGTGTTGATTTACCGACATTGGGGCGACCGATCAAGGCAAATCGAATGCCGCGTTTATTGGCTTCATCTTCGGCATGGCTTGAATCTTTGATAGCATGTTGTTGAAGAAGTGGCAGCAATGTCTGCTCAACCAAGAGGCTGATGCCACGTCGGTGAGCCGCGGCAATGGGAATAATATGCTCAAATCCCAAGGCATAGAAATCGGCCATGGCCGCATTTTCTTCAAGACCATCGGTTTTATTGACAACCAAAACCGATGGTTTTCCTCGGGTTCTTAATACCCCGGCAATATATTCATCGGCAGGCGTCAGTCCACTTTGAGCATCCACCATAAAATAAACCATATCGGCCTCGTCAATGGCTAAGAGCGACTGCTCGGCCATGTGGCTGTCGATGCCGGTGTCATTATCGAGTATGCCACCGGTGTCGATGACGATATAGTTGAGCTCATCATATTTGGCCTGACCATATTGGCGGTCACGTGTCACCCCTGGCAGGTCAAATACCAGTGCGTCTCGTGTCTTTGTCAGTGCATTAAACAGTGTGGATTTGCCGACATTCGAACGTCCAACAATAGCGATTACAGGTGTCATGGTTTTCTTAAATCGTTTTAGTAGCGTATCTATAAAATCTGGTTGGAAATATAACCGATTTACTACAAAAGAACAAACTTATTTGTGAAATGAAACAACGGCCTCGATACGATCGAGCCCGCGTTTTAGCTCTTCCATACTGGGACCGAAACTTAAACGGACGTATTTCTTCAAGCGTGTGCTTTGATTTTTACGCCGCTGACCGGGATTGACGTCAAAGAATTGCCCAGGCACACAAATCACCTTATGCTTTAACATTTCCTTGAAAAAGTTCATGCCATCGTTCAATGGCTTTGGCAATTTTTCCAAAGAAGGAAAACAGTAGAAACTTCCCTGTGGCGGTGTGTTTAATACGAACCCAATTTTTTCCAGGCGGCTGACCATATAATCGCGTTTGCGTTGAAAGCTTTGCGAGATAGCCAGTGCTTCCTGATCGGCGTGTTTACGATCAATCAAGGGTAAAATGGCTTTCTGAATGGCATGAGTCGCTCCACCATCTAAAAATGAGCCGGCGGCACTTATGTCATCGATGAGATGTTTTGGCCCCAGAGTCCAGGAAATACGCAAGCCCGGATAACGCCAGTTTTTGGTCAGTCCGTCGATAATGAGAACATTTTCTTTATTGACATCATGGATATGTGCCGCCGCACTCAACGTTTGACCGGGGGTGGCATCATAGATGTAATGGGAATAAAATTCATCGAAAATCAGACTGCATTTGAGCTTTAACGCGCTTTGAATCAGCTGTTTGAGCTCATTCCCTGCCAACAACTGCCCGGTAGGGTTGCAGGGGTTGGATAACAAAAGGGCGCCAAGACCCATGTTGACGATGGAGGTCTTGATCATACCAACATCGGGTTTAAAGCCACTTAGCTCGTCATAGCTCAAGGGAATGGGAACAAAGCTGTTAAAAGTGCTTAAAAGTTCTTCATAGGCGGTGTAATCCGGCAGAAAATGTCCGAGATTGATGTTGCCGATAATGGCGGCAATACGCGTTAGTGCCAGTCTGCCGCCGGCACAGATGGCGACGTTTTCAAAGCTGTATTGACTCGATTTGCCTTGACGGTAGCGCTGATTATATAAATCGGCAATCTGTTGCCTTAGCTCATAATCGCCGGCAACAGGGCTGTATTCCGCGCTTATCTCATCAAGACTTATGCTATCAAGGCGTCTTGGTGCCTGATCGATGATTCCGGTTTCAGGAGCTCCTTGTCCGAGATTTGCCCAGTCTTTATGACCATAGTGAAAGCCGTGGGCCTGTGCTTTAGCCATGACATAGATAACGCCAGTTTTAGGCACATTTCGAAAACTTTGATTCATGGTGAAATACTCTTTATAACATGGAATGAAAGGAAATTTGTCAGCCCCTGTCGCGGCCATTGGCGATAGTAGAATGGATAAAGGCGATGACGATTAAACCAATACCGACGGTACCGGTTAACCATTCTGGTACGTGAGTGAAGATCTTGATAAACATGACAATGGCCAGAAAGCCGATGGCATAATGGGCGCCATGTTCAAGATAGCGAAATTTTGCCAGGGTGTTGTGACGGACAAAAAAGATGGTCAATGATCGGACATACATGGCACCAATGCCAAGCCCAATCATGATCATAAAAATATTGGTGGTGATGGCAAAGGCGCCGATCACACCATCAAAGCTGAATGAGGCATCAAGCACCTCCAGATACAAAAAGCCCATGAGTCCATTTTTGGCTACATTACTGGCCATATTGCCGCCGAAGAGATGATCGAGTATGCCAAGCGCTTCATGAATCATAAGTCCGGCTAGAAAGGCAACCGCCAGGGTGACACCATGGATGGGGTTGGCATTGGTGATAACGATAATGCCGATGATAAGCGCCAAGAGGATATAGCCTCCCGGGTAGGATCGCAATGTGGAGACGATTCTATTATTCTCAAGCCATGCTATCCACTGTGTTTCATGTTCTTCTGCGGCAAAAAATTTCAAAAACACCATGATCAGAAAACCGCCACCGAAGGCACAGATGGTGGGAAAACCGAGCATTAAGGCATAATGGTAGTCATCGGGCTTTGATATGGCAAGGTGCAAAACCTCCATAAAGGACAGCGGCGTTGTCATATCCACAAGAAAGATAGGGAAAACAAGGCGCATGCCAAACACGGCGATGGGCAGGCCGATCCAGATAAAAAGCTGTTGCCATTTCGGTGGCATTCTGGCTAAAACCTTGGCGTTGACCACGGCATTATCAAAGCTTAATGATATCTCAAGCAAGGCCAAAACAATGACAAGATACAGTGCATAGAGTTTGTGTGTTGGTTCCAGATAAACGGCGGCAACAATGCCGATGATCGTGATGAAAAATGCACTGTAGAAGGGTTTTAATTGTGTCACAATTTAAAATTATTTTACTTGAGTTTGGTATAGTCTATCATGAAAACGACCGATAGCCATGGAAGTTTTAAGCTTGCTGTTGATACATTGATTTAAAAAACACTGGGTTTTTTATGAATGTATAGTAAAATTCAGGTCACTGAGTGATTAAAACAGCCAGCGAAGATGAAATATTATGTTGAAAAAAGTCTTTTATAATACGCCTGCCACAAGGCTTCTGCCCGGAAAATGGGATCTTTTTGCCTTGTTTTTTGTGCTGTCGCTGGTTTTTGCGCTTGCTTGGGTTATCAGCAATCTTGGTGGTTCAATCAACTATCAAAGTACGGAGTCATTGGCGCAGTATCGCACGATTTCGATGAGTTTGTGGCGTTTGCCGATCTATGCGCTTGATACCACCACACGCATGTTTATCGCGTTGTTTTTCTCGTTTGTCTTTTCACTGGTCGTCGGTGCCTGGGCAGCGAAAAGCCGACGTGCCGAGAATGTAATTATTCCGATTATCGACGTCTTTCAATCTATTCCAATATTGGGCTTTCTGGCTATCACCATCACCGGCTTTTTAATGCTTTTTCCCCATTCATTATGGGGAGCCCAGGCGGCCATTATCTTCGGGCTTTTTACTGCTCAGGCCTGGAATATGACCTTGAGTTTTTACCAGTCACTAAAAACCGTACCCAAGGAGCTCAAGGAAGCCGCTCAGATGTATCAGCTCTCCGGTTGGCAGCGATTCTGGAAGCTGGAGGTTCCTTTTGCTATGCCAGGATTGATCTGGAATACGATGATGTCGCTATCAGCCAGCTGGTTTATGATTGTGGCCTCGGAGTCAATCGTGGTCAATGTCGCGGCAAATAATTCGGTGGCGATTAATCTTCCGGGTATTGGTACTTTTATTGATCAGGCCAACAACGATAAGAATTTTATGGCCGTTGGAGCGGCGATTTTGGTTATGTTTGTGGTTATCATCTTGTATGATCAGCTGATCTTCAGACCGATTGTGGCCTGGTCGGAGAAATTTGTGGTCACCGAGATGAATCAAGAAACCGGCGTCAGTTCATGGTTTTTACGACTTCTGCAACGTTCTACTGTGCTGAAATCCTTCTCTCAGATGAGTGCGGACTATGCCAATAAGCTGGTTAATTTATCGGTCTTGAAGAAAAATCTCGATAAAAATTATGATCAACAGACGCATAAATTGCAGCAAAGGCAACAGAAATGGCAGCAGATTATCTGGCAGGTTTGTGTTGTTTTAAGCATTGTTGCTTTTATCTATCTGGCCTGGCGCTTTATCTATAACAATCCTCAAAATCCGATTGGCATGATGGAGACGCTAACGGTTTTTGGTTATGGACTGGCTACAGCGGCTCGTGTGCTGGCGCTTATCGTTATTACCTCGCTTATCTGGGTGCCGATTGGCATCTGGATTGGCATGCGCCCGAAAGTGGCAGAAAAAATTCAGCCCTATGCACAGATTTTGGCGGCTTTCCCGGTGAATGTGCTCTATGGTTTATTTGGCACTTTAGTCATTGCCTTTGACCTGAATTTCAATATCTGGTGTACCGTGTTAATGGCATTGGGAACGCAGTGGTATATCCTATTTAATGTTATTGCCGGAGCCTCATCGATTCCCTATGAGCTTAAAATGGCGGCAAAAAATATGCAGCTTCGAGGCAGAATAAAGTGGTTTAAATACCTTATTCCATCGATTATGCCGTTTTATGTTACCGGTGCCATTACTGCCGCCGGTGGCGCCTGGAATGCCAGTATTGTCTCGGAGTATATCAATTGGGGTAGCCATTCGGTGATTACGGCAACCGGGATTGGCGCCTATATTTCTGAGCAGTACAATACCCCTGGCGATCACACGGCAAATATCGCATTGGGTGTGATTGTGATGTGTTTTTTAGTGGTGTTAACCAATAAGCTATTCTGGCGCCGTTTGTACATTTACGCTGAAAAACGTTTCAGCATGAACCTGTAGGTGAATGAGATGACAACAAAAAATCTAAATCAAAAGGGGGGCAATGTTCAAAATGAGCCCCGTATATTTGAAGTCAAGCATGTTAAAAAATCCTTTTCCAAACTCGATAAACAGGAGCTGGTGGTACTGGAGGATGTCAACTTCAGCATGCAGGAGGGCGAAATTGTCGCGCTATTGGGAAAATCGGGATCAGGAAAATCCACGCTGCTTCGCATTATTGCTGGATTGACGGCGCCGACGGCCGGTGAGGTGCATTATCGAGGCAAGAAGGTATCAGGACCGGTGCCAGATGCCGCCATGGTGTTTCAGAGTTTTGCCTTGATGCCATGGCTGACGGTGTTGCAAAATGTGGAGTTAGGTCTTGAGGCCAGAAAAATCTCAGCAAAACAGCGAAGAGCCCAGGCACTGAAGGCCATTGACATGATCGGTCTCGATGGTTTTGAAAATGCCTATCCTAAGGAGTTATCGGGTGGAATGCGCCAGCGGGTTGGTTTTGCCCGGGCACTGGTTTTGCGACCGGATCTGTTATTGATGGATGAGCCTTTCTCGGCATTGGATGTATTAACAGCGGAGAACCTTAGAGAAGATCTTCTGGAGTTATGGCAGAAGAATGAGGACATGAAGGGCATACTCTATGTCACTCATAATATTGAAGAGGCGGTATTAACCGCCGATCGAATCATCATCTTTGGCTCCAATCCCGGCTTTATACGCGGTGAGCTTATGGTTGAGCTACCACATCCTCGAAACTCTCAGGATATTGCCGTTGAAGCCTTGATCGACCAGGTTTATCGTATGATGACAACCGCCCAGACCAGAGAGCTGTCTGAGCGTATGAACAAGCGTAAAGTATTGAGTATTGGCTATCGATTGCCGGATACCGAAGTGTCAGAATTAGCCGGACTTCTAACTGAGATGGATGATTTGCAGCAAAGAGGTTCCATCGATCTCCCCGATTTGGCCGATTATGTACGGCTTGATATCGATGATCTGTTTCCGATTATCGAGACGCTATCGGTGCTGAATCTAGCCAATGTCTCCGATGGCGATATCATCATGACGCAATTGGGTAAGAATTTTATTGCCGCCGATATCGAGGCGCGTAAGATTATGTTCTCGCGTCTTCTCGTCAATCATATACCACTGGCCAGGCATGTGGTTAAGATATTGAAAGAGCGCCCGAATCATAAGGCGCCTGAATCTCGATTTTTAAGCGAATTGGAGGATCATTTAAGCGATGAAGAGGCCAGACGCGTATTCGATACCTTTATCGAATGGGCTCGATATGCCGAGATTATTGAATATGATGCCAACACCGGTATATTGAGTCTCGATGAGACCAATGCCTGATTGAATAATAACGAAAGCCATTAATCTTGCTCCAATTGCTCAATCTCCTTAAAAATCGTATAAGCCAGTGCCTCGTGCATCTCTGTGGTAGGATGCACCCCATCCTCAAACAGGTATCCACTTAGTTTGCCATCATCAGGAATACAGTTAATGGCCGAAGGCATATCATCGGCATTGTAGGTGCAGGCCATTTGTGTGGTATTGTCAAAACCGAAGTCGGCTCCCAACACCGAGTAATTTTTATCGCTGATAATCCTGTCCAGCAAAGTGAAACTGTCGATCTGCTTGATATTTATACCGTCTAAGCTTGCAGACAAGCTGTCGAGTTCTGTGATTAACGTGCTGTTGTAGAGCTCTGATAGAGCTGTGGCCGCAAGTGCACTGTCGCTATCAGGACTGCCGCCGTCTTCGGTGACGCTTGGAGTCGCTCCGATATTCGGCAGATTGAGAACGATAAATTTACGCCCGCCTTTGTCGTAGAGATAATCAACATCATAGGCGATGTCTTTTGCCGCATCGATCATCGTCTGCTGCAGCTGACTCTCATCTTCTCCCAAAGCCTGTCCTTTGAAGAGGTTATTGGCACCACCCCAGATAATATAGATGCTATCGGCATTGGCCTTGTCACCATTGGTGTTTAGATAGTTATCGATCTGATTGTGATTTTGAATAGAGCTATCGGCGCAGGCTGTGGCATCAGCGCGTTGTGGTCCTATCGGTGGTGGGCTATAGATGACTGTGCCACTTGAGCTTGACGTTATTCCGGTGCAGGTGGTGGTCGCGCCACCGGCGGCGTAATTGCTGCCATCAAGATTGCCAGAAGTCGTCGAGCTGCTGATTACCGGATCAGTATTGTTGATTTTGATCGTGCTGCCGCTGTAATCATCAAGATAACCCGCCCAGACACCGCCGCCTTCAATAGGCGTGGTAAAGGTGGGTGATTTTAGGGTTGAGGTATCCGGAATCGTTGGCCATCCAGATGTTGCAATCAGATTATCCTGGTAGCCACCATCCGAGAGACTGTCACCGAATATCACCACATTTAATCCAGCTTTGCCCATTATCGTATAATTAGCGCTGCCGTGATCGACCACGGCAACATTAAAGGTATCAGAAATATTTTGCTGAGAGCTATCCGTAGGACTGTAGGATACGCGGAAGCTGCAGCTGTCCGTTGTCGTTAAACTGCTGCAATTATTTTCGCTGACTGTAAAGGGGGCTTCAAGTCCACTGATGGTAACGTTATAACTGCTGGTTGCACCGAGGCTCATAATAGCATTGCTATTGGCGTCAAGTGTTACCGTGAATGATTTGGTCGTGGTGTTACCGCTATCGGCATACATTATCGGATCGGTGGGGGAGCTTAGGATAACATCACTGTCTGTGGAGCTGGAGTTGCAGCCGGCTATAAACAACATAGAGACAAATAGCGTTAGTCGAGATTTTATCATGTGACTCACTTATTATAAAAATACCATCATTTGGTTGAGTATAGTTGCCAGTTCGTTATACTGCCAATCAAACATCACATTGAGATAAATTGAGAGGCTCGTATGAATTTTCCAAATTTCAGCGAAGTTGAAGTCGGTCTGTTTTGGGCCAAGACGTTTGCCCGTGGAATTACCGATGCCGTGTTGATCGTCGATGCTGGAAATAATCTGATGTGGTTTAATGATGCCGCTAAGCACTTTCTACGCTTAAAATCCGATGATCACGGCAGTCATATATCGAATGTCTTCAATGTCCCGGCACTGAGCGATTACTTGAGTGAAGGCAAGGTCAGCTCGGTTGAGTTGCCGCTGCCAAAGCATCCCGATCAGATGGTGTCGGTGATTTTGATTCCCTATGGGGAGCATGTGATTTTAATCGCGCAGGATATCTCTTACCGTCATCATGTCGATCGTATGCGTCAGGATTTTGTGGCTAATGTCTCTCATGAGATGCGCACGCCGTTGACGGTTATTCAGGGTTATCTGGAGATGATGGAGCTGGAAGTGGTCGATCAACTGCCGCACTGGGCTCCTTATATTGACCAGATGAATCATCAGATGAGTAGGCTCGAAACATTGCTGGAAGAGCTTTTGTTATTGTCTCGCCTGCAGAGTCACAAACTCAAAGACGAAGAGCTTGAAGAGGTTGATGTCCCTGTTATGCTGGCACGTCTTATCGCCGATATGGAGCGATTAAGCAATGGACGACATGTCTTTAGACTCGAAATTGAAGAAGGGTTGAAGCTCAAGGGAAATTACAAAGAGCTGATGAGCTGTTTTGCCAATCTCTTGACCAATGCCGTACGCTACTCTCCCGATGGTGGTGAGATTGAGGTCGGCTGGTATAAGGATAAAACCGGCAGACATTTTTATGTTCAGGATCAGGGAATTGGCATTGCCGATAAGCATATTCCCCGTATTACCGAGCGATTCTATCGAGTCGATAAAGGGCGATCACGTCAAACTGGTGGAACCGGTCTTGGGTTGTCGATCGTCAAACATGTGCTACTTCGCCATAAAGCCTCGCTCTTCATTCAGAGTGAACCG
Organism: Francisellaceae bacterium; assembly: GCA_049416425.1. Lineage (GTDB taxonomy): Bacteria > Pseudomonadota > Gammaproteobacteria > Francisellales > Francisellaceae > JBMSHD01. Next base: position 469 of record JBMSHD010000067.1, on the reverse strand, counting down.
GGAAAGGGAAGCCTGTTTCGTTGCGATTTTGGTTAGGCGTTTTATAATGGATCCTCATCGTAGTCATATGCCTTAGTAGGCTAGATCTCTATAGCCAATTTAAGAATACTCAGTTAGCCTCATAACAATCCTAAGAATAACAGGGATCAGTATTCTAATCACCTATTTTTCAGATTTTGAATTGACTTGCATTCAGATTTATGAAATCATGGCCTTAGCTTGTAAAGTGGGATATATAATAATTTAATGTTTAATGAAGAAAAAATTTTTTTGAGTATTGATAAATACAAAAAATATAAAAATTTTTATGGTAATAGTTTACCTAAGATGAAAAATAATTTCTCAAGTCGAGATATGTTCTATGTGCTACTCAATGTTGAAGATTACTCTGATTATATAGCTGATATATTAGACAACTGAAAACTCCCCAAAAAATTGAAAACCTTGTACAATGGCGTTGAACCATTGA
>JBMSHD010000066.1:0-12811 GCA_049416425.1 Francisellaceae bacterium | reverse complement strand
GGAAGATATTTCGCCATGAAAAAAAGGAAGTTATTTTGCGCGCGTTCCATAAGGAGAAGCCGTGGAAACTTCACGATTACCCAATGATGAGGCCGTACTGCTAGCGGCAGCAGAAGAGAGACCCGAACCACCACTGGATGAGGCACCGGTAAAAACCGAGACAAAATCGGCACCAATTCCACTCTCAATACTTCCTGCCTTTGGCGCGCTATCGGCACTTGTTGCAAAACCACTGCTTCCACCTGAGGAAACATTCGAAGCATCAGCACCTCCAGCAGCACTCTGGCTATTATCATTGCTCTGATTTGCTGAATCATTATCCGCTGCAAAAACAGTGACAGGCAATATCATCACCGCAACAAAACCAATCTTAACCAGATACTTATATAGCTTTTTCATCGCTTACCTCCTTTAAAATGTGTATGCGTAAGATATTGAACCCAGGAAGGATACATTAGGATGATTCTGGACTGAGCTAAATACATCCCAAGCCGCCAGGTTAACGGTGATTGGCAGTTTGACAAAAGGCACCAATGATACACCTGCCGTGGTAACACCAGAAGTATTATCGGCAACAACGGCAAGCTGCGGTAAAACATAAACTGCAACCGAACCAAACACACCGACGCTTGTCGTCTTATGTTTGGTTGAACGAATAAAGGTATAGATGTTATTACCAATACCGGCATTTAGAATAACAGGAGCAATATCATTAGGAAGAATCTGAGTCACAGCGGCATAGTAAGAACCTGTTGGATTACCACCGCCATTATTCCATCCACCGATACTATCCTCGCCAATGGCCACACCCGTCAACGTTTTTGAGAAAAAGTGACCCAATGAGATATTAATATTTCCGCGACCACCTATTCCACTGTCTTTAGGGTTAACACTGCCTATACCCAGACTCAATCCGCCGCCGAGAAAATCAGAAGCATCACCAAAACCCATACCCACGGCAATCGAAGCATCCGTTCCATTTGTGCTTGGCACATTGGTCACTCCAGATCCGGCACCGTAGATCACCCCCCAGGATGGAACCAAACCGGATTGTGCTGCCAATGAAAATGAGGGAATGGTTGCCAGCTGAGAAAACTTATCTGCCCAGAAATAGGACAGCATTCCTTCATCCTGTTTATTTTTGATGGCTTCTGCTGCCTGCGCCGTAATCCCTGCAGCTGAAGCCGCCGATGCCGCCCCGGTATCAACAGTGACGGCTGAGAAACCGGAGCCAGCGATTCCCATACCAAGAGCCAGCAGTGCTATTTTTTTTAATTTCATGGTCGCCTCCTAGATGTTACCATTATTTAAAATTTCAACATTTTCCTTCTGCCATCAATAAAATCATCCATAACGCACTACCTGCTTCAGGCTTCCTTATATCGATAGTTATACTGATACTTAGCCAGATAATAATGGCTTTTATCAGTAACATTATTAAACACAAAACCATCGACGCTGATATGGGTCTGATCTAGTTTTTTCCGAGTCAGCCTGATCTCACGCATATCATGCTGAGAACAGCTGAAAACCAGAATGTTCATAGCCGATTGTTGCATGATGACACTGGCATCTGCAACTGGCAGCAATGGTGGCGCATCTATAATTATATAATCATAGACATTAATAAGAAAATCTAAAAGAAATTTATAATTTTTTTGCAACAAAAGACCAGATGAGTTTGACTGAGTCGTTCCTCGCTTTATGATATCCAGATTTTGAAAACGCGTTTTGCTGATAATTTGAGCATGGTCGACATTCCCTTTGAGATAATCGCTCAAACCATATTTATTCGATGTGTTATAATAGCCATCAATATACCCACGTCTTAAATCCGCATCGATCAGCAAAACTTTTTTATCGAGCGCGAAAACAGACGCCAGATTCACAGCCGTAAAAGTCTTACCGATTCCCTGAGTCGGTCCGCTGATACAGATCGTCTTACAATCTTTCTCCAAAGCCTTCAACATAATAGCCGTTCTTAGACTTCTGAATCCCTCCAGTGTCGCATCATAGGGATCGATTTCAGACAATACTCTCAAGTGCTGAAGTTCTTTTTTATGATATTTCCGACTTTGTCGGGTCTGCAGTTTATTTTTAAACAGAGTTCCCAAGGAAGGCGACTGCAATATGCCCTCAATGTCATCTGGATTCTGTACTCCTTTAAACAGATAGGTCTGCAAAAATACCCAACCGGTGGATAAGACTCCTCCCATAATCATAGCCAGAATAACCAGTATATAGGTAGGCTTATTTTGATTGGCATAAGGAATTTCTGCACTATCAACAACCTGAAGCGTGCTGACTGTTCCTGCTTGCAAAATCTCATACTGCTGAATTTTCTGTAAGATATTCTTATAGACTTCCCCCTGGATCTCTACTTCTCGAGTTAAGTTGATAAAGACCTGATCAGACTGCGGCATCTGCCTGACTTTTGCCTCTAATGAAGCTCGCTGGCTTTTGACTTTTTCAATAGCGGCATCGATCTGTTTAAATTCGGGATTGTTCTCGGTGAGTTTCTGCGCTAACTGTGACTTCTTAAGCTCAAGATCGGAAAGCTGCGTATCATAAGCCGTAAGCGCTTGTAATACTAGCTTCGTCTCATCAGAGATGGAAATATTACCTGTTTTTGAACGATAGTCGTTGAGTTTTGTTTGCGCATCATTGAGCTGTTGCTGAACTTTTGGCAGCTGCTTCTTCAAAAAACTCAGAACGTTTCCCGCGGCCTCAGAGCTTCTTTTGATATCGCTCATCACAGCACTTTGACCGATATCATTCAAAATCTCGGTGATCTGTTCAGGATCTCCACCGGAATATGATAAAGACAGAATGTTGCTGTCTTTTGACATCTCGCTGACATCCAAACTTGCACTCAGTGTATTGAGCACACTGTCATCTCTTAATTTTGCCACGACAAACTCTTCGCCTGGATTTCCTTTTAAAGCGCTGACTTCAATCTTAATTTTATTACCACCAGACTCATAGACATAACTCTTGCCAAGCATTGCATCCTCTATTAAGCGTTGACCGACCGGCGACAGCAGATCATAACGACCGTCTCCTTTATATTTAAGGATAAATTGTCTCCCCAGCCAGGGGTTCGAAACATCAAGCTGTGATACGGTAATCGCCGCCCCACCCCAATTATACTTCGACAATCCAAACCAGGGAGCGGCAATCTGATCATCGACGTTCGTATTGTCATAATGCCGAGCGATGTATTTACCAAAAAAAGGAAATTTTATGGGTGTCGCCGAGATATTCAAATCAAGCGCATCGATTACCGGTAACAATACCGAACGAGATTTCAAAAGCTCAATCTGTTTATCGACCGCCATATTTCGTCCATAGTTGAGTATTGGAATATTGCTGATAACTGCATTTAGACTACCTCCTGCACTGCCATTATCGGAAATGTTTAACAACATGTTAGTACGGTACTGCGGTGCACGTGAAATTCCATATAAGAAGGTCAACATGGCAAAAACAAAAATACTGATCAAAATGGTTTTTTTTCGGCTCAGCACAATCTGAATAAAGGCGCGTAGATCCAGCTCTTTTGAATCATCCTGGGTAAATTCCTTGCTCATCTGATATCCTTTTTTATTTGCTGACACTGATCGCCAGTGCCGCCGTTGAAAACATCGTGCTGATAATAGGACTGATATATTGCAGTACCTGATTGGTATCTTTAAGCGCACTGGAGGAAACAAAGATGACATCCTGAGGCTTCAGGTAAAACTTCCCAGCCAAAAGCATCGCCTCGGGAGATTTTAAGTTGATATGATAGACCACCGGGTTTTTACCATAACTTCTGATAACATAGGTATACTCAGGATTAGATCCATCAGTAACACCACCTGCGGCGGCGATAGCATCACTCAAGGTCATCTTGCCCTGCAGCATATTAAAAATGCCGGTTTGTTTGACATCGCCCAAAAGATAGACTTTATAGAGATTATTATTTGGCACATAGACCACGCTGCCACCTTCGAGTACCCAGTTTTCAGAGCTGCCATTTACCGCCGTTAGCGTATCGAGATCAACCGTTGTGCTATGACCATTCTGCTTCACAATAACATGCTGACTATCGGCACATAACATCGTGCTGGTGTTGGTATTGTTATTGGTCAATCCATTGCTACATTGAATCACGCCCCCTGCGGCATTAACCGCATCAAGAACCGTCATCGGCACATTGGTAATGGCGACAAAACGCTGCCTGGCAACAGCACCTATGACATTAGCGCGCTGACTGTTAAAACCCACCACTTGTACCGTAACCTGAGGATCTTTAAGATATTTTGATAATTTCTCGGCAATTAAATCGCGTGCTTTGGCTACAGTGAGACCCGAGACATGCACATAGCCGATGTAAGGATAGAAGATATCGCCTTTGGCATTGACGGTAAATCCGCTTTTATCTCTACTTCCACCGCCATTAAAACTCGTATCTGGATTCGTCAGACTCTGATAATCCCAAACGATAATACTAAGCTCATCCTGTTCACCGATGCGATAATCGTAATCATGCATATCCGTACTGAAATCTTCTGGTTTTTTATAGTTTTTTTCTGCTGCGCGTTTTACTTCAAGCTCAGCCAATTTCTGTTTAAGCACAAGCTGCGCATCAATCTGGATAAAATCAGGCTTAACTATCTTATTTTCTTGGTTTATGGTTGCAGAGTAGTCTCCTGGCGAGCTCATATGCATTCCTGGCAACGAACATCCACTTAGCACCAGTGCAAAAATCCACGAGAATTTGCCTATTTTTTTCATTACTTTTTTACCTTATTATTCTCATAAATTTATTAAATATAAATCATTATACAAGCGCGCTTGATAATATCGATAACTTTTTCTCAATGAATAACATGAACTTATACAATGCCGTTAAATTCTTTTCTGCCATTGCTCTACCGAGGTATAAATTTCCTCCACCATCCGCTCATAGGCCTTTTTATCCTTGCCATAAGGATCGTATACTTCCTTTTTATTTTCCCAATGACCTAAAAGATAAACCTTGCCCTGGGTAAAGGGAAAACGAGTCGTTATGGCTGCAATATGCTCCTCTTCCATGACCAGAATCAAATCGCTCAATTTCAGCTGCGTTTCATCCAACTGCCTGGCGATATGTGATGATAAATCGATTCCATGTTTCAGCACATACTGCATGGAAAAAGGCGAAGCCGGCTGTCCAGTCAATGCTGAAAGTCCAGCCGATTCAAACTCAATATGCCTGAGCCTGTCTTTGAAAAGTCCACAAGCTACCGGACTTCGACAAATATTACCAACACAGACGACTAAAACTCGTTTAAACATGGCCAGATCCATTGCCTTAATTTATAACTTACAATAATTCAAAATTATAATGTTGTATTTTTATTAGAATCAATACAAAACACTAATTATTTCTTGAATTTTATCAACTATTAAGAAAAATTCATAGCACGAGGCGCAATAATGGCTCGACGAGTGATACCGACCATATCCGTATTTTTAGCGTCGGCGATATTGTAACTGGAATGTCATCGTTGTGAAATTGATATGACTAAAAGTTGATGGATCGATATCCATGATGAGCACTTTTTCTCCCAACTCCTGATAGACGATTGTCTGACCGTTTGCAGTGATAGCCGCACTGTGACCAAAACTCAAAAGTGCGGTATCCTCATGATAGCCACACTGATTGGCGGCCAGCACAATCGTCTGATTTTCAATGGCTCGCGTTCTTAGTATTGGCCACCAGGCAACGGCACCGATATCGGCATTAATCACACCACAAAAGGCAAAGATATCGGCGCCTTGCTGTTTTAAATAACGAAAAATTTCGGGAGAATAAAGATCATTTGAACTGGTAAGACCGATATTGCCATATGGTGTCTCTACAACCTTGGCATGCTGACCATACTCGATATGATCAAAGCCATTAAAAACATCATGATAGCCATTTGGTTTTATCGACTTCAGCTGATAGTAAACCTCGACAAGATGCCCTTCATCATTATAAACGACTGTGGCCAGATAGTATTTGTCATCGGTGTATTCGGATACTAGCGGAATGCCTGAGGCGATGATCCAGATTCGATTTTCAAAAGCACATTTTTGAATGAAGTTTTGAATGCGCCCTTCGCCCAACACCTCTTTATTGATGTCGTAATCAGAATCCTGTTTAGACAACAGAGCAAAATGATCAGGCAAGATAACCACTTTCGCCTCTGCGTTTGCCGCCTCCATGATTTTACGCCTGGCAGAAATCAGATTTATGCCCACAGAGGCACATGAGCACATCTGAACGATGGCAAACTTATTCATGATCGTTTCACTTATATCTGTCTCCGATAATCATCCATTATATGCGTTTTTATTATCAGATCAAAGCTTAACCACACACCTGCCCAAAATTGAGCTCGGTACGACGATCCAGATAATACGCTTTCTCTATGGCTTTCTGTTTGCACTGAGTCGTAAGCTTAGTGCCGCAGAGCTGTGAATAGAATTGTGACGGTGCGGCTGATGGACGCAACTTTCCATAACTGACGGCACAGATCAGATTTGCAGGTACCTGCTGTTTAAGAAGGTAGACTCTGGCGGCATCGGCTCGGCGCTGCCCAAGATTGAAGTTATATTTTTCACTTCCGCGCGGATCGGTATTTCCTGCCAGCCTCACCGGCTGGTGATACTGCTTAAGATACTGAGCCGCTTGATCCAGACACTGCCTGCCATCAGCGGTTAATTTGTCACTGTCAAATGCAAAGTAAACGGCTTTGCAAGGCATCACTGCCAATGCGCGCAACATCGCCTGCTGCTCGTCTTTGGAATACTGACCAGCATTATAGATCTGTGATTGCAATGCCGTGATATCCTGACTGTTTAATGACGCCGAGCTACCGAGACCAAATGTTTGCGTCGTACCTTCGGCTGAAGTTGGTCCAAGCGCTTCAATCGGCGCACGGCTATTGCTGGCACAACCCGCCAGAAACAATCCGAAAACACTAAAGGCTGCGGTATAAACATATTTTTTACATGTCGTCATTGTCTTCTCCTTATGCCCAGGCTGGAGACTGCACTGAGCCGTTTGTTGTTGATGGTAAGGTAATTTGCACATTGCCGTCAATAGAAACCATAGCCAACTCAGCCTCACCATTTGACCCACCCTTGCTATAGATAATCATATTGCCATCCGCCGAAACACTGGGCGAGCTATCCATCTCGCCTTGAGTCAAGATGGTTAGCCTGTGGCTCAAGAGATCGACCTTGGCAATTTGAGTTCCAGATCCTCTCTGGCGTTGATACATAAAAACAATGGTTTTACCATCTGGAGTAAACTGCGGATCAAACGCCTGATAAGCGCCGGTTTCTATAAGCTGTGATGCGGGATATTTGGCATCGATATCGGTGATATAGAGCTGTGGACGTCCATTTCTGTCAGAAACAAATGCCAACTGTCTGCCATCGGGTGAAAAAGTCGGCGCCGTGTTAATGCCGTTTAAGCTGAGCTTTTTATACAGCTGATCATTTTTGAGATTCATAAGATAAATATCGGTGTTCTCCGAATATCCCTGAGACAATGCCATGGCCATGGTCTGACCATCGGGAGAGAAAGCCGGAGCGCTGTTAATACCGCTGAAGTGTGCGATTTTCTTGATTTTACCACTGTAGATATCGATGGTATAAATCGCCATCGAACCTTTATCATAACTGACATAGGCGATATAATTTCCATCTTTCGACCAGTCGGGAGAAGCCAGTGGATTTTTCGTCTGCGACAAAAGCACATGCGGATTAAAACCATCATAATCCGAAATGATCAGGCGATAATGAGCCTTGTTAAGATCATAGGGATTTGAAACATCGATGTAGGCAATTTTCGAATTAAAATAACCTTTGCTGCCGGTTGCGGTTTCATACAGATAGTTGGCAATGTTGTGAGCAACCTCACGCAGATTTTTAGCTTCAACATTTTGAAAAACACGTGCATTGACGATACGGCGGCTTGATTTTTGCATGATCTCAAAACGAATATCATAATAACTGTTACCATTTTTCTGAACATGTAATGACAAAATATAATCAACCGGCCAGCGTGCCCAATCGATACTGTCTGAGGATTTTGGCAAAGCCGGCAGATTGTCGCTATCGACACTAAAGCGACCGCTGTTCTTAAGATCATCAATGATAACCAGATTCATACCATCAGGGAGATCTTTGGTGATAGGGTTACTGCCAGAGATAGGCACAACGGCTACCGGCACCTTCTGGCTGACTCCTTGCGTGATGTTGATCGTCAGCACAGCATAAGCCGGGCTGATCGAGCCTAGCAATAACCACAAAAAGCCAAAACGGCGGCATAGGTTGAAAAGATTCAGCGCTCGGATCGGTAATGGATGCATCATCTTATGTCCTTAAATCAAATTTAAATTCAATACCACCATCGATAAGCTCCCTGGCTTTTTGATCGTCAGGAAGCTTTGGTGCTTGCGTGATGTCAATGGCTTTAATCAAAGATTGATCGCAGGCAGCATTGCCGCTTGACACCGTGATTACTGGAGCTCTAGCCTTATGCATAAGAACAACAGGCCTCTTGCCATTTATGACACGACGACAGGCATCGGTCACCCAATTGGCTTCAATACGCTTCTGATAGCTAAGAGCATAATTCATCACCACATTTTCGGCGATCTGGCTTTGTGTCGCGCTCTTTGCATTCATCGCCGACGATTTTTTGCCCTGATCTTGCTTTTGCTGTGACTGAATCGGCTTTGAATCTCTTGTATCCGCGTCTTTTTCGATCATTTTTTCAGCCTGTTCTTTTTGCACCTCCAATTGTTTTTTCTGCTCTTGTTCACGCTTTTGTTTCTGCAAGGCTAACTGACGTTCCTGTTCTTTCTGTTTTTGTGCGTCAATCTCCTGCTGACGCCGCTTTTCAATCGCCTGACGCTTTATAGCCTGTTGAAATTTCTGTTGGAAATCATCCTGAAGCCTATCGAGCTTTCTATCGACTTCAGCCGTTTTCTGCACCTTCTTGATTGCCACAGGCACAGGCTTCATGATATTCACCGAGCTCTGTTGAAGTATGGTGGCATTGACCGTAGTTTGTCCATTATTTTCTGACTCAGTGATATTGACTCTCAATGGTTTATCGCGAGTTGAGAATACAATTCCCAAGATCAAAATGCTAATAAAAACGACGATATGCAGGATAAAAGAATACCAGTAACTGCGACGCTCAAATGTCGACGTTGAGCGGTCAAAACAGCGCTTCAACCAGCTAAGTATCCGCTTTGGCATCATCCGGCTCATCGGTAATCAATCCTACATTGCTGACGCCTGCCTGCTGCAACAGCACCATAACCTTAACAACCTCACCATAACTGGCATGACGATCACCTTTAACATATACCTTCTTCTCAGGCTGCTGTTTTTTGATGGCGATGATTTCCATCTTCAATTGAGCATCGGAAACCGCTGTGGTGCTTTTGCCAATATTGAGAAAATAGGCTCCTGCTTTGTCGACGGTGACGATCAGCGGTGTGTTATTCTCCGGAGCTATTGCCTTGGCATGTGCCTCAGGAAGATCGACCTTAACCCCTTGTGTGAGCATCGGTGCCGTAATCATAAAAATAACGAGCAGCACCAGCATCACATCGATATATGGCACGACGTTGATATCGACCATGGCCTTTCTTCTGGTGCGCCGGCTTGTTCTTCTTTGCATCATTTGCCCTCATGAGATTTATCAGCCGCATAGGCCTCACGATAAAGAAGCGTGCATAATTCATCCTGAAAGTTTTCATAATCCAAAAGCACGCCATCTACCGCACGAGAGCAACGGTTATAAGCCACGACGGCGGGGATAGCGACAAAAAGCCCGAGCGCCGTGGCAATTAGTGCTTCGGCGATGTGAGGAGCAACGACCGAAAGCGTTGCCTGTTCAACACCGCTTAACGCCGTAAATGAAGCCATGATTCCCCACACCGTACCCAAAAGTCCAACATAAGGAGCAATGGCACCGATTGTGCCCAGCATCGAGATCTGATGCTCAAGCTTTTCGCTCTCTGACATCATACCGACTCGCATGGCACGTTCCACCCCCTCGATGATGATCTTGCCATTGAGACCCGGAATCAGGCGCAGGCGTAGAAATTCACGAAAACCACAGCTAAAGATATAGCTAAGCCCCTGTGATTTATCCTGTTTGTGATTTAAGCCATCATAGAATTTATGAATATTGCCACCGGACCAGAAATTTTTGCTGAAACGTCTGATTTCGGCTTTTGCGCCGCTGATGACCTGATAGCGTTGAAACATAATCGCCCAAGACCAGATCGAACTCAACAGAAGTATTAACATAATAAGTTGCACCACGATATCGGCAGATGAGATCAGGTTCCATAATGACAGGTTGTTAGACACAGCTAAGCCTTTAGTAATCTTATTTTAGCAGATATTGTAGTATGAATAAAAAAGCAGCTGAAGCTGTTTTCAGCATGATTATGGTGGAATTTTATAAATAAAATGATCATTCCTTATCGATTTTAAATTCAATTGACTCAATTGAGATCGTTTAGCTTGTGATCTGCTAGATTGAGTCTGGCGTTGATACTCTGTAGGCGACTCAGATATTTAAGAGAGTGAAAATGATCTGCACCACAAGCCCTGAAGGTTTATTTGGCGAAATTTTAATCTCACCTCCATGAGCCTCGATAATTTCTTTGGCAATGCTAAGCCCAAGTCCTGAACCAGCTATCTCACTCGTTCGCGCACTGTCGACTCGGTAAAAGGGATCAAAAAGTCTCGACATGACTTCAACGTCAACACCAGCCCCCTGATCACTGATCTGACATATAATTTTGCTGTCCTCACGCCACAGAGACACCACAATTCCCAGCTTACCGTATTTTATCGCATTGTCCACGATATTGGTGATGGCGCGCTTCAGTCCCATGATGCGGCCAATATAATGTATCTCTGGTGAGATATCGCTATAAATCTGATGTCCCATATCCTCGGCATCGAATACGATCGACTCAACGAGCTCAGACAGATCAAATTTTACACTCTTCTCATCGAGCGTGAAATTTTTGGTAAATCCGAGAATGGAGGACACCATTTTTTCAATGTTGTCGATGTCGTTGAGAAGTTGTCGTCGTATCTGACTTTGCTCCATCAGCTCAATTCTAAGCTTAAGCCTGGCGATTGGTGTCTTTAAATCATGTGAAATAGCCGCCAGCATCTCCGTTCTTTTGTTGATAATCTCTCGTAAGATATTCTGTATTTTTCGCACATCGTTAAATAGCGCCCTGGCCTCAATACTATCCACTCCCAAAGTAATATCAGCATAGATATTCTCAGCCAGTCTGCTCATGGCTTCTCTGGCAATCTGATTGATCTTCTCAAGACGACGCACAGCCCAATAGCATAACATCAACATCAAGAAAACCAGAATCAACATCACCAGGACATAAATACCGGCAATGAGTGTGAGGCGATTCCATGGCGTAAAAGTGATTAAAAGGCGGTGATTATTAAACTCAAGAATAAACGGTCTTGACCAGTCAAATGGCGCATTAAATTCACCGCTTTTTATAACCAGAAGCGATCTTGAAGATCGGATATCCCTGTCGATGCTTCTGATATCCACATTAAGCCCAGGAATGCGCTCCAGACGCTGTTTTAACTGTTCCAATGTCTGACTTTTATCGTTGATCACCCGCTGAATATTCATCTGTGCCACTCGCCCATAGATACTGTCTTTACCCAGCTGGCTGAATTGATAGCCCATCAGCGCCAACAGAAAACCGCTGAAAATCAAACCGGAAATCAAAACACCATAAGTACGGCGAGCGAGTTTCGTTTTTATCATCGTAATCCGCCATTGATTTTCAGATTGAACTTATATCCCTCACCACGAACGGTCATTAAAAGCATCGGATTTTTAGGCTCGATTTCCAGTTTTTTACGCAGACGGCCGATTAAAACATCTATCGTACGATCGTAGGGGTCGGCAAGGCGATCATAAAGATTCTCCATAATCTGATCACGCGACAGAATCTGGTTTGGATAACTCATAAACAGCTCCAGAAGCTGATACTCCTTGTGACTCAAGGCAATAGCAACATCATTATCATCAATCAGAACATGCGTATGGCGATCAAGTCGCCAGCGATCAAAAGCGACCAGCTGACCTTTAGTCATACCCTCACTCTTAAGCTCCCCTTGTGTGCGCCTAAGCAAGGCTTTGATACGAGCCAGTAATTCACGCGTGTTAAACGGCTTAGGCAGATAATCATCTGCGCCCATTTCAAGTCCCAAGATTCGATCACTGTCCTGCTCTAAGGCGCTGATGATGATAATCGGCACCTTAGATTCCTCTCGCAACTGCCTGCAAAGATCAAAACCATTGTCACCCGGCAGCATGATATCAAGCAGAATGACATCAAATAATTCCTGCTTCATGATGCGCTTCATGGCAGCCCCATTTCTGACATGGTTGACCTTATAGTTAAACTGGCTTAAAAACTCGCTGAGAAGCGTTCCAAGTTCATGATCATCGTCAACGATGAGGATACGGTTTCCTGTTTTCATTCTTATGCCTTGTAACCGTTTTGTTACAAAAAAAATCGCCTCTGTCATATCCCTGTTACATTGACCTTCTATACTGGGTATTGTCAAAAAGACACAACCAACAGGAGAATACTCATGAAAAAGCTTATCACATATGCGCTAATCACGACAGGCATGATTGGCATATCAACAGGGCTGTCTTATTAAAATTTAGCATTTATTACTTTCTCGAGCGTTTTGTCAC
>JBMSHD010000065.1:0-13105 GCA_049416425.1 Francisellaceae bacterium | reverse complement strand
TCAATGGTTCAACGCCATTGTACAAGGTTTTCAATTTTTTGGGGAGTTTTCAGCATATTACAAGGGGTATCATTTTGGGGCGTGATAAAGTTAAAAAAATTATTTCAGGGTTCAGGAGGTTAAGATGCGAGTATTGGTTATGGTTAAATCTATCGGTAAAAACTTGAGCTCGTTATGTGAAAAATATTTCCGCTTTGGCGTGAAATTCAGTATGCTTTGAGGCAGATAGATTAAAAAAAGCCATAAATGGAAGATCAAAATTATTTCACGTTTTTGAGTAATCGCTTGTCGATTCGCCGTTTTTTAAGCCTTTGTCTGTTGATATTGGTAACCTCTTCGATTTTGATATTGGGTCTTTTGAACTATTATCAGATGAAGCGTCAGAATGAGCATATGTTTAAAATGCAGATGATCAATGGAGCGAGGGCAGTTGATGCGTTGTTATCGACGGCCTTGAAAGACGATTCTCGTCAGCAGTTAAACGATCTTCTTGAGGCCAAATCTTTTACGATGTTACACAATATTCGTACCAATCTGTCACCAAGAGTCGCCGAGTTTGACAGCACTTATCAGTATTCTTTTGCCTTTCAGGTTTATGATAAAAGCAATGGACGGGTTGTGTTGTATTCCACCGGTGCGCCAACAATTGCTTTTAAATCAGATAAAAGCAATGAGTTTGAGACGGTGAATATAACGGTCGACGACAGTAAGCAAACCTGGTATATTTTCAGCATGGACAGTCGTCTTACGCCCTATCGTATTGTGGTGTTTGTCAGCTCAAATTTCAAACATCAAGTGTTTCTGACACTGTTTCATAGTTCATTGTGGGATCTTTTGGTACTGTATATATTTTTGTTGCTGGCAATGCTTGTGATCGTCCAGATTGCCTTGAGGCCGCTTGATATCATTCGTCGTGCCATTTCAGTAAAAAACCCGCGTAAGCTTGAACCGATTACGGTTAAAAAGGCACCGCCTGAAGTCATGCCGCTGCTCAATCAGCTGAATCTGCTGTTTCGTAAATTTTATGAAATTCTGGAGAAGGAAAAGCGATTCTCCGGAGATGCAGCGCACGAGTTAAAGACGCCCTTGGCAGCTTTGAAAACTCAGGCGGAGGTCGCGCTTAATCTGGATGATATTGATGAGGTGAAAGAAAGGATAAAAAGAATTATCAAAGGGGCAAATCGATACAGTTATATTATCGATCAGCTGTTGACGTTGAGTCGGCTGGAGCCTCAACAGGAGTTACCGGATCAGAAGTTTATCAATTTTAATCAGTTGACGGAAAATGAATTAGCCGTATTGGCGTTGAGCGCATTGGAAAAAGAGATTGAGTTGGCCTTTATGCCCAGCACCCAAAAAGCCACGGTCTATGGCAGTGAGGCGCTGTTAAGCGTGTTGGTGAGAAATTTAATCGATAATGCCATTCGCTATACGCCGGAAGCTGGAAAGGTGACCATTTATACTTATGTTACCAATAAAAATATCATTTTTGAGGTCATCGATAGCGGCATCGGTGTCCGCGTGGAAAAGCTAAATCGCATCTTCGATCGATTTTATCGCCAGGCCGGTACCGGTGAGGCAGGCAGTGGTCTTGGCTTATCGATCGCCAAGGAAATCGTGCGTCTTCATGATGGCAGAATTGAAGCGATCAGTCAGGGAATTGGCACTGGGATGACCATGAGGGTGATCCTGCCGCATGCATCGTTCTAAAAACCATTATAATCTTTGTGATAGAGCATGACATACTAAGGCTATTTTAGCGTTATTCGTAGAACCCCCTCCCTGCCTCTTAACACAAGAGGGAGGAGACAAACAGTCCCTCCCCTTGGGATCAAGGGGAGGTTAGGTGGGGTTAGATAAACTCTCATTTTCAACGACTAATGCGTAAAAATACTAAATTTCCCCTTTTTGCCGGGCTATGGCCCAGAGCAGGTGCTCTGTCAGCATAGGGTTTTGTTCAATGGCTTTTTTAGCCTTAAGTATTGTCAGGATCTCAGCCGATTGAGGTGCATTACCAAGGGCGACGATGATATTACGCTGCCAGCTGATAAAGCCAATACGGCGAATCGGGGAACCCTCGGTGTTGTCATAGAAGGTTTGTTGATTCCATTGAATGAGTTCCAGCAGTGATTTTGCCGCCAATGATTTTCGGGGGAGAAAATCGGCTTCGCCGGTGATTGATGAATGTCGATTGAAAGGGCAAACCAGCTGGCAATCATCACAGCCATAGATGCGATTGCCGATTGCCGAACGAAATTCAATCGGGATTGCCCCCTTGTTTTCAATGGTGAGATATGAAATGCAGCGCCTGGCATCGATGAGTCTGCCGTCTTTAATAGCATCTGTGGGACAAGACTTGATACAGGCTTTGCAGCCGCCACAGCCATCTTCCTGTTTCAAGGCGCTGAAACTGGAAAAGTCAAGATTTGAATAGATTGTCCCCAGAAAGAAAAAAGAACCAGAGTGTGTATCGATCAGATTGCTGTTTTTGCCGATAAAACCAAGCCCGCTTTTCTCGGCCAGTGGTTTCTCCAGTACCGGTGCGCTATCGGTGAAGACGCGCCCCTGATGCTCAGGCAGCAGGCTTTGGATATAGTGATTGAGTTTTTTCAGCTTATGGCGAATGACCTTATGATAATCGCGCCCCAATGCATAGCGGGAAATCTCGGCTATTGCACTCGGCATCTTGAGCTTCTGCCTTAAATTTTTAAAAGAATAAGTCTCTGGAAGGTAGTTTAATCTGACCATGATCACACTATTTGTATTCTCGACTAATTGCTCTGGTTTATAGCGTTTACTGCCATGCTTGTGCATATAACTCATATCGGCGTGATAGTCATGCGCCAGCCAGGTCTTGAAAGCGGGGATATAATCATTGAGATTGCAATCACTGGCGGCAATATCGCTGAAGCCTAAGTAATCGATGGCAAATCGGCGGATGTCCTGCCATTGTTCTTGGGTTATGGTCATATAATTGGATTCTTTATGTTGTTTGTGAGTGGTGTTTTTGGATTTTTTCAGCGGTATTTGTAGAACTCCCTTTCTGCCTTGCCTTTAATACAAGGAGGAGATAAATAGTCTCTCCCCAATTATTTTCCACTATCCATAGACAGTGGCATAAATTGCCGTGGCGGTGAAAAGGATGTTGAGAATAAAAAACACCCAACCTACTGAAATTCCAGCTCTTAGCACTGACAGGGCATAAACGCTCAGGCTGATGCCGGCCAAAATCATGCTGATATTCGATGCAACGGTGATGCCGATACAAAGGAAAACAAGGCCTATAAAGCCGATGAGGCGGGTGATGTTCAGCGTGTGATGTCTTAAATACAGAGCGGTAAAGAAAATCGCTAAGATAACGAAAACAATAGTATTTGTAATCTGCGGTACCAGAGAGAGCGCAAGTAGGGCGTTGATGGTGGCAATGGCCTCGAGACCGGCAAAGAAATACTCTTTCTGCATGATGGCCGATAGTGTCAGAAATCCGGCGCCTATGGTGAATAATAAATACTTTACAGGCAGATCATCGATGATAAGTCCAATGGTAAAAATAATAAGACCGCCGATGCCGGCGGTCAAAGACGATACCTGTTTTTTCATGTGAGCTTCGGCTTTTGGCTTGATTGTGGCGAATTATAGCAGAAATTTAGAAATTAAACAGTGACAGATCCAGTTTGCCTTTAACAAAAGGGGGGCAGAAGAAATGGCTGGTGTGAAGAATTTGTGAGAATTTAAACACACCGTCGATGATCCCATCTTCGTTGCCAACCATAGCGTTTAATTGTATTTCAAAGGGATAAAATGAAGCCGCAAAGCTTGAAAACATAAGCCCGCCATTGAGAGAGTCATCTGCCCAGTCCATGGAGCGGCGCCAGATTGTCGCTTCAGGGTCAAAACGCTCCTGCTCGGTACGTTTGATATGAGCGGATTGATCGGCATTTTCGAGCTCTTCATTATCATCGAGAGAGCGGCCAATAGCAGCTTCTTTCTGCCGGTTGGAGGCGCCATCGAGCCAGTCAAATTTATGCTGCCATTGTTGCAGCGTCCAAAAGCTTCCGCCGGTGAGGCCTTTGATCTTCTCGTCAATAATGGCAATATCGATGATCTCATCGCCTTTTGGATTTTCGGTACCATCGATAAAACCGGATAGATCATGGCTGTCTTTTTCACCCGATGTATCATGTTTCGCCAGATAGGTGAAGCCACGAATAATATGACAGCAGTCAAAGTTTACGCACAAAATATCGACAAGCTGTCTGGCTTGATGAAAGCAAATGCCGGCATCATCGGATCTCAACCACAGCGCGAGATCATAATTGGCTGCGGATGACAATTTTTTAGCTTTGCCTTCTGCTGTATAGGGGTGATAGGGTATGGCGCTATCGGCATAGTGCATGAGTCCCTGACCAAAACCAACAACACAGTGCAAACCATCGGCCAGTCGCTTTAAATTCTCGATCGTCTGAGCCAGATCGAAGCGATCCGATTTCAGGTTAAAAAAGAGATAATAGGCCACAGGTGGCAGATCCTGAGTAATACCTTGTTGATGTTTGCTGATGTTCATATCAGAGCCATCCTTTTGCACGTTGTACGGCTTTATGCCAGTGTGATAGATGATTTTCAGCCGCTGTTATCGGCATCTTGGTGGTGAAGACTTTCTCAGGTGACCACAATTTTTTCAGTTGATCGACATCCTGCCAGAAACCGACGGCAAGACCAGCAAGATAAGCCGCTCCTAACGCCGTGGTTTCAAGTACTTTGGGGCGAACAACAGCCGCCTGCAGAATATCAGCCTGATATTGCATCAAGAAATTATTGGCAACGGCGCCGCCATCGACCCGCATTTCACTGACATGAATGCCGGTATCGGCGACTTTGGCCTCGACGATATCATTGACCTGGTAGGCGATGCTTTCTAAAGCGGCACGGGTGATATGTGCCTTTGAGCTGCCGCGGGTCAGTCCAACGATGGTTCCTCTGGCCGATTGATCCCAGTAAGGAGCGCCAAGACCTGCCAATGCTGGCACCAGATAAACACCGCCATTGTCTTTGACAGACATGGCCAGCTGTTCGCTGTCGGCGGCATTTTTAATCATGCCGAGCTCGTCTCTTAACCACTGAATAATGGCACCACCAATAAAGACACTGCCTTCTAAAGCGTAAGTCGTCTTGCCGCCCATCTGCCAGGCAATGGTGGTCAAGAGATTATTTTTTGAGTCATAGGGCAGCTCACCGGTATTCATCATCATAAAACAGCCAGTACCATAAGTGGTTTTTAGCATACCGGGTTCGATGCACATCTGACCAAAAAGAGCGGCCTGTTGGTCCCCGGCAACACCGGCGATGGGTAATTTAGAGGCAAAAAGTGTGGTGGCGGTCTGACTATAGATTTCACTGGATTGGCGTACCTCAGGCAGCATGGATTCCGGAATATCAAACAGTTTAAGAAGATCTTTATCCCACTGTTTGCTGTGAATATTAAACAGCATGGTGCGAGAGGCATTGGAGAAGTCGGTAGCATGAAGCTTCAGATTGGTGAATTTCGCCATAAGCCAGCTGTCGACGGTACCGAAACAGAGTTTTCCAGCTTCTGCTTTCTGGCGGGCACCGCTGACATTATCTAAAATCCATTTGATTTTAGAGGCGCTGAAATAGGCATCGATCACAAGCCCGGTCTTATTTTTGATCAGCTGTTCCAGTCCTTCTTTTTTCAACTGATTGCAGAAATCGGCCGTTCTTCTATCTTGCCAGACGATAGCGTTATAGATAGGTTTGCCGGTATCTCTGTCCCAGACGATCGTTGTTTCTCGCTGGTTGGTTATGCCGATGGCGGCGATGTTTTTGCCGTTGATGCCGGCTTTGGTGATGACTCCAGCGGCGACGGCAGCCTGAGTGTACCAGATTTCATTGGGATCATGTTCAACCCAGCCAGGGTGGGGATAGAATTGCGTGAACTCCTGCTGAGTCATGGCGATGATATGCCCCCTTTTATCGAAGATAATGGCGCGAGAGCTTGTGGTACCCTGATCAAGGGTGAGAATATATTGTTCCATGGTGATCGATTAATCTGAATTAGAGTTAGAAATTACTATAGCAGATTGCGCAATAGCAATAAATCGTGATTACTCCAAATGGTGGTCTTTATTTAGCTCTTCAATCATCTGATCCTGTTTTCTCCAGGTCGCCATCAGTTTGGCGCGATCTTTAGCCAGATAGCTATAGACCACCGGTACGACAAACAGGGTAAAGCAGGTACCGATCAGCATGCCCGAGGCGATAACCACACCGATGGATTGGCGAGAAACAGCACCGGCACCACTTGCATAGACCAGTGGCAGCACGCCCATTACCATGGCTGCGGTGGTCATAAGAATCGGTCTTAGGCGCACGGTGGCTGAATGATAGATGGCTTCAAATTTCGATTTGCCTTCTTCCTGCAGTTTATTGGCAAACTCAACCATCAGGATACCGTGTTTACTGATAAGCCCAATGAGTGTGATGAGTCCGACCTGGGTATAGATGTTGATCGAGGCAAAGCCGAGGTTAAAAATCTGACCGATATAAAGTGGAATCAAGGCACCACAGATCGACAGCGGCACAGAGACGAGAATGATCAAAGGATCTCTGAAGCTTTCAAATTGCGCCGCCAACATCAGGAAGATGACAATAATGGCGAAAGCAAAGGCCACGCCCATCTGGCTGGTGTTTTGCAGATATTGACGAGCCGAACCGGCATATTCATGGGTAAAGCCCTTAGGCAGCATGGTCCTGGCTATGTTTTGCATGTAGTCGATAGCCTGCCCTTGGCTGATACCCGGCGCCATAACGGCGGAGATGGTTGCCGAGTTTAGCTGCTGGAAGCGGTTTAGTGACAGTGGCACGCTCTGTTGTTTAAAGCTTATGATCGATGACAATGGCACCAGCTGCCCCGAGGCTGTCTTGATCTGAATTTGTCCCAGTTGTTCTTTGGTGAGCTTTAAATCATCCTGAAGCTCAGGAATAACCTGATAGCTGTAGCCCAGCATGCTGAAGTAATTGACATAACCACCAGAGTAAGCATAACTGAGCGTGGCGGCGATCTGGCTCATGGTGATGCCAAGATCGGCGGCTTTCTGTCTATTGATATCGATAACCAGCTGAGAGTTGTCAAATTTTAAATCGCTTTGGGCAAAGACGAACAGTCCGCTTGACATCATCTTATTGACAAATTTCTGTGACAGCTCATCGAGCGCCGGATAGCCATAGATAGATTGAATAACAAACTGCATGGGAGCGCCAAAGGATACCCCTGGAAGCGGTGGCATTTCAAACGTATAGATCTGCATGCCGGCGATATTATTGAGCTTGCTTTGCAAAATGGGTTTTAAGGCCATCTGAGTCTGATCACGCTCATCCCAGGGTTTTAACACGGCACCGCCAAATGAGCTGTTGGCATTTGGCCAGCCGTTGACCACAAAGCTGTCCTCAACGCCTGGCAGCGACTGGATATCTTTATAAATGGCCGGGGTGAAAGTATCGAGGTAGTTGATATTTGCCGTCGATGGTGCGGTTGCCTGAAAACCGATGAAAGACTGATCTTCCGTTGGTGCCAGCTCACCTTTGGTGCCGATAAACATGTAATAGCAGCTCGCCAGCACCACGGCGGCAAACAGCAGAATGACGATTCTGACGCTTAAGACCTGTTTAAGCGCACGTCCATAGCCATTTTTAATTTTATTGAAGATGCCATCGATGATATGCACGGTTTTGCGCTCGGTAATCGATGTGGTGATTATTTTGGAACATAACATCGGTGAGAAGGTATAGGCAACAATCCCAGAGATGACAACAGCTCCTGCCAATGAATAGGCAAATTCGGTGAAGAGGATACCGGTCAGCCCACCCATCATGCCAATGGGTAGATAGACGGCCACCAAGGTCAGTGTCATTAAAATAACTGGATTGGCAATCTCACGTGCGCCTTGAATTGCCGCTTTAAATGGGGTTTCGCCTTCTTCGACATGGCGATAGATATTCTCCAGAACAACGATGGCATCGTCAACCACAAGCCCGATGGCCAGCACCATCGACAACAGCGTCAGCAGATTGATGGAGAAGCCCATGATAAACATGAGAAAAAAGGCGCCGATAATCGACAGCGGAATGGCGACGATGGGAATGACCACCGAGCGAAAAGAGCCGATAAACAAAAACAGTACCACCATCACGATGATAATGGCCTCAATCAGCGTTTGAATCACATCGTCTATTGAAGCATTGATATAGGTGCTGGTATCATAGACGGTGCTCATTTTAAGCCCGCTTGGCAGTGAGGCGATAATGCCTGGTATGGCTTGTTTAACATTTCCAATCACGCTTAGCACATTAGCATCCGAGGCGGTGATAATGCCGGCAAAGACGCCTTTTTTGCCGTTGAAGCTGACATTGGAATCATAATTTTGCGCTCCGAGCGTGACGGTGGCGATATCATTGAGTCGAATCAGATGTCCATCCTCATTTTTCACCACTAGCTGCTTATAGGCTTCTGCTGATTCAAGGTTGGTTGTGGGATTCAGTGTTACATTGAAATAAGGGCCTTTGATCTGACCTCCGGCGGCGATAAGGCTGTTATTCTTCAAGGCTGTGGCAATATCATCTGCTGTAACTCCCAGGCGTGCCATCTTGTCATAATTGAGATAAACCCGCATGGCATAGTCTTTCTCGCCCCAGATCATGACCTGTGATATACCACCTAGGGAATTGAGCTTTGGCGTCAACTGATTCTGAATGTAGGCGGTGATCTCCTGTTCATTGAGGGTATCGGAGGTGAAGCTTAAAATAAGGGAGGGAAAGCTGTTTCCCGACTGCATGTTGATGGTAGGGGATTGAGTGCCTTGTGGCAGCTGGTTTAAAACCGCATTGACTTTTTGGACGACCTGGCTTAAGACATCATTTGGATTGTCACCGAGTTTAACATTGATGGTGATGGTGCTGACACCCAAAGCACTGGAAGAGGTCATATCATCGATGCCATTGACGCTGCCGACAGAGCGCTCAATTGGTGTGGTGATAAAACCCTGTACCACTTGAGGGGAGGCGCCGGGATAGGCGGTGGTGACGGTGATGGTAGCATTATCCATATATGGGTATTGGCGAACCTGAAGGCTTAAAGCGGCACCGATTCCGCACACCAGAATCAGGAGGCTGATGACGGTCGAGAGTACCGGTCTTTTAATAAAAATATCAATAAAACGCATATTTATGACCTATGGATTATTCTTGAAGTTATAATCATTGTTGACGATAACATTTGAACCGTTTTCCAGTTTGTTCTGCCCCGATGTGGCAACCAGCTCATCGGCTTTTATTCCTTTGACGACAACGGCATTATCCCGAGTCATCTGGCTGGTGACTAATATCTGTTTGACTTTGTATTCCGGTTTGCCGGTGGAGATCATCTCCATCTTGCCGTCTTTAAAACTGCTGTATTTGGCAATAACGGGACTGCCGTTTTCCATCACCGGATCAAGTACCATGACATTCTCACCATAAAGGGTATAACTTATGGCATTTCTGGGAATGACAATAACATCATGCAGCTTGGGCAACATGACCCTGACATCGACATACATGCCAGGATAGATCATATATTTGTCATCCTTGTTATCATAGGTTGCCTGGACTTCGATGGCTCGAGTATTATCTGAGATCTCGGAGTTAAGCGCGGTGATATCAGCGGTGAAGACATGACCTGGATAGCTGTCGGAGGTAAAACTGATCTGACTGCCAATCTTGAGTTGAGATATATAGTTTTGGGAGACGGGAAAGTCAATATAGATAGGTGCTACCTGAGTTAGTGTTGCCGCGGCGCTTCCCGGTTCAAAATACTGTCCCAGGGAGATGTTTCGGAGCCCTATTTTTCCTGAAAAGGGCGCCTTGATGATACGATAGTCGATATTGGCCTGTATGGACTCAACATTGGCTTTATCGGCATTATAGCTAGCCAGTGATTGATCCAGCTGCTGACTTGATACGGCCTTTTGGGTATAGAGTTTTTGATCTCGTTTATAGGTGATCTCACTGAGTTGCATCTGTGCTTTTGCTTGATCCAGTTGCGCATTTAACTGGGAGGTATCGAGACGAAACAGCTCCTGGCCTTTTTTGACAAAATCGCCGGCTTTAAATGAGATTGAGGTTACAAGCCCTGAACCCTGGCTTGTGACGTTGACACTTTGAATGGCTACAGCCTGTCCTGTGGCATTGATAACAGGTTGCCAATCGGTCATCTTGGATTTGCTGGCTGTGACTTCAGCCGGCGGCATGACCCATTTTGACATCATGGCGGCTTTATTGCTATCGGCGGTATGCTTAAAGCCGAAGATGCCACCGAAGATAACGATGATGAGTGCAACAACGATGGCCAAGGCGATTAAGCGTTTTTTCATGGAAGCTTGAGTGAACGAATTTAACATTGAGACTCCATAAGACTTTGGGGTTGGTGGTGATCGGATTTATAAAACAGCAGTTGAACGAGGTGAGCGATGGCAAAGCCGGCAAAAAAGATTAAACTCCATCCTGCCATGCTAAGACCCCATAATGACCATTCTACGACGGAACAGTCACCACTGCCTTGAAACAACAGCTTTAGAAAATCAAGAAAGGGTAAGTTGTGAAACAGTGTATTGACTCCAGCTGAACAACTGCCGACATACTCTTGTGGGTAGGCCTGCATCCACAACTGTTTCATGGCGAGAAAGCTGGCAGCTCCCGCTATGCATACTAAAAGCAGGCTAAAGACATAAACCCCGATTTTTTTGGGGTTGAAAATCAGAGCGACAAGCGTGATCAGCGTTAAAAGCAGCAGGCAGAATTGTTGCAAAATACACAGTGGACAGGGATTAAGATGTTCGATAAAAACGAAGTACAGAATTGCGGCAATAAGCGCCATACAGCCAAGAAAGCTCAATATAAATAATCGCCGTCCCAGTATGTTGTGCATAAATCGTTATTTCAATAATTATGATAATAACGAGATTATAGTGTATAAAGTGTTATTCGACTATATGTTTGACAGCAAAATTCAAACGAACGATAGAGTCTTTTTTGTGCAAAATAATTGAAAGCTTGAATAATAAAAGTTCTGATTTCAATCAGGACTGCCATCAGATAGGATAGTTCATGGTGATTTTTGTGTGCAATATTGCGATAATGGTTTAACCTAATTAGTCAGAAAAGCCTAAATGTAAACTGTCGTATGCGCTTAAGAATGGATAAATATTTATTGCTGATGGGAATGTTATTTACAGCCGTGCATGGGGCATGGGCACAAAAATCAAACACCGGGACTGAGAAAACAGTTGCCGTCAATATCGGTATGGTTGAGAGGGTCAACGTGCCGGATACTATTTATGCCGTCGGCCACCTATTGGCGATTAAACAGGTGGATTTAAGTTTTAACAATGATGGTACGTTGGCAAAAATTTTTTTCAAAAACGGTGATCGTGTGCTTGAAGGCGAAAGTGTGGCAGCTTTGAATGATCAGGAAGACGCGGCTAAATTACAGGATTTACAGGCTCAACTTGATCTAGCCAGGCAGACCTATAACCGCGTTAAAATTTTGGAGAGTTCAGGCGCGATCTCAAAAGAAGACATCGATCAGAAATATGCCGCTTTAAAACAGGCCGAAGCGCAGGTTAAACAGCAACAGGTGGTGCTGGCTCAGGATCAGTTAAAGGCGCCTTTCAGTGGTGTATTGGGGACGTTTCAGTATAGCTCTGGCGCCTACATTGCCTCGGGGAGCAATGTCGTACAGTTGACTCAGGAGGATCCGCTTAAAATTCGTTATGCGGTGCCATCGGATCTCAAGCCTAAAATCGCCATCGGCAACAAGGTCACCTTGACCAGTACAACTTACCCGGATCAAATTTTTCATGGAGTGGTCAACTATATCTCTCCAACGGTTAATATGGCAAGTGGAACGATCGACATCGAAGCAGAGGTAGAAAACAACGATTATTTGTTATCGCCAGGGATGTTTATGTCGGTATCTCAGACGGTCAAAAGTCGTCGTGAAATTCTGGTCGTGCCGGATATGGCCATCCAGGTCAATCAGGATGGCAATTTTGTCTATGTGGTTGAAAAAAATGATACGGTTCAATCGGTGGCCGTTAAAACCGGTTTAATCTCTCAGGGCTGGACGGAGATTACCTCTGGTGTAAAAGAGGGGCAGCGTATTGTCATTATCGGAGGCAATAAATTGATGGATGGAGAGCATGTTGTTGAGTCAGATATTCCACCGCCACCGTTTGATCGGATTGCGCAGGCGGTTAAGCTTCATGTTGGTAATCCGGTCGATAGCCCGGCTGTAACATCAAAGGGAACACCGAAGTCATGAAACTCTCAGGCATATGCATCGAACGGCCGGTATTTGCCGTTGTCTTGAGTCTTTTAATCATTGTGCTTGGTGTTGTTGGTTTTACTTATCTGGAATTGCGCTATTTCCCCAAAATTACTGAAAAGACGGCCAGTGTTTCCATCAGCTATTCCGGCGCCTCACCGGAGTTGATGCTAAACGATGTCACCATTCCTGTTGAAAATGCCTTATACGATATCGATGGTTTACAGCGCATGAGCTCAACGAGTTCCTATGGCAAGAGCTCAATTTCGCTGACGTTTGCCCCGGATGCGAATATGACGGATGTCATGGGGCAGGTCAGGGATAATATATCCGGTATTTCCGATTTGCCTGCAGATATATCGGCACCCAGCATCAGTCAGGGTAGTGTTGAGCGTCCAGTGCTGACCATCGGTGTGACCGATGATAAATTAAGTTCGGCGAAGATCAGAGACTATGTCAACCAGTATATCTCTCCTGTCTTTCGCGCCATTCCTGGGATGGGTGCGGTATGGATTTACGGCGCCAATAACTATGCGCTTCGTATCTGGCTTGAACCTCAGAAGATGGCGGCTTTGAGCGTGACGGTCAGCGATGTACAAAATGCACTAAACAGCAACAATATCAGCTTCTCCGGTGGCAGTGTGCGTGGTGAATATCGTAATTTTACCATCACCTCGAACACGGATTTAAAAACAGCCGATGAGTTTAAAAACATCATTATTAAAGATG
>JBMSHD010000064.1:0-13142 GCA_049416425.1 Francisellaceae bacterium | reverse complement strand
TAACAGCGTTTTACTCTGGGATTGATGGCCGTCATCATCGCATAAGGAGACGTGCCAATTTTAGCGGCGAGCTCGGATAGAGGCAATGTTTTACCAAACAGTGTTACCGGAGCACCAATTTCAATCGGGTCAGAGCCAATATCGACCGCCATCAAATCCATAGATATCTTTCCGGCTGTGGGGTAGAGCCTGTTGTTTATCATCACCGGGGTGCCGTTTGGCGCAAATTGTGGATAACCGTCACCATAACCAAAACAGATAATGGCGATTTTTGTTTCCTCATCGGCGATATAGAGACGATTATAGCCGACGCTATCACCTTTTTTGAGGTGCTGAATGGCGATGACATGAGCGCAGACTTCCATCACCGGGTTGAGTCTGTCGCTGGCGTTATCGTCCATGGTTTTAATCCCGTATAAGGCAATGCCTATTCTTATGGTGTTACCGTGATTATTGAAAGGATGCCTCAAAGTAGCGGCGGAATTAAAGGCGCTGATGTGTCCGAGTTTTTTATCTTTGATCAAGTGGTAGAAGCAATCGAGTTGGCGGTTGGTAAATGTTTGATCTGCGTTTTCGGATTCAGCCAGATGTGTCAGCACATGGATAGGCTGTTGGTATTTTGCTTTTAACTCATGATACAGTGCATTAAAATCTTGCTCATTCATGCCTAGTCGGTTCATGCCGGTATTGATTTTGAGCCAGATTTCACTGTTTTTATGTGAGAAATAATCTTCAAGCAGTTCATACTGATAGCGGCTGTGAATAATAGGAATTAAATCAAATTTAATCAAGGAAGGCAGCTGATCGGTGTGAAAGAAGCCGGAAAATATCATGATTTTTGTCTGTAAAATGCCATGGGTTTTAAGCTCGATGCCTTCTTCAACGCTGGCGACACCAAAATAGTCACAATGACCATCAAGTGATTTGGCAATGTTTATGGCACCATGTCCATAGGCATCGGCCTTGAGCATGGCAATAATAAGCTTGTGAGGGTGTAGGCGTTTGATAAATTGAAGATTATGGTGCAGAGCGTCGAGATCAATTTTGGCATAGGCGCGATGATTTAGCATATACGGATTCCACCATCACTTTTTGGCGCCGACCTTGCTTTCTGTACCGTTTAGCAGACGAGCGATATTCTGATGATGTCTAAGAATAACGATCACCGCCATGATAATAAACGGCAGGGCGGTCAGTGAGCTATACATGAAGATGACGGCAATGGCGGTGACAGTGATGGCAATCAGCGCCGAGAGAGAGGAATAGCGTGTCACCACGGCGACAATAAGCCAGGAGATGATGAAGATAACGGCTAAAAGCCAATTGAAACCAAGGATGACACCGATTAATGTCGCCACACCTTTACCGCCTTTAAAACCGAAGAAAACAGGAAAGATGTGCCCCATTACGCATAACAGCGCGACCCAGCCAATCATGGTGGCATTGAGTCCCAAAAGATGGGCGGCAACAACGGGAATAACCCCTTTTAAGGAATCGCTGATTAGCGTGATAGCAGCGGCTTTTTTGTTGCCAAGACGCAAGACATTCGTCGCCCCTGGGTTGCCGGAACCAACCGATCTTGGCGAAGGAAGCCCCATCAATAAGCAGACGATAATGGCGCTGTTGATTGATCCAAACAGATAGGCAATTATCAACATTAAAATAAAAAGTGTCATCATTAAGACTCTAAATAGCGAAATTGTTATGAGTTTCGACATTCTTTGAGGCATTGTCAAGGTTAAACTAAAGTAAATGCGGTATTGCTGTTAGAAAGTTGAAGGTTTGTCTTCTATCTGATGAGTCGTAGGGGCGTTTTGCAATAATGCAAAGGCATTAAATATAATCGAGTATCTCACCGATATGGTTGATAATGCCGTTTTGCTTTAAGGAGGACAGATCAACTCCATTGTTATAGCCATGATCGATGAGGATGATATCGATGCCGGCGGCATTGGCGCATTCGCTGTCATTGGCTGAATCACCGATCATCAATGAGGTTGCCGCCATGGCATTGAGCTGACTCATGGCATATTCGAGCGGTTCGGGATCGGGTTTATAGGCGTCAGTGGTATCTCCGCCAATGATAACATCGAAATAGGCAGATAGGCTTGTTTGATCCAGCACTTTAATGGCGTGTTCCTCTTCTTTGTTGGTGACGATTGCCATCGGGATATGCCTGGATTTCAGCTTTTGTAAGGTTTCAATCACGCCTGGAAAGATAGTGGTGTATTTGCCCATGCTCTGTTCATAATACATCAACGTGTATTGAAGTGCCTTGTGCGCCTGTTTTTCAACCTCATGTTCATC
This sequence comes from Francisellaceae bacterium, assembly GCA_049416425.1. Classification (GTDB taxonomy): domain Bacteria; phylum Pseudomonadota; class Gammaproteobacteria; order Francisellales; family Francisellaceae; genus JBMSHD01. Next base: position 10,835 of record JBMSHD010000064.1, on the reverse strand, counting down.
AAGATCCAATGCCAGTACGCGGCGGGTTGTCGTTGGAAAACCTTTACCGATGATGCCGGCGACGATATCGAGGCTTATGGGTGTGAGATTGAATTCGGCGCGCATGAGATTAAGTGCCTCGGTGATATCAGGCAGGCTGTCAACCAAGGTGCCATCAAGATCAAAAAATAAATGTTTGTACATCGGATTATGGATTTCCTTTATGAATGAGTTTAGCTATGGCTTGTTTTATTTGATCATTTTCACTGTGATCTGCCAAGGTTTTGAAACTGGAAATGGCAGAAATTGACAGTGTTTTTGATTTAGACGCTTGTTTTTTTGCAGAGAAATGAAGTTTCACCACTAGCTCATCAACATGGCGGAAGCGATTAATGCGGTTGAGATAGCGAATGAGCATCTCCTGATTTTCACGAAATTTAGATAGAAGCTCTGGAATTTCGGTGCTCAAAATTAATTTCCTGCCGTCGAAGTAAACCGCCTTGACGTATTTAAAATAGGGAACATCGAGCTGTGATAGCTCGGCATTGGCCATTTGAGATTGCTCAAAACAGGCTTTGATGGCAGCCAGTGTACTGGTGCGTTTTGACAAAAGCTGAGCCACGGACTTAAGTGATTTAGGCGGCATTTCTGGCGACATAAAGTTTCGTTATGCTGTGACTTAAAGTATAATCGTTTGTTAGCGAATTTTAAATAACAGGCTTGAATATACTTTGAGTCTCAAGCAGATTATGGAACTGATACGATGATCAAAAAACTTTTCGGCAGTCGCAATGAACGCCTGATAAAGAAAATGAATAAAACGGTTAAGAAAATCAATGCCCTGGAAACTGAAATTCAAGCACTGGATGATACAGCGCTTAAGGCAAAAACTCAGGAGTTTAGAGACAGGCTGGCGAAGGGACAGACACTTGATCAGCTGTTGCCTGAAGCCTTTGCCGTGGTTCGAGAAGCGGCGGTGCGGGTTAAGGGTATGCGCCATTATGATGTCCAGCTTATCGGTGGCATGGTGCTTCACAGCGGGAAGGTGGCTGAAATGCGTACTGGGGAGGGGAAAACACTGGTGGCAACGCTCCCGGTTTACCTTAATGCTTTGAGTGGCGATGGGGTTCATGTCATTACCGTCAATGATTATCTGGCAAAGCGTGATGCTGAGCTGATGGGAGCCATTTATCGCTTTTTGGGACTGACAACTGGTGTGATCATCTCTAATATGTCGCCTGAGGCTAGACGTGCCGCCTATGCCTGCGATATCACTTACGGGACTAATAATGAGTTTGGGTTTGACTATCTTCGTGATAATCTGGCCTTTTCCAAAGAGGAGCAGGTGCAACGCTCACGAAATTTTGTTGTCATTGATGAGGTCGATTCGATCTTGATCGATGAAGCCAGAACCCCTTTGATTATTTCAGGTTCTTCTGAGGACAGCTCAGAGATGTATCTGTTGTTTAACCGTCTGGTGCCAATGCTGACAAAACAGACCGATAAAGAAGCCAATGATGGGGATTATTATCTCGATGAGAAATCAAAACAGGCCTATCTGACCGATGTCGGGCATGAGAAAATCGAGGAGATGCTGGTCAAAGAAGGCGTGCTTAAGCCGGGTGATAATCTCTACAGTCCACAGCATGTTACGAAAATGCATTATTTAAATGCCTGCCTTCGTGCTTGCTCGCTTTATACGCTCAATGTCGATTACATTATTCGTGATCAGGAAGTCATTATTATCGATGAGAACACCGGGCGTGCCATGGAGGGGCGACGCTGGTCAGATGGGCTTCATCAGGCGATTGAGGCCAAAGAAGGCGTCAAGATTCAAAACGAAAATCAGACGCTGGCATCGATTACCTTCCAGAATTTTTTCAAGCTTTATAATAAAATGTCTGGCATGACCGGAACGGCGGATACCGAGGCCTTTGAGTTTCATGATATCTATGATCTTGAAGTGGTGGTTATTCCAACCAATAAGCCGCCCAGACGCAAAGATCATCATGATAAAATCTATGGCACGCAGATGGATAAATTCAAAGCTATCGTCGATGATATTAAAGAGCGGATTGCCAAGGGGCAGCCTATTTTAGTCGGTACGGCTTCGATTGAGACCTCTGAGGTACTGGCGACCCTGCTTAAAAAGAAGAAAATTGCACATAATGTCTTAAATGCCAAGCAGCATGAGAGAGAAGCCGCAATTATCGCTCAGGCTGGCAGGCCCTCGGCGGTGACGATCGCCACCAATATGGCCGGCCGCGGAACCGATATCATTCTTGGTGGAAGCTGGGAGGCCGAAATCGCCGAGCTTGAAGCGCCAACGGATCAGGAAATCGAGGAGATCAAAAGCGACTGGAAGCATCGAAATGCCAAAGTGTTGGAGGCCGGTGGTCTTTGCATTATCGGTTCTGAGCGTCATGATTCACGCCGGGTCGACAATCAACTAAGAGGACGATCAGGGCGCCAGGGCGATCCTGGAGAGAGCCGTTTTTATCTGTCGATGGAAGATCATCTGTTGCGTATTTTCTCTTCAGAAGGCCTGGCAAATCGCATGAAAAGTGCTCTATCCGGTGGTGAAGCCATTCAGTTTGGATTGATGACCCGCTTTATTGCCAAGGCGCAGAGCAAGGTTGAGCAGTATCATTTTGATATTCGTAAAAATCTCCTGGAATATGACAATGTCGCCAATGAGCAGCGTCAGGTCATCTATAAACAGCGTCAGGATCTGTTGGGTAAGGAAGACGTTTCCGATCTGATTGGTCATATGCGCTATGATGTGGCCGAGAAGCTCTTTCATGATTATATCCCGGCAGGTAGCATGGAAGAGCAGTGGGATATCGATGGGCTTGAAAAGGCACTATCCGGTGATTTTGGCATGAAAATTGATCTTAAGGCGATGTTAAAAACAGATGAAAATATGGCGGAAGAGACACTAAAAGATAGCGTGGTTAAAGCCATCGTCGATGAATATGCCACAAAAACGGCGCCGCTTGAGCCACAGGCTGTTCATCAGTTTGAAAAGATCACGCTGATGCAGGGGCTTGATACACATTGGCGTGAGCATTTAAATGCCATGGAACATCTGCGTCAGAGCATTAATTTGAGAGGTTATGCGCAGAAAGATCCCAAGAATGAATATAAAAAGGAATCCTTTGAGCTGTTTTCCAGCATGCTCGATAATTTCAAATACGAGGTGATTGCCAATCTGGCCAAGATTCGCATTGCCGCGCCTGAAGAGGCAAAAGCCATGGAAGAAGAGTGGAAGAGTTCGCTTAAAGGTATTGAGGCTCAACACGAGAATGTGCTGGCCGATGCCGAGCCTGCCGATTCACAATCCTCCAACCAAACCAGGAAAGAACCTTTTGTCAGAGGCGTGCCAAAAATTAAACGAAACGATCCCTGTCCGTGTGGTTCAGGTAAGAAATATAAACATTGCCACGGAGTGATTTAGGAAGGCTATTTTTGTCTCCTCCCACTTGTGTTAAGGGGGAGGCAGGAAGGGGGTTCTACGAATAACGCTAAAAGAGCTTTTAGGAATTACCAGCTGCCGGTATTTGGCATGCTGATCCAGGGCTCGGCAGGTTCAAGCGGATGACCTTGTTGCAACAGCTCAATGGATATGCCATCGGGTGAGCGGACAAAAGCCATGTGACCGTCCCGTGGTGGTCGATTGATGGTGACGCCGGCATTTTTGAGCTTCTGGCAGGTTTCATAGATGTTTTTAACTGAGAAGGCCAAATGGCCAAAATTGCGTCCCGAGCCATATTGCTCATCGGAGCCCCAGTTATAGGTCAGCTCTAAAAGTGGTGCTTTGTTGATTCTGGCCTGGTCTTCATCTTCTTTGGCACAGAGAAAAATAAGTGTAAATTGACCTTTCTCATTTTCCATGCGGTTAACTTCGACCATATTGAGCTTGTTGCAGTAGAAATCCAGCGACTTTTCCAGATCATGCACACGTACCATGCTATGCAGATATTTCATCTTTACCTCTTTGCTAAATTAAAATTTTTCGTTATCTCGGCCACTCGCCTGCCAAACCGCTCAGCCGTTTCTCTGTCACCGATAGGTGGTGTTTCCGCGGGTGGTGCATTTTCCGATTGAGCCATCAGTCCAACCCAGGAACCGATGCGATTTATGGCCTCGGGTTGGCCGGCTTTGCCATCAGGCGAGTGATTCATCTCGGCCTGCCCAACCCAGATCATACCGTGTTGAGCGGCAAATACAACCAGTTGCAGCAGCGAATCGAGTTTATCACCGCTTAGGCTGTGTGAGTTGGTGAATCCGGCGGCAATTTTATCTTTCCATTTTTGCTCCATCCACAGTAGAGACGAGGCTTCCATGAAGGATTTGAGCCCTGCCGATAGAGAGCCCATATAGGTTGGGGCACCCATGATAATGGCATCGTAGTCGTTTAAAACCTCAGGCTTATCGGTGATGTCTGTGGCTTTAAACAGCTCGGCTGAGATGTCGATGACGGCTTTTGCTCCCTCAAAGACATGACGGGCAATGACTTCGGTATGACCGAAGCCGCTGTGATAGACAATGGCAATTTTCTTCATTTTTTCACCTGTTGTTGGTTTTTAAAGAGTCAAAACAATGATTTGAAATCCACAAGTTCAATGATTGCATAAGCGGGGCATTCGTAGGGGTGATGCTGCTTAAGCACGGCAATGGCCTGAGCTATGAGTGCTTGAGGTACTAATAGTTCGACTTTAAACTCATTGACATATTCCAGTGCATCGGCTGTGCCAATAAATGGGTCGGCTCCCTGATTCGGCATGAATTGCCCTACTCCCTTGGTTTGCCAGGCACAGCGGCTATAATTGCCAAGCTGGCCACAACCGATGTCAAACAATGCATTTTTGGTGACCTCCAGGTGTGTGTCCGGCACATAATAAATCAGCTGAAGCATGGTGCAAGATCCTGATTAAACGGGCATAATAATGACTATAGACAAAAAAGCCGTAATATTCATGAATGCACCACCAATAATTAATGATAGAAGAGAGCTGGCACGATCACGCCTTTTTAAGATTGAAGAGATTGAGCTGACGTTTTCCAATGGCAATAAGCGCATCTATGAATGTGTAGGACCCACAGCGATTATGCATCGTGCGGTGCTTATTGTACCACTGCTCGATGATGATACGATTATTTTGGTTAAAGAGTATTCGGTGGGTATTGAGGATTACACCTTGAGCTTTCCTAAGGGTTCATTGTTTGCCGATGAGGATTTATTTGAAGCGGCAGATCGAGAGCTTATGGAGGAGGTGGGTTACACGGCGAAAAACTACACGTTTTTAAAGGATGTCTATCTGTCGCCAAATTACATGAAGCATCATATCTCTATTGTCAAGGCCGAAAATCTGTCACCAAAGCGGTTGGATGGCGATGAACCCGAGCCTTTGGAGGTGGTGAGTTATAAACTCAAAGACATTGATCATCTCATTGAGCACCCGGCTTTTATCGAATGCAGAAGCTTTGCCGCGCTGTTTTTAATCTGGAGACAATGGATTGGTTCTGAATAAGGAACATGCGTAAAATAACGATGACGCTTACGGTTTTTTTTATGATTTATTGATTTTCACTCCAAGCAGCTGATCGCTGTCTCTATAGGCCTGAGTGGTAAAATCCCCCATCCATTGTTTTACGGCGTTAAATTTATCGATAAAGTCGGCTTTGTTCCCCGTCTGAATTGCTTCGGCCTCATCGCCGATAAACTTGGCAAACTGGGCTATCAGTGCCAGACGGGATGAGTCAGACAGAATAATATTGGCATAAAGACCGGGATCTTGGTCAAATAGGCGACCGATGATATTTAACTCCATCTTATAGACTGGAGAAGCGATTTTCATCAACCTGTTGATGTCGATGTGATTTTTTTTAAGATATTGGCCGACGCAGAAGGTGGTGAAATGTTCAATGCCCTGGATAAAGCCCATTGCCTTATCATGCTCTTTAGCACTCATTGCCTCCAGCGTGAAGCCAAGCTGCTTTAAATCCTCTAAAAACCACTGATATTTTTCAGGTTCTCGCCCTTGGCAGGCAACAATCACTTGATTTTCGGCCGCATCAATCGTCGGACCAAAGATAGGATGCAGTCCCAAAACGGGTCCTTGATGTGATTTCAGCATTTTATTTAAAGGATCGGCCTTGATGCTGGTGAAATCGGCTAAAATCGTTTGCTTATCAAGATAGATTGCGACTTTTTCGATAATCGCATCGGTGATATCGATCGGCACCGAAATCAGCACCAGATCCTGAGCTTTAAGCTTGGATTTAGGGTCATCCCAATCCTTCTCACCAAATAGTGTGACCTGATAGTTGGATAATTGACTTAAAAAACGGCAGATCATCTGCCCCATGGCGCCGTAGCCGCCAACGATGCACATTTTTCTCATGATTGAAGCCATAATGTCACGGGACCATCGTTGATTAAAGCGACTTTCATATCGGCACCAAAGCGCCCGGTTTCTATATGAGGATAAGTTTGTTGCATCAGTGTGGTGAAGTCTGTGAATTTTGCTCTGGCAATATCGGGAGGACAGGCGTTTGAAAAGCTCGGACGCAGCCCTTTATCCGTGTTTGCGGCTAAGGTAAACTGTGGCACCAGCAAAATCGCGCCGTCGATGTCTTTGACGCTTTTATTCATCTTATTATTATCATCTTCGAAAATTCTGAGATTGATCAGTTTATGGCGCATTTTGTCATAGTTGTGGTCTTGATCTTTCTCTTCCATGCACATCAATGCCAGAATGCCTCGGCCTATCTGTGCGATTCGATCACCATCGACGGTAACTGATGCCTCGCTGACTCGCTGAATTAAAGTGCGCATCTATTTGCTCTTCGACGTTTTAAAGAGACGGCCAACCGTTTTTTTCTCAAAAGCCAGGAAAAAACGTCCCTGACCGCAGATACTGCCGATGATAAGCAGTAAAACTTGATATAGGGGACAGATCAGAGCGATACGAATCGGCCAGAAGATCCAGCCCGATGTGGTCTCATAAGATAAGCCGATCCAGTGCATAATAGGGGCGGCAATGCTGACGGCCGCCGATCCCGTGATTGAAAATACAAACAGGATGACGATGACATCAAGGTTAGATTTCACATTCCAGCGCGATTTGAGGCGCGCCATAAAACCTTGACGCTGAGTTTCAATCGCTTCGATAAAATCCTGATCGGCGGTATTGGTTTGGGTCATGAATGCGGTAGATAAAATGTTGATTAAACCAGACTCATAGCTTACGGGATTTGCCCTGTATTTACCAGTCATAATTATATTCAAGCGTCAAAGGAGCGTGATCGGAGAAATTCTCATCGGTGTAGATGCTGGCGTCTTTGACGCAGGCTTTAAGTGATGGAGAAACAATCTGGTAATCGATGCGCCAGCCGACATTTTTAGCACGAGCCTGACCGCGGTGAGACCACCAGGTGTATTGGTGTGGCTGTTTATTGACGACACGAAAGCCATCGACCCATCCGATCTCATCGAAAATCAGATCAAGCCAGGCTCGCTCTTGTGGCAAAACGCCGGAGGTTTTTTGGTTTTGTTTCCAGTTTTTGATATCGATTTCTTTGTGTACGATGTTGATGTCGCCACAGAGGATAAAATCGCGTCCCGAATGTAATTTCTCTTTTAAAACAGGTGTGAATTTTTCTAGAAAATCCATCTTATAGCTTTGTCTTTCATCGCCACTGGAACCTGATGGCAGATACAGCGATGCCACGCTCAGATTATCATAGTCAAATTGAATAAAACGCCCCTCACGATCGGCCCAGTCAATGCCCAGAGTGTCGATAATAGCATTGGGTTTTTTCTTGGCATAGATCGCCACACCACTATAACCTTTTTTAACGGCATCTTTGTATTGACAGTGGTAGCCATCTGGAAAATAGATGGCATCGTCTTCAAGCTGGTGAAACTGGGCTTTGGATTCCTGCAAACACAAAAAGTCGGCATTCTGTTTGATAAACCAGTCGAAAAAGCCTTTGCGAGTTGCCGCGCGTATGCCATTGGCGTTAAAAGAAATAATTTTCATTTTGAATCCTTGTGCGTCTTGCAAATTTTATAGTTTGTGGCGGGGAGGCGCGCTATCTAAAGTGGGTTATTATAACGTATCGGCAGGCGGTTTTGCTATGTTGTTTGGCGGTTTTCAGTCTTTTATGATTTGTGTTGCCTTTTAATCTCCTATAGACTATTTGGATTATGCAGTAGTAATTGTAAAGGTCATGATGAATGGATATTCGCTGGATTCAACGATTGGAAAACTATAGAAAGGCTTTAAGCAATCTCTCAGAAGCTGTGGGACTTGCAGAGACTCGACCGCTATCCAATCTTGAAGAGCAGGGCTTGATACAGGCTTTTGAGTTTACTTATGAGCTGGCCTGGAATACGATTAAAGACTTTTATAGCTATCAAGGCGATGAATCGATCCAAGGCTCCCGTGACGCATTTCGTATGGCATTTAAGAGAGGCCTGATCATCAATGGAGATATCTGGATGCAGATGATCAAGGCAAGGCAGTTAAGCTCTCATACCTACAATGAAGAGACGGCAGATATTATTTATCAAGATGTTTGCGAGCATTATCATAAAGAATTTCTGACATTATTGGATCGTTTAGATAGTCAGAAGGCGCAAATGGAATGACGAGCTTTGGATTGTCGGATCAGACAATAGCGAAAATTCGTGGCGTTTTTAAGCTGTTTTTGGATATAGACGAAGTCGTGATTTTTGGCTCTAGAGCCAAGGGTAACTATAGACCTGGATCAGATATAGACTTGTTTATCGATGGGGATGGTATTGATCAAAGGAGGCTGTATCAGATCGATAGAGCATTGGATGAATTGAATTTGCCCTATACTTTTGACCTGATTGCAGTATCAACCATTCAAAATGCCGCGCTATTATCACATATTGAACGCGCGGGGCAACTTTTTTATAGAAGAAGGGGTGAGCAAAGCAAGTAGAGTAAAGCCCGATGGATTGCTGCTGTTTTTTTGGTTGATTTTGGCGTAAACTTAGAACCAATAAAAATTTAAGCTTTGGTTGATTTACTTATCATGAAATGGTTGGATATCGTTAACAAATCAAAAAAAATGCGCTTTTATTCCAAAAATATTGCCGCCAACCTTTTGCCAAAAAGCCTATATGAACGCCAGTATGAAAAAATACTGGCGACATTAGATGATTGTGATCGTGACTATATCTTCGATCGCGTTAATTATTATAATAAGTTGACCAAACCCTTTGAGCCTAAGGATTCGATAGCCATAGAGGATTTCAAACACAAAGGAAATAGCGCCTATGTCCTTGATTTCAAAGGATTGATTCGCTATTTCAATAGGCGATTAAAGTTAAATTATTTATTTGGTGATATCACGCATATTCCAGATATTCCGGTCTTTGTTAAAAGTCGCCCCATCGGCGATGATAATCAAAATTCGTTACTGTTAAATCTCGATAGCGTGCGCCATTTCAACTTTATAAATGACCCGTTGGCATTTGAAAACAAGAAAAATAGAGCCTGTTGGCGTGGTGCCTGTCACGGGCGCCCGCATAGGGTAAAACTTTTGGAGAAGTATTATAATCACCCAAAGTGCAATATTGGAGACAGCAATAAACGGATGCGAGGTGAGAAGACCTACAAAGACTTTATGAGCCTGTCACAACAGCTGAGCTATAAATTTCTTCTTAGCATTGAAGGTACGGATGTCGCGACCAATACCAAGTGGATCATGTCATCCAATTCCTTGTGTTTTATGCCCAAACCTAAATTTGAAACCTGGTTTATGGAAGGGCGATTGATTCCCGATTACCATTATGTTTTACTCGATGATGATTATGAAAACCTCGAACAAAAAATCGACTACTATTCGAAACACACCGATGAGGCGCTTGAGATTATCAAAAACGCCAATGAATATGTGGCTCAGTTTAAAAATAAAAAACGTGAACGCTTGATTGGGCTTTTGGTGATGAAAAAATATTTTGAATTATCAGGGCAGCTATGAGCAGGTTTTTATGTCGGTGTTTATTCAAGCGATGAAATTAATTTATTGGCGATATCCTTGAAATTGATGAGTTGGAATTTACGTTGAAGAGTGAATGCTTGCTGGCCTGCATAGCAAATAAATCCAGTAGGGACTCTATCGCCGGCGAGGGTGTCAAAATACGTTAATCCTTTTAGAAAGCTGTTATTAAAGCTTAGAGCCGACTTCACTTCAATCGGAATGAGTTCATGTCCATGTTTATAAATAATGTCTATCTCATTGCCGTGGCTATCTCTGAAGAAATAAAGGTTGGCATCAAGTCCCTTATTGAATCTTGCTTTTAACAGCTCTAAAATCACCAAATTTTCAACAATATTGCCTCTTAATGGGTCTCGAGCTATTTGAGTGGTATTTTCTATGCCTAGCAAATAGCTTACTAAACCAACATCAAAGAAGTAGAGTTTTGATGATTTTATCAGACGTTTACCGAAATTTTCATAATAAGGGGGGAGGCGAAAGATAATATAGGAGGCCTCAAGAACCGATAGCCAGTTGGAGATGGTTGTGGATGATACACCCACTTCATTGGCGAGGCTTTCATGACTAAATAGCTGGCCGATACGGCTGGCGCAAAGTCTGAAAAATTTCTGAAATAAAAGAAGATCATGTACTTTGGTAATTTGACGAACGTCTTTCTCCAAATAGGTGCTGACGTAATTGCGGTACAGGCTGTGATAGTCTATGTTCTTGGCGTAGATGGCAGGCATAAATCCATGCAGCAAATAATCATCCAGTGCCATCTCAATCGCTGCGAGACATGGAGAGCGGAACGCGAGGTCGAGTAGACCCGGGTA
>JBMSHD010000063.1:0-13227 GCA_049416425.1 Francisellaceae bacterium | reverse complement strand
CATCGTCAGGTCTTTAATTCTTATAAAACCAGCTATACGCTGGTTTTTTTATGCCCGGAGTTTGCATTGCTTTATCGTTTCACCATAAGTCAATAAAATAAGCAAAAGTGCAGAAATGTTGGTTGTATTAATGCGGTGTGCTCAATACAATTGTATTGTTTAAAACAATAACAAAGAATCACATATGCTTTTATGGTTAACCGATTTTTTAGCGCAATACATCCGTTTTTTTCATATTTTTGGCAGTTATGTTACCGTTCGTGATTTAATGTCGGCGTTGACGGCGCTTATTATTAATCTTTGTATGTGAAAACCTATGATTTCCTGGCTCAAAAAAATGCAAATTGGTCAGGTGATTCGTGAAGAGGGACCGAAGTCCCATTATAGTAAGAAAAGTACGCCAACGATGGGTGGGACGTTAATGATATTCTCCATTGTTATTGCCGTGATTTTGTGGGCGCGCCTTTCCAGTCCTTTTGTCTGGGTATTATTATTTGTATTATTGGGGTTTGGTGCCATTGGTTTTATGGATGATTTTTTGAAGCTTGTGCTTACACACTCTCAAGGACTTCGAGCCAAATATAAATATTTATTGCAATCGATCCTGGCAATTATTGTTGTATATTGGATTTATTGGTTATTAAATGGATATATGGATTTTAAATTGGCGATTCCTTTTACCAAAGACTGGGTCATTTATCTGGGAGCCTGGTTTTTATTGTTGGGCTATTTCGTCATCGTCGGCAGTTCAAATGCAGTGAATCTTACCGATGGTCTTGATGGTCTGGTAACCTTGCCCGTGGTGCTGGTTGCCGCAGGACTGGGTGTTTTTAGCTATGTTATCACCAACAGTGTTTTTGCCGAGCATCTTTTGTTTCAATACATGCCGAATGTCGGGATTGAAGAGCTTGTGGTTTTTTGTGCCGCTATCTGTGGTGCCGGTTTTGGTTTTCTGTGGTTTAATGCCTATCCTGCTGAGATTTTCATGGGTGATGTGGGATCGCTGGCATTGGGAGCGACTCTCGGAACCATTGCGCTGATTATTCGCCAGGAGCTGGTGTTTTTCATCATGGGTTTTTTGTTCGTGATCGAAACCATCTCGGTTATTCTGCAAGTCGGTTCATATAAATTAAGAAAAAAACGTATCTTTCGGATGGCTCCGATTCATCATCACTTTGAACTCAAGGGCTGGCCAGAGAATAAGGTGGTAGTCAGGCTCTGGATCTTAAGTGTTATCTTCGTCCTGATTGGCTTGATGGCACTTAAGGTCAGATAATGAAATCTCATTATATTTATGATAAAAACATAGTTAATCGAGTGTTGATTGTGGGTTTAGGTAAGACAGGGGAGTCGGTTTATCACTATCTTAAACGGTTCGCTGTGGGTATCGATATCTATGATATAAACGGAAGGAAACAGTCGTCAATGGCGGTTATTTCTAATTGGTCGGATCTTGATCTCATGCGTTATGATCTGATTGTTGTCAGTCCTGGAATTCCGATTAATCAAGCGCCTTATTTACAGTTATTGAACGACTGGGATAAAGTTGTCTGTGATATCGATCTGTTCTACCAGGCAATAAAGTCGCACTCGACGAAGCTTATTGCCATCACCGGTTCCAATGGTAAGTCGACGACGGTGACGCTGATCCATGACATTATTAAAGCAGAAGGTTATAAGGTGGCGCTGGTGGGTAATATCGGTGTGCCGGTGTTGTCTAAGCTTGATGATGACTATGATTTTTATGTGCTGGAATTGTCGAGTTTTCAGCTGGATCTTATCAAAATGGCACGATTTGGCGTTGGCTGCATCTTAAATATCAGCGAAGATCATCTTGATCGCTATGAAGATTTTAACGCCTACAGGCGCTCGAAGCTGAGTCTGATAAATCGTTGTGACAGAATCATTGTCAATCAAAAAGACAAGATTGAGACTCAAATGAGTAATGGAATTTTTTTTAACAACGCCTTAAATTTCATCGATGAATACGGCAATGTTTGTATCGATAGAGAAAGAGTTATAAATGCCGGGCAGCTAAAACTGCAGGGTCGGCATAACCTTATCAATATCATGGCGGTGCTTTTAATCGTGGACTATCTGAATTTAAACAGATCAAAAGCCTGTGCCGTCATTGCAAATTTTATGAGTCTTGCGCATCGTTGTGAGCTGGTGGCCAAAATCGATGGTGTCTTTTTCATCAATGATTCAAAAGCCACGAATATCGGTGCTACCATTGCCGCTGTTGAAGGGCTGGGCGATGTGAAGAAGAAAAACATCACATTGCTGTTGGGTGGAGTTCATAAAGAGGCTGATTTTAAAGCGCTGTGTCCGATGCTTAATCGTTTTGTCAAGGCAGTTTGCATCTACGGTCAGGATGGATTTAAGATAAAACAGATGCTTCAATTCTGTTTTTCTAAGCTGACGCTCCATGAGAATTTAAACCAGGCATTTGATGCAGCTGTTGTTGCTATCAGCCGTGGTGATATCGTGCTGCTAGCGCCGGCTTGTGCCAGCTTCGACGCCTATTCTGGCTTTGTCCAAAGAGGTGAGCATTTCATCGAGTTGGTGCATCAAAGGCAGGAATATGTCGATGAATTTGATTTAAGGAAATCGAATGAAAACAAATGATATGAAGCCCCACCATGCCAGTCATGATCAATATAAAGTGCTGTGTATCGGCAGTTTGACGGAGTTTGGTGAGCGTTATAGCTATTATGTGATCCAGGCGCTATTGATCTTTTTCTTGATCGAACGCTTTAATATTGCACAATCACAGAGTGCGACACTCGTTGGTACCGTGCTTAGTATGGTTTATATCTCGGCATTGATCGGTGGTTATGTCGCCGATAAGCTGATCAATTATTATCGAGCCGCTTTTCTGGGCTCCTTATTTATGATTGCAGGCAGTGGAATTTTGGCGTTGAGCAGTTCTAAAAACGAACTATATCTTGGGTTGGCTCTTATTTCGGTAAGCACGGGATTGATCAAGTCCAATATCTCTTCCTTTATCGGCCGCTTTTATGATAAGTCAGCTCTATCCGATGGCAATCGAGACTTTGGTTTCAATGTGTTTTATGTTGGCATTAATCTCGGCTCATTTTTCGCACTTTTTATGGCCTCTTCACTAAAAGAGAGTTACGGTTTCAGCGCACCCTTTTACTCCAGCCTGATCGTGGCTTGTTTAATCAGTCTCAATTTAATTATCGGTTTTTTTGTGGTCAGAAGATATATTGCCGATGTCACGATTGATCTCATGAAAACAGTGAAAGCGATGCTGGTGCTGGGTGGTTATATCATCTGCGTGTTTGTGGTTTTGAAAAATCCAATATTGGCTGACTTCTCCATTCTCATCGCCGCATTTGTCTGCATTGGCATTTTATTGTTATCGGCACGAAAAAAATACTGGAGAAATGTGATCAAGGCACTGGTGTTTTTTCTGTTGTCGGTTTTATACTGGGCCTTGTATTTTCAATTGTTTATTTCGCTGCTCTTGTTCATAAGCCTGGCTGTCGATCATAAAGTATTGTTTTTCCGTTTGAGCTCCTCTCAGTTCTTAGGCGTCGAATCACTGGGTGTGTTGATATTTGGCTTTTTCATGGGAAGGCTGTGGATGAGGCTTGAATCGAAGGGAAAGGCGGTGGCAGATATCGATAAATTTAGGCTGGCTTTTGTGTTGATTGCCGTGATGTTTCTGCTTTATTGGGCAGGCAGTTATTTTTCAGCCGGTGAGGCCAAAGTGTCGGCATGGGTTATTATATCGGGTCTGATCGTCCTGTCGATCAGCGAGTTGTCGCTCTCTGCCATCGGCTTGTCACTGGTAACTAAAATAGCACCTCCCAATTTCGTTTCCCTGTATATGGGCATCTGGCTTGTCACTTTAGGCATAGGTGGAAAGCTGGCCGGTTTTATGTCGAGTTTTATTGCATTGCCGAATGATATCGCCGTGGCGAAACAGAATATGGCTGTTGGACTTTTGAGCTTTATGTTTATTGCCATCGGCGGCATTGTCATCTGTGTGTTGGTGCGTCGGTTGATGCAGGCTGATAAGTCTGGTGATTGAAATTATGACCGGATTAGTGACAAAGAGGGGTGGTGAATAATGCGGTATTTAATGCAACGATTGAGGCGAAGAAATGTGCCGCGTCAGCGTATAAGAGCGCCGGTGACACTCGATATGAGCTTGGTTTTTCTGATTCTTGGGCTTTTGGCTTTCGGCTGGGTTATGGTCTCGTCAGCCTCCATGGTTGATGCGGCTTATGATTATCACAATCCCTTTTTTTATGTCTATCGTCAGGGTTTTTTTGCAATTCTGGGTATTGGCATTTTGTTATTGGCTTTGCTGGTTCCCAGTGATAATTATCAGAAACTTGATCGATTATGGTTGATCATGGCTTTTGCGCTTTTGATTGCCGTTTTAATCCCCGGCATTGGTAGAGAGGTCAATGGTTCAAGACGCTGGATTCCTCTGTTTATTATCAATGTTCAGGTCTCGGAAGTCGTCAAACTCTGTGCCATCATGTATTTTGCCGGCTATCTGGTGCGTTTTGGTCAATATGCCAGAGAAACTTTTTTGGGTGTAGTTAAACCACTTATCATTCTGGCTGTTATGGCTTTATTATTGTTGATGGAGCCAGATTTCGGTGCCTCGGTGGTGATGTTTACCTGTGTCTTTGGCATGATGTTTATGGCGGGAGTCAAGTTTAGATGGTTTGCGATCGTCATCTCAACAGGTGCGATTGCCGCGGTGCTTTTAGTGGTATTTGAGCCTTATAGGCTTGCCAGATTGACCGGTTTTTTAAACCCTTGGGAGAATGCCAATACTTCAGGATATCAGTTGGTGCAGGCCTTGATTTCCTACGGGCGAGGCGGGTGGTTTGGCGACGGCCTTGGCAACAGCATTCAGAAACAATTTTTTCTGCCCGAGGCGCATACCGATTTTATTGTCTCCATTATCGCTGAAGAGCTCGGTGTTGTGGGTGTGATGATCTTGCTGGTGGTTTATGCCATGTTGATTTTCAAAGGCATGAAGATTGCCTGGTTTTCCTATAAGCTTGAGCGCCATTTTCAGAGTTATATTTCCTATGGCATCAGTTTTTGGGTCGTGTTTCAGGTCATTGTCAACATCGGCGTCAATATCGGGGTTTTACCAACCAAAGGCCTGACTCTGCCTTTGATCAGCTATGGTGGCAGCAGTTTGATGATCATGTGTTTCGCCTTGGGTATTTTGCTTAGAATTGATTTTGAAAATAAAATCATCGCCGATGAGTTGATGCCAAGGTATATCTATCGAAAAAAGAAATAATAATTTGTCGTAAATTTCGACATTTTTAAGCGCTTTGACGTGCTGATCTATGCTATAGTGTTAAGAAATAAATGAAATCAAGCTGGAGACTTTGGTGTCAAATACACAACAAAAAACGGATAATCTACGTATCATAAATCGCAAGCCTCTTGTGCCTCCTGGTGTCATCAATGAAGAGTTACCCATTACCGATGAGATATCTGATCTGGTGGAGCATACCCGTTTTGCCATCTCGAATGTGTTGCATGATAAGGATGATCGTCTGGTCGTCGTGGTCGGACCTTGTTCTGTTCATGATGTGGAGGCGGCGAAAGAATATGCGCAATTGCTCACCGATGAGATTAACAAGCATAGCCATGAATTGATTGTCGTGATGAGAGTCTATTTTGAGAAACCGCGTACTACCGTTGGCTGGAAAGGGCTTATCAATGACCCTTATCTTGATAACAGTTTTAAGATCAACACCGGACTTAAACTGGCTCGAGGCCTGCTTTTGGATATCTGCAGTATTGGTGTTCCATGTGCTACCGAGTTTCTGGATGTCGTCACGCCACAATATATTTCGGATGTTATCGCCTGGGGGGCGATTGGCGCCAGAACAACAGAAAGTCAGGTTCATCGGGAACTGGCTTCGGGTCTATCCTGTCCAGTGGGTTTTAAAAATGCAACTAACGGTGATATCTCAATTGCCATCGATGCTGTGAAGGCGGCAAAATCACCGCATCATTTTCTGGGGGTAACCAAACAGGGCACGACGGCTATTTTTGAAACAAGAGGCAATGATGATGCGCACGTTATTTTACGTGGTGGCAAGAGTGGACCAAACTACAGTAAAACACATATCGATAAGGCAGCATCTGCCTTGAAGGCGAATAATACTTCACACAAACTGATGGTTGATTGCAGCCATGGCAACAGCAGCAAAGATTATAAAAAACAGATGCAGGTGATCGATGATGTCTGTCAACAGCTTGTTGATGGTTCAAAAGACATTATGGGTGTGATGATCGAGAGTAATCTTAAGGAGGGCAATCAGTCTATCAATGCTTCACCGAGAGAGTATGGCAAGAGTATTACCGATGCCTGTGTCGGTTGGCAGGAGACGGCTGACATGCTTACTAAATTGGCAGAGGCCGTTAAGGTCTCTCGATTTAGCTAATTCATTCGTTGTTTGAACGTCCAAAGGCTTTGCCTCAATGGGGCTTATTAATTACAGACCAATTTTTCTAACCGGCACACCGGATTCTAGATTTTTTTCGATATGCTCCAACGAGACTCCTTTTGTTTCAGGGACAAAGAGCTTAAGGAAGATCATGGCCAGGATACAGAAGCCACCGAAGAGGAAGAAAACAGAGTAGTTTCCAAATGCCTTCATGAAGCTCAGTGAGTTGGCCATTACAAGCCCTGCAAATGTCCAGTTAATCATGGTGGTAACCGTCATGCCGATCTCACGCCCTTTCAGTGGAAATATTTCTGAGCACAAAACCCAGACGACCGGTCCCCAGGAGCAGGCAAAACCAAAGATATAAACCACGGCAGAGAGCAAAAGCACGATATTGGCAATGGGGTGTGCGCTATCGGCAGGTAAGCCATCAATAGCATAGAAGGCGAATCCGGCGGCAAACATCGAGATCATCATCACAACCGCACCGACATATAGCAGTTTTTTTCGTCCCCATTTCTCAATCCACTTAATGGCTGGAAAGGTGAACAGCATATTCACGGTTGGAATGGCCAAAAGGGCAACAAGTCCGGTCATGCCGGCATATCCGAAGATAGTCGGTGCATAGTAGATCATCATGTTGATACCGACGAGTTGCTGAAACATTTGCAGTGCCACGCCGACAATCAGAATTTTCCAGAAAAATCCCTTGCCCAGCATCGACCAGCCGATGCCTTTATTGCTAGAGATACTTTCTGATATTTCCTGCATTTCACTGTCGATTTCTGCCTGCGTGTTTCTGACTCGTTTCAGCACATCGGTAGCTTTTTCAATTTTTCCTGTCAGTATCAGCCAACGCGGGGATTCAGGTAAAAACCAGCTGCCGATAAACATGATAAGGGCAAAGATGAAGATAACGAGAAACATCAATGTCAAAGATATCTCAACATGTCCAAGCGCCTTGGCAATAAAGACATTGGTCACGGCAACGACAAAGATTCCGATGGTGATCATCAATTGAAATAACGTCGCCATACCGCCTCGAATCTTAGTCGGTGCCGTCTCGGCCAGGTAAAGTGGTACGGTGAAAGAGGCGATACCGACGGCAAAACCGAGACCAAAACGGCACAGGCTTAGAATTTCAAGTGGTGGCAGAAAAGCCGAAATCAGCGACAGTGCACTGAATAAGAAGCCGGCGATCACCAGAACTTTCTTGCGACCCAGTACACGTGCTAAAATACCACTTAGCAAGGCGCCAAGAATTCCACCCCAGGCTAAAACAGCAGAATACTGTTCACCCTGTCCGGTATCCAGACTATAAACTTTGTCGATAGTGGATAAAGAGTTGGCGATAAAACCCTGATCCAGACCGAATAGCAAGCCACCTAAGGCGCCTATCAGGCATATCATATAGACGATTTTCTTATATTCCGTATTGTTGTTTGCAGCGATCGCCATGATGGCTTCCCCGATTACTTAGTTAAACACCAGCTTATTTTGTGAAGATTGGTAGTTAAAGTCAATGCAGATTAGATTAAAAAGGACGGAATTTGTGAAAAAGGACAAAAAATTTGATATTAAATGTAGATTGTTTACTTTCTTTTGGCGGGTCTTTGTTTAAGAATAGTGAGAAGGGGTTGAGGAGAAAAATAACGCTAGAGTTGCGTTTTATTAGCGGGTACAATATTGTTTTTCGTTTAAGCTTGAATAAATATGATTACATCAATTCAAAGATATTTTGAATTCTCGAGAAATCAAACCAATATCAAAACCGAAATTATCGCGGGAATGACCACTTTTCTGGCCATGCTCTATATCATCGTTGTCAATGCCAAAATATTAGGGCAGACTGGAATGGATGAAAATGCGCTGGTGACCTCAACGGTTATTATTTCATCTTTTGCCTCGATTGCCATGGGAATATACGCCAGAAACCCTTATGCCTTGGCTCCGGCAATGGGAATGAATGTATTTTTTACCTACACCATCGTCAAGGCCTGGGGAATTCCCTGGCAAAGCGCATTGGGTGCCGTGTTTATCTCGGGTGTTTTGTTTATTCTTTTAGCGATCTTCAACATTCGCACTCGCATTCTGGCGGGTATTCCTAAGGCTGTGAAACATGGAATCGGTGCCGGTATCGGTATTTTTATTGCGCTTGTTGGTTTCTATAATGCCGGTTTTATTCAACAGTCGGCTTCAGGTCTTCTTGAAATCACGCCGTTGAGTGCGCAAACGACCATATTTCTGCTGAGCTTTTTTATTCTGGCTGGACTTCTGGCTTTAAGAATAAAGGCTGCCATCTTATTGGCAATTATCATCGGTACCATCATGGCGCTGCCATTTGGACGAATATGGGGCGATCATGTGTTGATCTCGATGCCAGATCACTTCTTTGCCTGGCCAGATTTCTCACTGTTTTTTGCCATCGACTGGACTTCGAGTTTTAAGCTAGCCATCTTGCCGGCGGTGTTTACATTTTTGTTTATCAATATCTTTGATAGCACCGGGACTTTAATCGGTTTGGCACAGGCGACAAACTGGTACGACAAGAATGGCAATCCAGTTCGCATCAAGCAGTCTCTGGTGATTGATTCCGTATCGGCGACGCTGTCTGGAATCTGTGGCAGCTCACCATGTGCCATCTATGTTGAATCGGCTACGGGGATGGCAGTTGGTGGGCGCACGGGTGTTGTTGCCATCGTTGTCGGCCTTTTGTTTTTGCCTTTTCTGTTTCTGGCACCGCTTGTGACCATGGTGCCGGTGTTTGTAGTGGCTCCGGCTCTGGTTATCGTTGGCAGCTTTATGATGGCATCGGTTAAATATATCGATTGGAATCAGCCGATAGAGGCCATTCCGGCATTTATGACAATTATTCTCATGCCGCTGACGCTGTCGATTTCTGAGGGCATTGTCTGGGGTATGTTAAGCTGGTTTGTTATCGCCGTGGTCAGCAAAAGAAGTCAGTTGAACGTGATGAGTCTTATCATCACGCTGTGTTGTTTTTTTATGATGTTATCGTCATTGGCGGTGATCTGAGACAGAGCCATCGGCTGGCGTTGTGCCTGATTTGCTGGCAGCGGGCTTAAATTTATCACCAGGGAGTTGAGCGAGCTGATTGACGATATCGCTTGAGACTTGTGTCGATAGCGATTGATAAATCTGCTGTTTTTGGGTGTTATCGCTTAATTGCTGTGTGGCATTGGTGTTATAGCTTTGGGAAGCTTGAGCGATGATATTATCCGTCACCGGAGCAAGATCTCTTGTCAATACGCTGTAGTTGACAATGACACTTAGGGCGTATTGATTTGAAGAGGCGCCTCCACTGATTCCTATGAGTCTGGATGACTGGTTGACATCGTTGATCTTAAGCACGGCGTCGGCGTTGTTGGCGTTGTCTGCCACTTTGGCGCCTGTGGCCGATAGAGCGCTTTTTAAATCATTGATAAAGCGGTAATCGTTGCCATTGTAATCGATATAGACGTTTTCCATGTATTTAGGTAGAGGCTGATTGAGTCCGCGTAAATGAAAGCCACAGCCATAGAGGACGACGGCAAAAAAAGCGATGACCAGTATTTTAAGGCCGAGTCGTTTATTATTCATTATCATATCGGCTCCTTAAACCACAATATTGAGCAGTTTTTTGGGTACATAGATGACTTTCTTAGGTGGTGTTGGCACGAATTTTACCACGGCCTTATCATTAAGAACCTGTGTCTTTATCGCTTCCTCGTCCATTTCCGATGACACACATAGACGAGCGCGAAGCTTACCATTAACCTGCACGATCAGGGTGAATTCATCCTGTATCAACGCCTTATTATCAACCTCAGGAAATCGTGCATCAAGCACATCATCACCGAAGCCAAGCACCTGCCACATATGCTGAGTGATATGGGGTGCAAAAGGTGACAACAGGCGCAAAAGAATACCAAGACCCTCGGTTTTAAGCAGGGCAGATTCGGCCGTTTGCAGCGCGTTTAAGATTTTCATGCCGCCGGAGACCACGGTGTTAAATTGCAGTTTATCAAAATCGAATCGGGCTTGTTTGAGAACGGTATGAATTTCAAAGCGAATTCTCTTATCCGCGGCAGATAGACTCGAGTAATCGGCGTCTTTTATGTCAGTCAGACTGTTTCTGTTGTCATAACCAAAGTTCCACAGTTTTTTCAAAAAGCGATGCGCCCCTTCTACGCCGGTATCTGACCACTCCAAGGATTGTTCAGGAGGGGCGGCAAACATGCTGAAAAGCCTGACGGTATCGGCGCCATATTTTTCAATCAGCAGCTGTGGATCAACGGTATTGCCTTTGGATTTCGACATCTTGGCGCCATCTTTTAAAACCATTCCCTGTGTCAAAAGATTGGTGAATGGTTCATCGCTTTTAACTAGACCGGCATCGCGCAAGAGTTTGTGATAGAAGCGAGCATATAACAGGTGCATGATAGCATGTTCGATGCCGCCGATATATTGATCAACCGGTAGCCAGTAATTTGCCTCATCATCGAGCATGGCATCAGTCTCAGGGCAGGTATAGCGGGCATAATACCAAGAGGATTCCATAAAGGTGTCGAAAGTATCGGTTTCGCGCTCGGCTTCTCTGCCACATTTCGGGCAGCTGGTGTCTCTAAATTCTGACATGGTTGTCAATGGTGAGCCAACACCTTCTAAGGTGACATTCTCAGGCAGCTTAACCGGTAGGTTTTCCTCGCTCTCAGCCACGATGCCACAATGATGACAGTGGATCATAGGAATAGGGCAGCCCCAGTAGCGTTGGCGCGATACGCCCCAATCATGAATGCGAAAATTGATCTTCTCATAGCCATGACCATTATCGATCAAAGTTTTCTTGATGGCTTCATAGGCATCATCGAAGTCGAGACCATCGAATTTACCGGAGTTGATCAATCTTCCATAAGCCTCGAATGATGAGACATTCAAGTCGATCTTTGCATTATCGGTGGTGATAACCTGTTTCAGTGGAATATCATAGACTTTTGCAAATTCCCAGTCACGCTGATCGTGTGCCGGAACGCTCATCACCGCTCCGGTGCCATAGCCCATGAGCACGAAATTGGCAATCCAGATGGCCATTTTCTCAGCCGTTATGGGATGGATGGCATAAAAAGGCGTGGCCATGCCTTTTTTCTCGGCGGTGGCAAGATCAGCTTCCATGGTGGATGTTGTCTTACATTCGGCAATAAAGGCTGCAATTTCAGCATTGGTTTCGGCGGCTTTTAAGGCCAGAGGGTGTTCGGCGGCAATGGATAAAAAGGTCGCTCCCATCAAGGTGTCGGGACGAGTGGTGAATACTTCAATAGATGACCGTTCATCGACGATATCAAAGCGGATATTGATTCCTTTCGATTTTCCAATCCAGTTTGTCTGCATAATCTTGACAGCCTCAGGCCAGCCACTTAATTTATCGAGATCGGCAAGCAATTCATCGGCATAATCGGTGATTTTAACAAACCACTGTGGAATCTCTTTTTTCTCAATCAATGCCCCGGATCGCCATCCGCGGCCATCGACAACCTGCTCGTTGGCTAGCACGGTTTGATCGACAGGATCCCAGTTGACAACTGAATTTTTGCGATAGACCAGTCCCTTTTTATACAGCTGAATAAAGAACCATTGTTCCCAGCGATAATAGCTGTCCTGGCAGGTGGCAATCTCTCGATCCCAGTCATAGCCAAGACCCAGTGATTGCAGTTGATCTTTCATATGTTGAATATTGCTATAGGTCCACTCGGCAGGCGCTTTCTTATGTTTTATGGCGGCATTTTCAGCAGGAAGGCCGAAGGCATCCCATCCCATCGGTTGCAATACATTTTTACCCAGCATTTTTTGATAACGTGTGATAACATCGCCTAAGGTATAATTACGAACATGTCCCATATGAAGAGAACCACTTGGATAGGGTAACATGGACAGGCAGTAAAATTTCTCTTTAGAAGTATCCGGTTCGGCTTTAAAGCTTTTTCTATCACGCCAGCGTTGTTGAGTCTGTTGTTCAATCGTTAAAAAATTATAGGTTTGTTGCATACTATCGGATCCTGGAATCGCAATTAAATTATCAAAGTAACATAGGGTTCTATGTTAACGAAATTATCAGGGGAATGAAATGAGATTTTATTATTTGATGAGAGAAATTAAAAAGTCGTTTAGGGGTGGGTCAAGATTTCATAGTGGTTATATATGGGAAGTTATTTTGCACATGTTCCTTATTGCCGCTTTCAAAAGTTAAGTTGACGGTGCCGTTATTGTCATCTGTAAAAATTAAGTTGACGGTGCCGCTTGAATACCATTACTAAAGCACCAATTCCTAAAACCATCAGCAGTGTACCGGCATTAATTAAAAGGGTTTCAGTTGAAAAATATTGCAACAATATGGCGAAGAATATTCCAGAACAAAAATCAGCACAATAATAAGGAACAACTGAGAACGATAGCCCTTGGGTTCTGTGTTCTTGTGGCAGTTCCATTCTTAATAGAAAGCTGGCAGATAGTTGAGAAACCTCTAAACCTATAAATAAGAAACATAGGCTGAAAATCATCCAAAAATAGGAAGAGGCCAACCCAAAAAACAAAATGGCGATTCCACTAATGATTATCCCCACGATAAAACTGTTGATTGTGAAATGTTTTTTATACTTCCCCAGAAAATAGGCAGCAAAAATAGACACTAATTCCATAAGTATGATTACAAATAGATACTGAAAACTCCCCAAAAAATTGAAAACCTTGTACAATGGCGTTGAACCAT
>JBMSHD010000062.1:0-13433 GCA_049416425.1 Francisellaceae bacterium | reverse complement strand
CATGGATGGCAAATTGCCCTTTATACTATGTCCATAACAGCAATGCCAAAATTTTAGGGAGTTTTCAGTAGATTGTTAACGAATGAGTTTATGGTTTTGCTCATGCTAAAGCTGGTATTATTATATTCTGATATGGCAGTCATGGCCTGATTGAATATGACGGTTTCTTGCTTGCTAAATGGCCGGCTCGCCTTCGATGGCTTAATGACGTCTTTGGGTTCCACTTGTGCTTGAGCGGCCGCCTCTTTGGCGGCGTCAAGGAGAACTTCCATACCCTTGCCGGGCGCCACCACCAACTCATAACCATTTTTAAAGGCTAAGGTCAGCTGTTTAATCAGTCGCTGGCGTGGGGTAGGCTCACTGTCTGCTTTGGACTCTGAAGATGGTTTTGGGGGTGTCTGATCCTGTTTGGAGTTGTCTTTCTGGGTGGGTCGTGACCGTAAATATGACGGATGGGTTGTAAAAAGTTTGTTGAAGTCCATAGCTTTAACCTCATCGGGTTCTTCAGGTGCTGGACCAAATATAGCAGCAAGGTTTTGCTGAAAAAGCAGGTTTGTCTGCACATCGGCTGGCAACATTTCCAGTGTGATGTTATTGGCATCGGGTAGATTCTGACGAAGGTCGAGTATTGAGCTCATCGGTTGCTCCAATGTATAAAATTGCTTACTTTAGTATATCAGATGTCAATGGCAAATTTCGCTCTAAATTTTAGAGCGTTTTTGTATCAGGGTGAATAGTCATTTTTGTGATAATTTGACTGTAAAAGCATCAAAAAAATTAGAGCGCATTTTTCCAAAACTATCTGTAACATGCACAGCTATAAGACATTTAATTGGTGATATGTATACAGTTTCTTATGCCTGATTATTTGTTGAACAAATAAAGCTTGAATTCTATTGACAAACATAACCAACCAAATGGAGAAGTAAAATGAAGAAGCCAATGATTGTTGCGGTTAGAAAAGCAGGTATCGCTTTATTGATGCTGATGACCAGTATACAGGTAAGTATGGCGGACGCGCCGACTTCGACGGTAACCAAGTTGTTTTCAGGCTGGCAGAAAACCTTGATGACAACGCTGACCTTTATCGAGTTTATCTGTGGTTTTGCCGGTGTCGTCCTCATTATCATGGGCTTGTTTCAATTACGAACCGGCCATGGACCGCAAGGCGGTGGGCAGCAGGCACAGACCAAGCAGGGGTTTGTCTATCTGTTATTGGGCGGGGCGCTTTTGGTTGTAGGCACTATTGCCGCGGTGATCGCCAATTCGTCAACCGGTGGCATAACCGGCAATGTCAGTTCAATTATTTCTGGATTTAAGATCACCGCTGTTACCACAGGTTAATCAATTTTATGGTGGTGTCCGTGAAAGTAATCAGTTTATGTGTTATCGGTTCTCTGCTGTTGTCGGGCTGTTCCAGCGATGCCAGTTTAGAGGCTGAGAAGGCCTATTATGCCGCCTCGCTCCAAAATCAGCAGCGAGTTGAGAAAGACTTGAGTCAAGCCATTAGCCAGACTCGATACTCGATCGATCAGTTAGCGGCGATCAAACAGGCGGCGGCACATAAACCGGTGGCGATGCCATTTAGTGACATTAATGCCTCTCAGTTGCAGCAGAAGATTTCGGTCAGCTGGTTTGGCCCAATCCAAACCGTGGTGGAAAAAATTGCCCAAACCGTCGGATTCTCTTATCAGCAGTATGGTACGCTGCCGATTATGCCGGTGTTTATCAATATCGATTATCATTCCGCACCGGCCATAGAGGTGTTAAAAAATATTCAACTTCAGGCAAATAACAAGGCGCTGATCAGTATTCTACCTGATGAAAAAATCATTACTCTGAGGTTTATAGGCAATGATTGATCATGGTATGACGACGCTGGAATCGCTGGGAAATCTCAGCAATGAGTCGGCCTATTATCAAAAAGATGATCAAAGCATTCGCCTAAAAGCGGTTAAAGAGGCCGCCATCTCACTGGGTGCGCAGTCTGGTCTTTATTATGAGTCAGGGCAGATTGAAAAATTTCTAAACCGCAATGGTGATGAGCTCGATACGTTTTTCAATTTCAATATGCTGTTGATCGGTGATGTGCTTCCCCCGGTGATCGATGATGCCAAGGGCAGCGTTAAGGTTTCGAATGATGCCAAAACCATTCACGCCGCCGGCAATGTTTACGCGATTATCAAACAGGTTCGTTTCGTTACTGCACCGCCGACCTGGCGTAGCTATTTTGACAGCTTAAGCGTCCCTAAACCCGATATGCCAAATTCGGTATTGCTGCCTAAAGATGAGAATGAGCGCAAAATCTGGCAGCAGGGGATTCTAACGGGATGGTCTGAAGGAATCAAACAGGCCATTACCATCTATCGCATCGATTTAAATACACTGGTGAGAGATTACACCGGTATGCTTTTGTATGAGCGTCTTCTAACCGAAGGACTTATCTCTTCGGTTTATGTGAAATCAAGTTATAGTGCTATTGTCGGTGATAAGAATAAAGTCTCGCTCGGTAATCGACAGCTGATGATAAAAGATGAGCCGCAGCTGTTGTTGAAATCAAATCTATGGCAGCCGGTGGTGTCGAAATCATGAGCGAACTTCTGTGTTTTACGCCTGAGCCGAGTTATTTCACCCTGGAGCACTTCAACACGCTTATGCTGTTTCTGCATCACAAACAGGTATCGGATATCACCATTCAGTCCGGTGAGGCTATTCTGACCGAGAAAGATGGTTTGTTGCACCATGTCACTCATCGCCGAATAACGCATCAGGAGTTGTCTGATTTTATCAATCATATCTATGGTGCCAATGCCAGTGCACTGATACAAAGCGGTGTTGATCTGGATACCAGCTATCAGCTCAATACGCCGGAGTACTCCGTCCGCTTTCGGGTTAATATTACCGCCTGTCTGTTTAGGGGATATCATGGTACTCAGGTGACACTGAGGGTCATCAACAGTCACCCCCCAGAGCTTAAAGACATGGGGCTTGATGATCAGTTGACTCAGTATTTAAATGGCCTGAAAGGGGTGGTGGTCATCAGTGGTGCCACCGGTTCCGGTAAGAGTACGCTTTTAGCTTCTTTGATTCGAAGCTTTGTCGAGGATGAAAACAATCATCTAAAGGTGTTGACGTACGAATCACCCATCGAATATACCTACGATCACATCAATAAGCCGAATTCTATTGTCAGTCAGAGTGAAATCCCCAGACATCTGCCCAATTTTGCCGCCGGAGTCAGAAATGCATTGCGCCGAAAACCAGGGTTGATCTTGCTGGGAGAAGCCAGAGATGGAGAGACGATATCGGCGGTGATAGAGGCGGCATTGACAGGGCATCCGGTTTATACCACCGTTCATGCCAATGGTGCTATCGACACCCTAAGGCGCATGCTAAATGCCACATCACAGGCGAATCGCTCCGATACCTATTATGATCTGATCTCAACGATAGAGTTGGTGTTATGGCAGGCTTTAGTCCCCAAATGCGGCGGTGGCCGTATTCCTATTCGAGAATATCTTTACATGAGTCCCAGTATCAAGGAAAAGCTGTTGAGCACCCAACCAGAGGCCATGAATACCGTGTTGCAAAAGTTGCTGGTGGAATCTGGGCAGCCATTGAGTCGTGATGTTAAGCTCAAATGGGTGAAAAATCTGATCACGAAAGAGACGGCAATGCGCTATTTGCCAGAGATGAGAAGTGATCATGACAATAACTTAGGCGGCAATAAGATGTTGTTTATGGATAATGACTCATATGGGCGGGATGAATTCTTATCAAAAGCGCATACGGGGACTGGTGTATGAAAAATAATGAATTGGCGACACACTGGCGTGACTCGGCCTATTATCCAAAATTTTATTTTCTCGATGCCCGAGTTTGCTTTCCATTTCTTTTGTTCTTTTTTCATATGCGATTGTCGACCTTTTTGATCTGTCTTATTGCGGTGATATTTTTGGCGATTCTGCATCGATTCAATCTGAGTCTTAAGGCTTTCTTCACCATTATCCGAGAAAGCATCATCGGTCATCACAAGAGATAGTGCCATGGCCAAACAGTTCAGAGGAATATTAAAAGCGCAAGAACACAAGCCGGTTCATTCGATTCGCGACCTTCGATCGTTTCCAAGGCGTTTTCTGGAATTACTTTCCAGCAGAGCCGGAGGGTGCCTGGCTATTTTTATGCTGATGCTGTTGGGTCTTGTTTTCAGTTATCTGGCGGATGTTATTCTGCTTATGATGATCATCGTTTTTTGTTTTTCCATGGGTGCTGCTCGACGTCTGCCGTTCAAACAGCCGATTTATGAGAAGGGTAGCGATCCAAATAACTCGCCTCCTGGCTCAACGAAACCAGGCAAATCCAGTGGTATTTATTACTTTGGCAATGAAATTAACACCGATAATGAGATCTGGTTTAACAATGATGACATGCGTACACATTGCCTGGTTTTTGGTTCAACGGGAAGCGGTAAGACCGAGACCTTGTTGTCTTTATCGTATAATGCCTTGGTGCAGGGCAGTGGATTTATCTATGTCGATGGTAAGGGCGATAATGCGCTGTTTGCCAAGGTTTTTGCCTTGGCGAGATCACTGGGGCGTGAGGATGATCTTCTGGTGATCAATTTTATGACCGGGGCAAAAGACATTATCGGCGCGCAGAAAGACGTTATTTCCAATACACTGAATCCCTTCGCCGTTGGCTCGTCGAGTATGCTGTCTCAGCTTGTTATCAGCATGATGGACTCAGGTGGAAAAGGTGGTGGCAATGATGATATGTGGAAAGGACGTGCCATCTCTTTTATCGAGGCGCTGATGCGAGTGCTGGTTTATCTTCGAGATCAGGGTGCCATATTGCTCGATGCCAATGCCATCCGCCGTTATTTCACCATCGAGGCCTTAGAAGGTTTATATCATGATCGAAAGATATTTGATGAATATGGTGGTGAACACATCTATGATAAGGACATTCCCTTTGACGTCAAAGACGCGCTGAGCAACTATCTTTTGAGCTTGCCGGCTTATAAGATGTCGGCCAAAGGTGAGCAACCTGAGAAGGTCTACGAGCAGCATGGTTATATCATCATGCAGTTGACTCGGATCTTCGGCTCACTGGCCGATGTCTATGCTCATATCATCAGAACGAATATTGCCGAGGTGGATTTTAAAGATGTGATCTTAAATCGTCGAATTCTTGTGGTCTTGCTGCCGGCGCTAGAGAAATCACCACCTGAGCTTGCCAATCTTGGCAAACTCATTATCGCCTCTTTGAAAGCCATGCTGGCGGCGGGTCTTGGTGAGAAGATCGAAGGCGATTATAAAGATGTCATCGAGACCAAGCCAACCACGGCAAAAACACCGTATCTTTGCATTCTTGATGAGTATGGCTATTACGCCGTCGAAGGTTTTGCCGTGGTTCCGGCTCAGGCGCGTTCTCTCGGTTTTTCGGTCGTGTTTGCCGGACAGGATTTGCCGGCGTTTCAAAAGGCATCAAAAGAAGAGGCCGCCTCTATCTGTGCCAATACCAACATTAAGATCTGCATGAAGCTCGAGGATCCTCAAGAGACCTGGGAGTTCTTCAATAAGATGGCCGGTGAGGCCTATGTATCGGTGGCCAAAAGCTATAATATCAACAAAGATTCCACCACCATGAGTTATCTTGACAACATGGAGGCAACGATTGAAAAGCGTTCACGTGTTGATTTGATGGATTTAAAAGATCAGCGTGAGGGAGAGGGTCATATTTTCTTTAAATCTGAGATTATCCGCATGGCCTCTTTCTATGCCAATGCGCCTAAAGTCAAACGCATTAAAATCAATCAGTTTTTGAAGGTCGAGCCGCTTAATTTTATTGAGCTAAGAAGGCTTATGCTTGCCATGGGATTGCATGCGTGTTTTGAAAATCTCGACACTGAAGTGGCCAAAGAGCAAGCCAAAGACGATGCATTCGCCGCCAAACTTCATAGGATATCTGAGCTTGATCCTTTCGATATCAAACATGTTGTCAACTTTATTGGTCACAATGAAGATATTGAGCCCTATGAGCAGGCGGATAATCGGATTGACGATGATGTCAAAGAAGACGTGGAATTTTACTCCAGGAATGATGTGTTTTATAAGATTCCATTGGATAGGCGCGTCGAGAGCCGTTATTTTGACATGGATGCCTTCTCACTGGAGGAAAGCCTGATTGATTTTGACAAGATTCAACTGGGATTGGAAAAGGTTGGTGTGCTAAACGGTCTGCCAAAACGGCGCGTCAGAGAGATTGCCAGGAATGTTGCCGAGCGTCTTTCGGCTATCACGGAATATAGGCTGATAAAGCCAGAGATACCATTGCAGGATATTCTGGATAGGATGTTGGATGGAGGTGATGAGTAATGATGAAGCGTGATGCTAAAGACAAGTATTCAAGTTCATGGGATATTGCCGCACAGAAAAAAAAGGCGCTGGCGATGGTATCGGCATCGCTCCAGCAGATCCTGGTGCTGCCCTGGCTTCAGTCACTGGATAGCCGAATCGAGGCGTTATATGATGATAAGCCTTCTTATATCACCTTATTAAGCAGATTGAGCGAGTCGATATCTCGGCGTTTTAATTTGGAGCAATCGGTGCCGGATTACTATCTGGTGATATTATATATTATCAATCCACGAGCCGCCTTGCAGCTGATGCAAGAATTTTTACAAACGCATGAGGCCACAGCACTGAAAAATAATGATAAGCCGTTTATCGGTTT
Organism: Francisellaceae bacterium; assembly: GCA_049416425.1. Lineage (GTDB taxonomy): Bacteria > Pseudomonadota > Gammaproteobacteria > Francisellales > Francisellaceae > JBMSHD01. Next base: position 6,698 of record JBMSHD010000062.1, on the reverse strand, counting down.
TATTATCAATCATAAACGAGTGGATTATATTAATAACGCTACAACTACTGATGTCAAATGGGAAGACAGTTCTAAAAATCCGGGTGTTACAGCACCGCAACCAGGATGATACGCTATGAGTAATGAACAATCCAGTCATATGCCTCACCTGATCTATTATGCCTTAGTACTGGGCTTGGTCGTGGTGGCTTTATTTATTTATTTCCATGATACGATCATGGGATTGATGATAACCGTGAAGTTGTTTGAGGCCAGATCGTTGGGATTTTTTGTGCCAACGGCAGACAACGTCGTGAAGTGGATCTTGCATACCCCGGTGCAACAGGTGTCAATAGCCGATATCTATGCTATTTCAAGCCTGCTGGGGCATTATCTTCGTTGGCTTGATATCACCATTGGCTTTATTGCCATTGTGCTTTTATATCGATATCATCCCGGGCGTAAACATATCACAAGGCATTCGCGTCAGTCATTGGTAGGTGCGCTGAGTCGCGAGTTTCCACAAACGGCACCGGTTCTGGATAAGAATCTTGAGAGAGAGGATATCAACAGTGGTGCATGGCGTATGGCAGAGACGCCACTGGAGTATTTAAAGTCACATGCACTGCTGGATGCAGATCATAACATTAATGCATTTCGTCTGCATGAGCTGCTTGTTGAGCAGATCGGCAGACCCTGGCGTGGCATCGAAGAGCTCACGGATGTGGAGAAGGCATTATTTGGTGTGCTGGCGGCTTTTGTCAACTACGATCGCGCAAAAGCCACCTCGGTGATGGAGCCGCTTAATAACACGGCGCTCGATAATAAACCCGATTTTACCGCGGCGCATCGCCTGGCTTATGAATATATCGATAGCAAAGCGGTGAAAAAGTGTATTCATCGGCATTATTATGTTTATACGATGATGACTGAGATGTTGGAGCTGGCACGAAAAAGCGGCACGGTGGCAAGCGCTAATTTTTTATGGCTGAAGGTCAAAGACCGCCACTTATGGTATGTACTTAATAATGTCGGGCGTCATGCTGTTTTTATCGAGGCGGCGGCCGTCAGGGCACACCACCAGGCCGAGTCTTTGATTGGCGTCGCGCTGAAAGAGCCGGTGGTTTATAAGGTTTGCGATGCCCTCTATCAGAAAATGAAACAGGTGGCCATCAATGATGAATAATCTTAGGTTGATGGCAAAATCGGGTAATTATGAGCGTTTTGAGCAGAGAAAGCGCCAGCCGGCCTATGAGAAGATACGTCATCAATTATTGTCTCAAGCCAATGGAGCCTGTTCCTTTTGTGGTATTGAGCGAGGCGATCATGACATCCTCAATCTCGATGGTGATTATGGCAATAACCATGCCCGTAATCTGGCGCTGGCCTGCCGACTTTGCCGTGACTGTCTGCTTATGGATCGCTATAGTCTGAGCTATGACGGTGGCGATGTTTTAATCTGGTTGCCTGAGCTTAGTCAATCTCAGCTCAATATCATGCTCTATAGCCTGGCCAGACTCTATAAACAGGATGATAAAAACAGTAATTTCAAGGCAAAATCGTTCTATAGCGAACTGAAAGATCGTGCCGAGACATTGAGGCAGTTGTTGAGTGAGGATATTCATCCGGGTTGTTTTCGTTTTTTGTCGTCTCACGATAGCCTAAGCTGTGCTGAGGTCACAAAGATAAAGCTGTTGAGGGCGATAGAAGATGTGCCCATTATCGATTATTTATAAAGGTGAAAAAATGAGAAAAAACGGGCTTATTGCCATGCTTGTGATCCTAACGCTATTTCTGGCAGCCTGCAGCACGCCGGCGTTGATTATTCCGAAAGCAACCGAGCACTATGACGGCGATGCCACAAAATTTGTGCTGCCGTCTGCCGTCGATGTCAAGGTGATTTCAGATAATCTGCCAGGCAACTATTACAAGCGATGTCAGGAGGATAACTGTCTGTATTATTCGCTTGATGCCTTGTTTTCGTCGCTGAAAGACAATATTTCTGATATGTTGAATCAGGCCGATATCCCTGCCTCAAATCACAGAAACACGCTGACGCTTTCGGTGAAAATCGATGATATGACGTTTTATCAAAACAAGCATGACTTGCATCTGGCTATCACGGCGATGGTTAGGCTCAATGCAAATAAGACGACGCTATGGCGACAAAAAATTCAGCTTGAGAAATCGGCCACCGATATCGATACATTGCTGATGAATTCGATCAATGGCTTCAGCCGCCAGCTGGCCGATAAGCTTATTGCCGACTGTCGTTTCAATACTACGGTGGTCAGATGTGGACATCATATCTACTGGTTGAATGGGCATGAATAAATTTGCCATCATAAGCTTCACCATTGCCGTTGCTATTTTGATGTCGTTTATCCTGTTCTATTCACAGGCTGGCGGCTCGGTTGTGGCGATGATACATAGGCTTATGCATTTTTTCACCTTAGGCTTTATTGGCTTTGCCCTTTTTATCAGCGGATTGTTCGTGCTCGGTGGGGTAGTTGTGGTGATCGCTGCCATCTGGGATGAATTTCGAAAGTAAGCTTGTGGTTGGCGTGAGGCTTCTTACGTTAATCAGAGTTTTTGTAAGTATAAATAGTAACCTAACAGGAGATCAACATGCTTGAAACAAAGTCAATAGATAATAAAGCAGAGTCATTAGCAAAAATAAGTATAATAAGTGACGGAATCGTGAGAGATGTCATCGTCGTTGGAGAGTATGCGTTTTATCAATCTAGCGGACAGAGTTCAAATATGTGCGGGACATGGCTTCCATTTTTTGGAGTAAGGCAGAATTGTCATTATATAATACCACTAGCTGATATGGACGTTGGTTTGATGGGGAAATACTCCCCATTTCCTTCATCTGTTATAATGTCTACACGCGAGGAAAAAAATGTAGATCTAAGCAGATTTGGAAATCTTGAAACACTTTATATCTCTAACTGCTTAGGTGGAGGAATATGGAACGATAATGAGTGGAAATCAAAATTGGAGAAGCCACTTAAAGCATATCTTCTTTCTAAAAATATTGATGTGCCAGGACCATTCATTTCAGTTGAATCTGAGCCCGAGAAAGAATTCAAGTTGAACTATGGCACAGCTGATGACGTTAATAAGTGGCTTGTCACAAAAGGGGCTAAAAATATAGGGAATAGCTATGGTAATCTAACAACACGACGTCATTGTGAACAGGATGAATCTAAAACTCTGCGTCAATTAAATGATCATTATAAAACGCGAAATTATGAAAAACCATCTTCGTTCGAACATATTAATAGAAAAGATCCAGATCAATGGAAGGATGCTATTGAGAAGGCATCAAAGGAGTATCACGCGTTTTTTGTTGAGAAAAAAAAGTTTACTACACAGCCTGGCGAAAATAATGAGCGTCAATTAAACTGCTGGATTTATCAATTTTCATGCTTTACTGAGTATGACTTAATGTGGTATTTGCAGCCTAAAGTTCAGGATTTCTCATTTAGTCAAAAGGATTTAGCATTGTGCGAAGACGTTAGGCAAGTTTTACAAGCGGTGCTACCACTGATTAAGGATAAAATGCAGAAACAATATTTCGAAACTCTTCAGAATGATTTAATTGAGATTATTAATGGAAACCTTAAATTAACCAAAAAAGATAAGGATCAGCCAAAAGCAGATAGCATACCGCAAGGAAAAACTGAAGATTCCAGTTCCTTTAGTACGGCAACTCTCATTAGAGATAAAAATGAAAATAAACAAGATAAGGCAGCGCGCGCGAATTCTGAATGTCATATCATGTGAACGGTAAATGGTATGCTGACGTGAATACTTTTTAGGTGTTTTGACCACTGGGTTTTCATGCTCATGAGAATACTCAAAAAGCACGAGTGAGCCAGATAGTGACATTAACCGCGCCCCTAACTAAGGGGAGAGATGATTCCCCCTCTCATCAGTGAGGAAGGAATTCTACTGGCCTGTTTGAGGCGTTTTACAAAGCATCTGCTGTAATCATCAAAGACGTCTGAAACTTTAATATCATCACGAAAATCGGCAATTTGAGTCATCTTCAATCCCTGATAGCCGCATGGATTGATATAGCTGAAAGGGGTCAGATCCATGTCGGTGTTGATGGCGATGCCGTGATAGGTTCTGCCTTTTTTGACGCGAAGACCAAGCGAGGCTATTTTTTTATTTTGTACATAGATCCCAGGAGCATTGTCGATGAGATGGCTGTCGATACCATAGCTCTCTAGCAAGTCCATACAAGCCTTCTCAATCTGACAGACCAGTGTCTTGATGCCGATGGAGAAGTGTTTTAGATCCAGCAAAAAATAGATTATCGCCTGTCCGGGACCGTGATAGGTAATCTGTCCACCTCGATCACTTTGAACCACAGGGATGGCATGAGGGTTTATAAGATGTTCGGCTCTGCCGTGTCTACCTTGAGTGAATACGGGTGGATGTTCGACTAACCACAGCGAATCAGGGCTATTCTCATCGCGCTTTTCGGTGTGCTCCACCATCTCATGATACACATTATCATAGTCGCCGATGCCAAGGTGTTTGATCTGTAAATTCATGGACTATACTATAAGACCATGTGAATGTCTTTGTGGGCGGTTAAGGCGCGATAGATGTCATCGAGCTGATCTTTGCTTGTGGCTTCAAAGATGGCGGTGATGGAGATGTATTTGCCGGTTTTGCTCTCACGCGTGTTAAACTCAATGTTATCGGGATCGGCAACGTATTTCTCGAGAGTGTCTAAGACGAAATCAATGACCTCTTTATTGGGATTGGCCATGATTTTTATGGGGAAACGGCAGGGAAACTCAAAAAATGTTTCCTTTTGCGGTTTGTCTTCACCATTGGGCTTGCTGCTTGTGTTGCTCATTATCTAAATTCCAGGTTTTAGTTTAAAGTATTTTATGCCTTTATGATGGTTAAGAAAACCATTTTTCAAAAAATCCGATTTTATCCAGGCTGTTTTGTGCATAGAGAGGCAAGCGAGCGATTTCCTTGTCGTTAACCACAAAAATCAGATTTCCAACCTGTTGATTTTTGAAAATGGGGGCTTTAAGTCCTGGCAAGGTGACGACTTTTTGAGTCAGGTGGCCTTGATAGGATTTGGGCAATGTTTTAATCAGCGTTTCCTTGCCGTAGAGCTTAAGCATCTGATCTTTTGGTGCATCATTGATGTTGTCACTAGGCAGAGAAATGAGTGAATCTTGACGATAGAGCGTGATGTTTTCAAATTTGCCAAATCCGTAGTTTAACAGACGCATGGAATCCTGTTCACGTATTCTGGCACTGGGCGCTCCCATAACCACAGCGATGAAGCGCCTGTTCCCCAATATAACCGAGGAGACCAGGTTGTAGCCGGCTTTATCGGTGTATCCGGTTTTAATGCCATCGGCCCCCGGGTATTCTTTAATCAGGGAGTTTCTGTTTTGTTGAGTGATGCCAGCCCAGCTGAATTCCGGTTCACGAAATAGGGCGTAAACTTGAGGAAATCGCTGAATAAAATGGCGCGATAAGATTGCCATGTCTTTGGCTGTAGTGTATTGGTCATCGGCAGGCAGGCCGCTGGCGTTCATAAAGTGACTGTTGTTCATATCGATAGCGTTGGCGCTTTGATTCATCAGCTGAGCAAAATTGCTGTCACTGCCGGCGATGTATTCTGCCAGGGCGATGCTGGCATCATTGCCTGATTGAATGGCGATGCCTTTCATCAGATTTTGAACGCTGACCTTCTGGCCTGAGCGGATAAACATCTTCGAGCCGCCAGTTGCTGCCGCCTGGTCGCTGACAATAATCATCTGTTTGGGCTTGATCATGCCTTGCTGTATTTCACTGGCGGCGATATAGAGGGTCATGATCTTTGACAGTGATGCCGGAGCGTGGCGTTGATTCATGTTTTTCTCGGCAATAATATCACCGGTATCATAATCCATCAGCACCCACGATTTTGCATTTAAGGTGATCGGATAGGGTTCCAGCAACAGAGCCTTGTCGTTGGTAATGCGGCTGTTGGCGCTGAGAAGAATGGGTAAGGCGGCAAACAGCCATACTGCAAATTGAAGCAGGTGGAGTCTGCGTTTTTGGATCATGATCGACATAGAGGGCAGGTTTAAAATAAAATTGACCGTAAATTAAACATATCAATGATCAACCGATTTTTCAATGATTTGGCGGGAAAAGTTAAAGGAATTTAATAGGCGGCCGTCATCATTTATTGATGCATCTCAGGAAAATGGTTGGTGAGACCCTTGTCAGTGGTATATACTGAGCATGATTTAAATTTTGAATTAAAATTTATGGAGAAGTCATGAAACAAGATCATTCCGAGCCACGGGGAAAGAGCATTTATATACTGCCAAATCTCTTCACCTCAGCCAGCCTGTTTGCCGGATTTTTTGGCATTATTTCGGCCTTTAATCAGCATTTCACTATCGCTTCCATCTGTGTTTTTGTGGCGGCGATCATGGATTCACTCGATGGTAGAATAGCGCGGTTGACCAACACGCAAAGCGCATTTGGTGCAGAGTATGACTCGCTGGCTGATATCGTTTCATTTGGCGTGGCGCCGGCGCTCATTATTTATTTCTGGTCACTAAATCATCTGTATCAGTTTGGCTGGGCCGTGGCTTTTATCTATCTGGCTTGTGTGGCGCTTCGTCTGGCACGCTTTAACACACAGCTTGAAGATGATACACCGGAGAGCAAACGTT
>JBMSHD010000061.1:0-13568 GCA_049416425.1 Francisellaceae bacterium | reverse complement strand
GCCGAAGAGACCTCTGAAGAAATGGCTGTCGATGCCGCCGAGGAAAGCATCAACAGCACAGTGGTTGACATATCGACTCCCGTGATTGAAGAAGAAACAACGGTTATCATCATCGATGATGCCAGAGATGAAGTCGAAGAGAAGCAAAAGAAAGAAGATGCGCAGGAACCAAAGTCATAGTTAATTAATTCGATATGACGAGTTATCGTTACTTTCTGTTCGTTGCAATCTTGATCAGCGGTATCATTGCTTTGCAATACGATCTGTGGTTTAGTCGCAATGGAATTGTAGAGACTCATCATCTTAGACAGGCCGTTGTCGCCGAGGCAAGGATTATAAAATCACTGGAGGCGCGCAACAGCAAGCGTTATAGTGAGATTCTGTCATTGCGCCATTCCGGTGATGTGCTAGAGGGGCTGGCGCGTGAAGATCTTGGTTATATCAAGAAAGGGGAGCTATTCTATCAGTGGCTTGAAGTCCCTGGTGAAAAATAGCTAATTCGCTTAGTTTTGGTTCTTAATTCTGGCAAAGATTGATATTCATTGAAATAGATACTCTCACATTTTACCCTCCGCCAAAATTGTTCAATATAAATATTATCCTTCATGTCAGAACAAAAAGTTGCGAAATATCATTTTTTTATGGCGATGTATTCGATATGCTTGCCTTAAAAATAAATAAAGGTAATTTATGATGTTTTATGATCCAGATTTCACACCACTCCATATCAATGCCACTCATGAGGATATGAAAGGCAACAATGGTCACGGGCGTTATCTGTTTGTGCCGGGATCAAATTCTCGAGCCAGGCAGATCTCTGATTTTTTTAATGATGTCACGGCTGTCAGACGCTGTTCACGTGGGCATGACTTATATCTTGGCACCATTACGCGTGACGGGATCACGATCGATGTCGGCGCCATATCGACGGGAATGGGAACTCCCAGTGTGGATATTATTTTAAATGAGCTTTTAAAGCTTGGCGGGCGGAAATTTCTGCGTCTTGGCACCTGCGGCCTGTTGCAGCCAGAGTTTATGAAAGGAGGCGATTTGGCGATTGCTACCGCTGCCGTCAGAGACGATCATGCCACACGCTGCTATGTGCCGTCTGAATATCCGGCAACCGTGGCTTATGAAATGCAGCTGGCGGCGTCAATGGCCGTGGCAAATTCAAGCTCGGGCAGGAAAGCTCATTTTGGCCTGGTTCATACCAAATCATCACTCTATGCTCGTGAGTTTAGACAAGGGGCGTTGGCTGGAGAGAATAGCGCTTATATGGATATGCTCACACGCGCCGGTGTGATTGCCTCGGAGATGGAGGCGGCGATGCTGTTTGTGCTGGCAAATATGGCCGATAGTTTGCGTAAAGACAGAGATCCTAAATCACCTCAGCGCGTCTTTGCCGGCACGATGTGTGCGGTGTTGGGAGAGGGAGATGATTTTGGCGACAAAGCAGAGGTCACGCATATGATTGAGGATTTGATTGAGCTTGGAATCGCGACGTTCATCGAGCTTAACAAAATGGGGTATTGATTTTTATTTGTTGTTGGAATTGTTAAACATCATGGTTTTTAGTGGTGACTTCCCCGTTATTTCTAGTACAATATCCTGTTATGTAATTGCGATGCTTAGTGATGCCTGAATCGATCTTTTGGTGAGTCTGGCTCGAAAAATAAATGGAGAAAATAATGCCTGAGATTGTTTTGCCTGATGGCTCAAAACGACAATATGAAAAACCGGTTACTGTATTGGAAGTGGCTAAAGATATCGGTTCTGGCCTGGCTAAAGCGACGTTGGCCGCTGAGGTCGATGGTGGTTTAGTCGATGCCGATTTCATCATCAATCATGATGTCTCGCTCAAGCTGATTACCAGCAAAGATAAAGAGGGGGTTGGGATTTTACGCCATTCCTGTGCTCACCTTTTGGCTCAAGCCGTCAAGCAGTTATTCCCTTCGGCTCAGGTCACCATAGGTCCTGTCATTGAAAATGGTTTCTATTACGATTTTGCCTATGAACGTCCTTTCACCCCGGAAGATCTTGAGGTCATTGAAAAGCGTATGATGGAACTGGTCAAGGCCGAAATTGAGGTGAGCCATGAGGTCAAAAGCCGGGATGAAGCCATTGCCTATTTTGAGTCAATCGGAGAGAACTATAAGGCAGAAATCATACGTGATATTCCGGTTGATGAAGATTTAACACTCTACACGCAGGGTGATTTTACCGATTTATGCCGTGGTCCTCATGTGCCTAATACGTCATTTTTGAAAGTGTTTAAATTGATGCGAGTTGCTGGAGCTTATTGGCGAGGCAATGCAAAAAATGAAATGCTGACACGAATATATGGCACTTGCTGGGCGGATAAGAAGGATTTAAAAACCTATCTCTATCAGCTTGAGGAGGCTGAGAAGCGGGATCATCGTAAAATTGGCAAGGCATTGGATCTTTATCACTTTCAGGAAGAATCCCCAGGCATTGCCTTCTGGCATCCCAAGGGTACGGCAATCTGGCGTGTGGTGGAAGATTATATGCGCGCCTCAAATACAAAATACGGTTGCCGTGAGATCAGAACTCCTTTGATCGCCGATATTTCGATGTGGGAGAAATCGGGGCACGCGGCCAAGTACGCTGAGAATATGTTTATGACTCATTCTGAGAATCGTGATTATGCCATTCGTCCGATGAACTGTCCGACTTGTGTTCAGGTCTTTAATCATCATCTACATAGCTATCGCGATTTGCCGATTCGCATGGCGGAATTTGGTGTGGTGCATCGAAATGAAGCCTCCGGCGCGCTTCATGGTCTGCTTCGAGTCAGAAGCTTTACGCAAGACGATGGTCATATTTTCTGTACGGAAGCCCAGGTTGAGGCAGAAGTTGCGCAGATGATCAATCAGTGTTTTGAGGTTTATCATGATTTTGGTTTTACAGACGTTGCGGTTAAGCTTGCCTTGCGTCCCGATAATCGTATCGGTTCTGATGAAGTTTGGGATAAGTCCGAAGAAGTGTTGGCGGCGGCGCTTAAAAACAGTGGCGTTGAATTTGAGGAGTTGCCAGGAGAGGGCGCTTTTTATGGACCTAAGATTGAATTTCACCTGCAAGATGCCATTGGTCGAACCTGGCAATGCGGTACAATTCAGCTGGATTTCTCGATGCCAATGCGTCTGGGAGCAAGCTTTATTGATGAGAATAGCGAAAAACAGATTCCGGTGATGCTGCATCGTGCGATTGTGGGTTCACTTGAGCGTTTTATCGGCGTGTTGATCGAACATTATGCCGGTAAACTGCCGGTATGGCTGTCTCCTGTTCAGATTGTTGTCGCCGGTGTCAGCAACAAACAGGATGATTATGTGCGGGAAATTGGTCAAAAATTGGAAAATTTTGGCATTAGAACGCAAATTGACTTGAGAAATGAGAAAATTGGGTTTAAAATCCGTGAGCACACATTGAACCGTGTTCCTTTTATGGTGATCGTTGGTGAAAAAGAGGCACAATCGAATCAACTGACAGTCAGAAGACAGGACGGCAGTGATTTGGGTGCGATGTCAATCGAGGCATTTCATGCGCTTTTGGTCAAAGAGATTGCCATGAAAGGTCGCGGGCTACAATAGAATTTAGTGAGGAGCTAACTATTAAAGAGAATCAGAAAGCGCCGATCAACAGTGAGATCAGGGCAAAAGAGGTCAGACTCATTGGAGTTGATGGCGAACAGATTGGAATTATGCCTTTGAGAAAGGCGCTGACAAAAGCCGAAGAGGCGGGTTTGGATTTGGTGGAAATCGCCTCAAAGTCTATGCCGCCGGTATGCCGAATCATGGATTACGGTAAATTCTTATTCGAAGAGGGTAAGAAGAAGGCAGCGGCCAAGAAGAAGCAGAAACAGATGCAGGTCAAAGAGGTTAAACTCAGACCTGGTACCGATGTTGGGGACTATCAGGTAAAACTACGCAACCTGACCAAGTTCCTTGAAAGCGGCGATAAAGTCAAAATCACGGTTCGTTTTCGTGGAAGAGAAATGGCACACCAGGAGCTTGGCATGAAAATGCTGGAGCGATTGGAAGTCGATCTTGCCGAATACGGCGTGGTGGAGCACCGACCGAAAATGGAAGGTCGCCAGATGATAATGGTCTTAGGGCCGAAGAAAAAATAACGTCAATAGCAAATGCGGAGTAGATTATGCCAAAGCTAAAAACAAACCGAGGTGCTGCCAAGCGCTTTAAAAGAACCGGTAAGGGTGGTTTCAAGCACAGAAGTGCAAACCGTGCTCATATCAACACGAAAATGACGACTAAGCGTAAGCGTCATTTAAGATCGATGAGTCAGGTTGCCAAGTGTGATGTTCCAAGCCTCAACCAGCAATTGCCATTTGCATGAGTATAAGTTTTTTTAAAGTAGCGGAGTAGATTATGCCTAGAGTAAAAAGAGGCGTGCAAGCACGTCGTCGTCATAAGAAGATATTAAATCAAGCTAAAGGGTATTACGGTGCACGTTCGCGTGTTTATCGTGTTGCCAAACAGGCGGTGATCAAAGCCGGTCAATATGCCTATCGTGACCGTAAGCAGAGAAAAAGACAGTTCAGATCCTTGTGGATTGTGCGTATTAATGCAGCCGCACGTCAGCATGATTTAAGCTATAGTCTGTTTATTAACGGTCTTAAAAAAGCCAATATTGAGCTGGATCGTAAAGTGCTGGCTGAGCTTGCCGTATTCAATAAGGATGCGTTTGCCAAACTGGTTGAACAGGCCAAAGAAGCCTTAAGCGCTTAATTGAGGTCACTGTCGGACAATGCTGGCAGTAGTGATAAAATCTTTGCGCATTGTTCATTAAAAAGATCGTTTATCTAACCCAGCTAGCCGTTTTATAAAAATACCTCCTGTATTTCTTTAAAACCCAGCCATTTTCCCATCCGTGGAAAATGGCGTTCAATGGCTCACCGCTTAAGCGCGGCTCGTGATCCGTTTCACCCTTTTTTATTTTACTATCACAATAAAGTTGAGCATTGTTGAAATCGGCTTTACAATGGTGGCTAGTTTTTAATTTATTGAATTGAATCGATGACAGATACTGGTGCACATAAGACAAATTTTATCCGCAATATCATCAATGAAGACATTGCCGCCGGCAAACATGGTGGTGATGTCATTACGCGTTTTCCGCCTGAGCCTAATGGATTTCTGCATATCGGTCATGCCAAGTCATTGTGTTTGAACTTTGGCATTGCTAAAGACTATGCCGGACGCTGCCATCTGCGTTTTGATGACACCAATCCGGCCAATGAAGAAGAAGCTTTTGTCCAGGCTATAAAAGAAGATGTAAAATGGCTGGGGTTTGATTGGGGGACAAATCTCTATTATGCTTCTGATTATTTTGAGAGACTTTATGTGCTTGCGGAAAAATTGATCGTATCAGGTGATGCCTATGTCTGTGATTTAACGGCAGAAGAGGTCAGGGTCTATCGAGGAACGCTTACTGAAGCCGGCAGAAACAGCCCGTTTCGTGATCGCAGCAGCGAGGAAAATCTTGATTTATTTCGTCGCATGCGAGCCGGTGAGTTTGCTGAAGGTTCTAAGACCTTGAGAGCCAAAATAGACATGAGCGCCGGCAATATCAATCTTCGGGATCCGGCGCTTTATCGCATTAAAACGGCAATACATCCCCATACCGGAGACAACTGGTGCATCTATCCGATGTATGACTACACCCATCCGATTTCCGATGCGCTGGAGAAAATCACCCATTCGCTGTGCACGCTTGAGTTTCAGGATCACCGTCCGCTTTATAACTGGGTGGTTGAAAAATGTGGTTTTATCAACCCGCCACAGCAGATTGAGTTCTCACGCCTGAATTTAAATTACACCATCACCAGCAAGCGAAAGCTTAAGTATCTGGTTGAAAATAACATCGTCAGCGGTTGGGATGATCCTAGAATGCCCACTTTAAGCGGGTTGCGTCGTCGTGGTGTGACGCCGGAGTCAATTCGTGCCCTGTGTGATCAGGTAGGGGTCTCCAAGCAGGATTCTATCACCGATATCGGTTTGTTTGAAGAGGCTATTCGTGATGATCTCAATAGGCGGACGTCGCGTCGAAATGCCATCTTAAATCCGCTTAAGGTTTCTATTGATGATCTTCCCAATGAATGGTTAAATGTCCCGAATCATCCGCAGAATTCTGATTTTGGGCGCCGTGATATCAGCCTGTCGAGCACGATTTTTATCGAGCAGGATGACTTTATGGAGGTGTTGGAGAAAGGGCATAAGAAGCTGAGTCTGGGCGGACGGGTTCGTCTGATGAATGCGTACGTAATTGAATGCTATGAGCTGATCAAAGATGATAATGGTCAGCCACAGATGCTCAAATGTCGCTATCTGCCTGAGACCTTAGGCGGTAAAAAGCCTAATGATGGCAAAAAGCCCGCTGGTATCATCCATTGGGTTGATGCCGCCACGGCAAAATCGGCGACAGTTCGTATCTATGATCGCCTGTTTAACGTCGAGAATCCAGGCACGGCTGAGTCACTGGAGTCGGTATTGAATTCAGATTCCTATGCAATATTAAGCGTGAAGATAGAAGCTTCTTTGGCAGAGGCCGAAACTGAACAGCGCTTTCAATTTAACCGCCTGGGCTACTTTGTGGCCGATCGCTATGATCACAGTGCTAAGCATCCGGTATTTAACCGCATCGTCAGCTTAAGAGACAGTTGGAAGTCTACTAAATAGTGCCAAAGATCTTATCACCGGCATCACCTAAGCCTGGTACAATATAGAAATGCGTATCGAGCCGCTCATCAATAGCGGCGGTATAGAGGGCGACATCGGGGTGATGTGCGTTTAAGTTGGCGATGCCTTCAGGAGCCGAGACAAATGTCAACACTTTGATATCTTTGCAGTTTTTTGCCTTCAAGAGTTTAATGGTTTCGACCATGGTGCCGCCTGTGGCCAGCATCGGGTCGATAACCAAAGCGACGCGCTCATCGATGTCTTTGCATAATTTGGCATAATAAGGAACCGGTTTTGCGGTTTCTTAATCACGATAGAAACCAACGACGCTAACCTTAGCGGCTGGCAAGTGCTCCAAGACGCCTTCCATCATGCCAAGTCCTGCTCTTAAGATGGGCACGACGGTGACTTTTCTTCCCTGTAGCTGCTGGATGTTGATCTTTTGGCCATTCCAGCCTTCTATCTCTACGGTTTCAAGCTCAAAATCGGCGGTGGCTTCATAAGTCAGGAGATTGGCAAGCTCTTTAGCCAGCTCGCGGAAGGATTTGGTCGAGATATTCTTCTCGCGCATCAGTCCAATTTTATGCTGAACCAGAGGGTGTTTAACTTCGATGATCTTCATGTTTTTCCGATAGAGTTGGTGATTATCCATCAAGTATATGGCAATAGGGTTTTAATTGACAACACTGCCTTTGAACTTAATCCTAAAGAAAACTAAAATCGGCTATAGTTTTTTTCATTAGGATAAAATCAGGCAATAGGGGTAGAGTTTAGCCAATGAAAATAAACAATTCTTGAGGTAAAAATGTCATTTAAACCCTTATTAAAACAGCCAGGAATTCTTTCCATTATTGGCACGCCAACGGCGTTGACTGCGATGATGGCGAAAAAAGCTGGCGCCAAAGCCATTTATCTTTCAGGAGGTGTGATCGCCGCTAATCAATACGGGATTCCGGATTTAGGCATGACCTCTCTGGATAATGTCTTAATTGAAGTCGATCGCATTACTGATGTGTGCGATTTACCTTTGCTTGTTGATATCGACACAGGCTGGGGAGGGCTTTTGGGTACAGCAAGAGCGGTGAAAAAATTGATCAAAGCCGGCGCTAAAGGCGTACATATCGAGGATCAAATCGATATAAAGCGCTGTGGTCACAGACCCAACAAAAAGCTTGTTGGCATCAATGCGATGCAGGATCGTATCGAGGCTTGTATCGATGGCAGAACCGGTGATGATTTTATGATTATGGCCAGAACCGATAGTTTTGCAACGGAGGGGATTGAGGCGGCAATGGAGAGGGCTCATGCCTATGTTTATGCTGGGGCGGATGCGATTTTTGCTGAAGGATTGACAGGGCTGGAGGATTTTCAAAATTTTGCAAAAAACTGTCCTGTACCGGTGTTGGCCAATATCACGGAGTTTGGTCAGACGCCTTGCTTCAGTCAGTCTCAGTTAGATCAGGCTGGTATTAAGATGGCGTTGTATCCGGTAACACTGGGCAGAATGATGAATCAAGCTGCTCAGGTTACTTTGGATACCATTTTGCAGCAAGGGTCACAACAAAGCCTTATTGCCTCGATGCAGACGCGTCAAGAGTTGTATGATATTCTGGATTACCAGACCTTTGAATCTCGGGTGGATACGATGGTGAATAAAAGCGATAAATAAGAGATGGCTGGGCTGCCAGGATTCGAACCTGGGTATGACGGGATCAAAACCCGTTGCCTTACCGCTTGGCGACAGCCCAATTAGCCTTGGTTGAATCGATGTTTTCACATCTCCTCAACAGGTGCAAAGTTTACTGTTTTCACTATCCAGCTGTCAACATGTTTTTGTAATTTTTTCTGATTTTCCCTGAGTCGCTCAATATCTGATCCAAGCAGATAGAATGAGCTGCCGGTGCCGCTTAGACGCAGTGATGCTTTATCCGGCAGATCTTTGAAATAATCATCAATCTCAGGCAATAGGTCTTGCAATATCGGCAAAAATACATTGTCAAGCTCGCCGATATCATGGATGGTCTCATTTTTCAAAAGAGGGCTATGTTTATGGAGCTTTGGATGATTGAACAGCATCGCCGTGGAGGCGTGAAATCTTGGAGTCATGATCAAAGCATGCTGTTCGATATAGGGTTTTGGGGTAAGAATCTCACCGATGCCTTCGGCCCAGGCGGCCTTTTGAAACAGAAAAATCGGCACGTCAGCCCCGAGCGTTTTTCCAAGTAGCGAGAGCTGGTTATGAGTAAGTCCGCATTGCCATAAGTGATTCAAGGCGATAAGGGTGGTGGCGGCGTTGCTGCTGCCACCACCAAGACCCGCACCCATCGGAATATGTTTTTCAATGTTTATATCCATGCCGCTGATGTCTTTGGCATGAGGTTGGATGAGTTTTGCCGCGCGTAGAATCAGGTTATCTTCATCGTTACAAATGGCGAGATCGCTCTGCAGTGTTATTGTATTACTATTATTTTTTGAGAAGCTGAGAGAATCCTTGAGATCGATAAACTGAAACCAGGTCTGAAGATTATGATAGCCATCACTTCGTTTGCCGGTTATATGAAGAAACAGATTGATCTTGGCATAGCTTGGATAGCTGATCATTGATTTATTTTCCACAGTTTGATAATGGCGGTTAGTTGTAAAAGATCGCCGTATTGCATGCGAATCTTCTGTGCCAGTGGGTATTGATTCTCAAATAGCGCATAGTTCTCAAACTGGGTTTGCCATTGATTTTGGATGATCATTGCCGATAACCCCTGGCTGTTTAAGCTTTGTTTATAGGGCATGCCAGGCTCTGGCAATCCGCGTACCCAGTAATACAGCCCATCAATTGGCAGATGCCAGCCCAATTTTTTATCCATCAAGGCTCTCAACGAGGTAGCATGTGTTTTGATGCCGTCGCTGTCGGTCATGGTGACATCGTTTGCTCTGCCACTGAAGATCGTGCTGCCGATGCCCAAAGGGCCATAGATCTGCAGATAGAATTCATCCTTATTCTGCCGCCAGATGAAGTTTGCCGAGTCGCCGTGATTATTCATACGTACTCCGACGATGCCGCTGGCTTCCCAGTGTTGAAGGGATTGAAGTGCCGTTTGATAATCCTGCCAGCTTAAATTTGGATTGGCGCTGGCAGGGATCTGTGTCGATGGCAGAGTGCTGCAGGCTGAGATCAACAGTGTTGAGCAGGTCAATACAGCGAAATAACCAAGGGTTTTGATGTATCTCATGAAGTGATTTCATATTTTCTTAATAGGTAGTGATATAGTGTATCAGTCATGAGAGCGCTCAACAATGACCTACCTTGTTTTTTGGGTTCGTGCCTCAAAAATTAGGGGTGGGCCATAATAAAATGCATCAGCTATCTTGTTGAAGGGCAACCTATTTTCAGACATTATCCCCGACATTCCGCACCTTTGCCTTTTTTGTTCACTTTTTGTCAAAAAGAATTCTCAAATACTCATTTATCACTCAATAAACTCCGCTTTTCGAATCATTTTTTTCTCAATTGATCATAAAAATTACTGTGGTGTGGAATGTCGGTTATCCTATCTGGTATTGATTTTTCGTCTCGACATAATCGATGGCATTTTTTTTGATCATGTCTTTCTCGGCATCGGTTAATGCACGTGCTTGTTTTGCCGGAGATCCCAGATACAGATAACCTGATTGAAGCCTCTTGCCAGGCGTCACCACACTGCCGGCGGCAATCATGACATCATCTTCAACGACTACGCCATCGAGTACAATCGCACCCATGCCAACAAGTACTCGATTGCCGATGTGGCAGCCGTGCAAGGTAACGCTGTGACCAATGGTGACCCCATCGCCAACGACGACGTCAAAACCCTTGCCGCTTTTATCATAAAATCGAGTGGTGTGAATGACAGAGTTATCCTGAACATTGCTGTTGTTGCCGATGCTGATTTTCAAGAGATCACCACGGATGGAGACATTCGGCCAGATGGAGGAATCATTGCCAATGCTGACATTGCCGATAATCGTTGCCGCCGGATCAACATAGGCTGATGGCGCGATTTCTGGGGTGATTTGGTTAAATGGACGTATATTTTTCATGATTTTTGATTTCATTTTTCGATAAAAACATGCAATATAGCATATACGGGTTTTGTTGACTTGCAAATGCCCAAAGCCAAAAACAAGGTTGCTAAATTAATTTTGTCAACCGCTTGAATTGTGAATGCGAGAGTCAAATGAAAGAGGCAAAAAGGGTAAAGGAGGCTGATTATGATTATAAAAGTGGCAAATAAGATTCGACTGGAATTGATTCAAGCCAAGGATGTCGAGTCCATTTTTGCGTTGACATCGGCAAATCGTCTACATCTTCTGCCATGGATGCCTTGGGCGGGAGAGGCTTTTTCTCGAGCAGGTATTGAACAGTTCGTCAAATTGGCCGAGCAGCAGCATAAGGACAATCGTGCCTTGAATTTTAAAATAATCTATCGGGATAACTATGTCGGCAATATCAGTTACAATCAGCTTGATCATACGCTGCAAACGGCGATAATTGGTTATTGGCTGGCCAGGAATTATAATGGACTGGGTATTATGAGCTGTTGTGTTACTGCTTTGCTTGACTATGGTTTCAATGTGTTGAATATGAATAAAATTCGCATCAACTGTGCCACTCAGAATAGTAAAAGTCGAGCCATTCCTGAGCGTCTGGGTTTTCACCTCGATGGTATCTTGAGAGCTGAGGAGAAGGTGGGAGGTGTCTTTTTTGATCATGCGGTCTATTCGATGTTGAAACAGGAATATGTCAACCGATTTTGTGAAGCATAGCAATGACATGATGAAACTTGATACTATTTTTTCCCATTATCAGGATCGCTATCGCCATGATCCTTATCCCTTTTATAAGACTCGAATTCGACTGTTACAGGATTTGAAAAAAATGCTGCTTTGCGAAAAGGGGGCATTATGTGAGGCTGTCAGTCGTGATTTTGGACATAGAGCGGATGAGGAGACGCTGATGCTGGAGTTATTTCCGCTTATCAAATCCATAGACTATGTGCTAAAACAGCTCAAAGACTGGATGAAACCGCGGCGTCGTAAAGTGACTCTTATTTTCCAGCCCGCTAAAAATTATGTCTATTATCAGCCAAAAGGCGTTATCGGTATCGTCGTGCCATGGAATTATCCGCTGTTTTTGGCTTTCTCACCGCTGATTTACAGTCTGGCGGCCGGCAATCGCAGCTTGATTAAATGTTCGGAATATTCACCGCATGTGGCGACTCTGCTGGATAAATTATGCAAACAATACTTTAGCGACTGGGTGGCGATTATCGCAGGTGATGTCAAGGTGGCTGATGCCTTTTCTCGGCTGCCATTTAATCATTTATTATTTACGGGTTCTACAGCTATTGGTAAAAAAGTTATGGCGGCCGCCAGCGAAAACCTCACTCCGGTGACATTAGAGCTAGGGGGAAAGTCGCCGACGGTTATCGATGAACATTACCCGCTTGATAAAGCGGCACGTGTCATTAGTTTTGCCAAGTCGATCAACAGCGGCCAGACTTGTATCGCACCGGATTATGTTTTGCTTCCAAGGCATCGCCTACAGGGATTTGTTGAACAGATGGACAAGCAATTTAGGCGGCTTTATCCTGATTTTTCACACAATCACCAATATAGTCAAATCATTACTGACGAGCAATTTGAGCGCCTTCAAACCTATCTGACTGAAGCAAAAGAATGTGCCCTCAACATTGTGCCACTTGAAAAGACCGCAGATGGTAAAAAAGCAGCCTTGACGCTGGTGATGAACCCAAGTGACGATAGTGGCTTGATGCGTGATGAAATTTTTGGTTTTATTTTGCCTGTTATCACCTATGATGCGATCGAAGAGGTGTTTGATAGAATCAACGCTCAGGATCGGCCATTGGCCTTGTATGCGTTCACCAGCGATAAGCAGTTACAGCGACGACTGTTAAATGAAACACACTCTGGAGGGGTGTGCTTCAACGATGCCATTATGCATGTGGCACAGAGTGATTTACCGTTTGGTGGAGTTGGAGCATCGGGTATGGGGCGATATCATGGGCGAGAAGGTTTTGAGACTTTCAGCAATATCAAAAGTGTTTTTCAGCGCGGCAGGTTCAATTCGGCGACGTTATTGTATCCGCCGTATGGCAAATTTTTTTCCTGGTTTTTACGAATTTTTCTGCGTTGATTAATCCAGTTAGTCAACGTGTGAGATAGAACCATATGTCTGCTTATGCACTGAGGAATGTGCGCAAAATAACTTCCCATATATAACCACTGTGAAATCTTGAGCTACCCCTGGTTTTGGGGATTTGTGTCCCAAAACCAGGGGTAACTCAGTCACCATAGCTCTTGAGAACGTATATAGTAAATGTTATTGTATTTTGCTCCTTTTATATCTCCAGCTCGGTCATCTATTAACATTGAGTTTCTATAATTTGTAGCTGTCTTCCTAATATATTTTGATTTTCGATCATATTTTGAATATTTATAGGAGCCCAATGTTTTTCTAATAGTTTTTGAATTTGCAAAATCTGTGATATCTATTCCATAGGAGTTGGATAATATGTTGGTCAAAATTTCTTCATTCCAGCCGCCATTAGATAGAATATTTACTTTAAGTTCATTATATTTAGTTTGTAAATCATGAATTTTATTTAGTAGTTTTTCATTAAATTTAATGCCTTGAGCATTTGAATCTGCAGGGGAAAAATTCTTGCTGGAGTGTATAGAGCTAAGGTCATCATAATTTTTCTTATATGCCGCCTGATCAAATAAATCTGGGGAGGTTCTTGTTTGGGTTCTGTCGCAGACTCAAAAAATAGTTGATATTTTATACAGAGCGTCATGCTC
>JBMSHD010000060.1:0-13679 GCA_049416425.1 Francisellaceae bacterium | reverse complement strand
AGCCCCCCGAGTACTGCAGCTACGTCAGCTGGCACTTGCCCATTGTTAGCTATTATGCGAGCTAACGCTTCTTCTCTTGTTAACATAATCTACTCCTGATTCATTAAAATGTAACGCTTGTGGCGTTATTTGTAGAACCCCCTCCCTGCCTTCCCCTTAAAACAAGGGGAAGAGGTAAGAGGATTCCTTATTCGTAGAACACTCTACCCATCAATCAATATGGCGCTACTATCATTCGCTATTTCTATGTGTTTATTTGACGTTATCATTGCATAATCTGTGCAAAAATTCGCGGAAAAATTTAGAGCGTTTTTTTTCGGCTGTCTACAGGATTATCAGCCGAAGTTTCACACATCCTTCTTCCAGTTAAGAGGACTATCGGCGGATTAAGCCCAGATACGTGTAAAAATAGGACATCTCAATATTTGAAAAGTCTGTTGATATCGCACACCGACATTCCGCACCACAGTAATTTTTATGTTCAATTGAGAAAAAATGATTCGAAAAGCGGAGTTTATTGAGTTAAAATCACGCATTTGAGAATTATTTTTGACAAAAAGTGAACAAAAAAGGCAAAGGTCTGGGTGCCTCGGGCCTCATAATAGATTTTGTATATCCATATACAAAATCGAATCGGCTATCCTCGGCGGCATAAATTTTGCCCGGGACGTCCGCCTCGCCAGCATACCTTCACAAATTCACTGCGTTCATTCCGAGCAGGCAACTGTCTCCGATTCTACTCTACGCCTTGGGTACAAGCTGTTTCACAGACTTCGCTCTGGCGCCTACGGCACGTCGCTTGCTGTTTACAGCGCAAGACTACCCGGGTCTACTCGACCTCGCGTTCCGCTCTCCATGTCTCGCAGCGGCAGAATGTCGGCTATAAACTCACTTCAAGAATAAAGGTATACTCACCGTCTGACTCGCTGGCCTCGACAATATCAACTTTATGGATTCGGCACCATGCAGGAATGTCGTGTTTGACACCAGGATCGGTGCAATAGACTTTAAGCCGTTGACCTTTGGTCATTTTCTTTAACGCATTCTGAGTCCGAATAACTGGCATCGGACACAGCAGATGACGGGCATTTAACTCGATAATCTCAGACATACCATTCTCGCTTGATTTCTTCTTCGGTAAAAGGTTTAACACTCAACGGACGGCTTAGACCATCTTTATAGTGAAAAGTAACAACGACCGACTCGGCGGCTCTGCCTTGAGAAAAACGCGCTAAAATCTTAGCCACTAGGGTTTCGTCTTCCTGGAAAAATGCCCCATCAATAAGGCTTAAAGGCCCTGCATGCGAGTCAATTGTCACCGAGACAAACTGACGCCGGTAGCCGTTTAAAAACCGATTCTCCCCATCATCACGACCGATGATCAGCTTGAATTCAGGCTTTGGCCTTAGATGTCTTCCGACTTTCAAGAGCATGATATCATCAAAATCATAGTCCCGTTCGCCATGACGTCCCTGCCATAGATCGACAAGCTTGTCGGAATACTGTTTATCCGTCAGAAAACAACAGCCACCGGCGGGTGTGGCATAATCGACAAAACCATAGTCTTTAGCCAAAGCCATCTGTGGTTTTCGGTTTCTGCCGTGAAAACCAAATAAGTCATCACGCTTAACCCAACCTTCTCGCTCAGGCTTTGTCTCCGGTAGATTCAATGCGGACAATGGACGCAATAACAGATCTTCGATGCCTGATTGTTTCTGCACCACAGGCATGGTGTTTTTACGTTGAGACATTGGACGTTGACCGACCACCTCACCGGTAATGACAAAATCAAACCCGTTTTCCTTTGCCCATTCTTTGGCCTTTTTGACCATGAAGATTTTGCAATCCAGACAAGGATTCATATTGGCGCCATAGCCATATTTGTGATTCAACAACACATCTTTATACTCCTCGATCACATCGATGATATGCAGTTTTATTCCCAGCTGTTCGGCAACCCACAGCACATTGTTGCGTTTCTCACGGGTTTTATCTTTGTTGCGAATGGCATGGGTATGCCCCTCCACACAAAAACCGGTGAAGAAATTAATACCCTCAACGTGGACGCCTTGATCCATGATCACCTTCGTCGCCAGCATCGAATCAAGTCCCCCGGAGATCAGCGAGACGGCTTTACGTTTTGGTGTATCCGTATTCGTTGCTTCAATTTCATCTGTTTTTATCTGTGTCACAATATCAAGAGACTTCTTCGCTTTTTTAATGTTGCCCATTGTACTCAATATCGATGGTTTTTTCATCAATTTATTTTAATTGACCTATAATCTACAGGGTAGCAAACGATGAGCAGATACCATGCCCAAGAAAAACAGATTCTGGCTTTTGATAAACCCTAGATACCTGCTTAACAAAGCGCCTCTGTTTTTTGCTGTTTTATTGCTTCTAAACGGAATCGGCTCCATTCTTGTTGCCATCTTACCCTTTCTCAAAGAAGCCATACACTCTCAACATGTCGATGCCATCTCGGCACTGGTATCCGATGAGTTGGCCTGGAAGGTCAATTCAGCCGTGCTGCTTATCATCGGCTACTTTCTGATTCTCATCGGTCGCGGCATTTACAAACGCCAGCGTCTGTTCTGGAGTCTGGCTGTTATTATGCTCTCCATCCTTCTTTTAAATAATGTATTTATTCACGAGCGCTCCAGTCTTCTCAATGTGCTCTATGCCGTGGAGCTTATTGGGCTTTTGATTTTTTATAAACAGTTTGATAAACAGCGTAAAAAAATTGCCATCAGCTACGCCCAGTTTGTCGTCATTTTATCCTTTGTACTTGCACTGGCTTATGGTATCATCGGCAGCTTTCTTATTCGCGATCAATTCAACGGCATTCATAACTGGAGTGATGCCATCTATTTCACTGTCGTCACGTACAGCACCGTCGGCTACGGTGATATCACACCAAAAACGACCGATGCACAGTATTTTGTCATCTCAATGATCTTCTTTGGGCTAGGCGCCTTTGCGGCGGTATTGACCATGGTCGTAGGCATCGTCGTCGAACGCATCAAAACCGTGTTACAGACGTTTAACAAAGGGAGAAAACATGTGAAAGATCATATCATCATCTGTGGTTATACCCCATTTAGCACCATCTTAATTGACCAGCTGAGTCGTCAAAACAAAGCCTTTTTACTCATTGATACTCAAGATAACATCGGTGCCGAACACGAAGATCTGAGTCATTTTTTAATTCAAGGGGAGGCGACCAACCAAAACATCCTCAACAAGGCCAATCTAGCTCAGGCCACATCAATCATCCTGGCCTATAACAATGATGCCGACAATATTCTGGCACTGTTAACCGTAAAGGACATCATCGAGCAAAAATTGAAAAAGCCACACATACTCATAAAAATCAATCAGGAAAGCAATATCGATAAGGCGAAATTCTGTGGTGCCGATGAGGTTATCTCACCACTGTTGATGGCGGCCGATAAAGTCATGGGACTGCTGTGATCATAGTGATCGAGTGAAAAATAGCTACCAGAACCAGCCTTTGGCCGGAACCTGGCAATTTTTCAGCTGCCGGGCATAGGTATAAGCCCACTTCTGTGTCTGGTTGGCATACCCTCTGACGGTGGCATCGGCATGATAGCTTCTGTTGATATAACTACCGACTCCCCCATAATA
Organism: Francisellaceae bacterium; assembly: GCA_049416425.1. Taxonomy (GTDB): domain Bacteria; phylum Pseudomonadota; class Gammaproteobacteria; order Francisellales; family Francisellaceae; genus JBMSHD01. The sequence goes on along the minus strand of JBMSHD010000060.1, from coordinate 10,031 downwards.
GGCAAGATAAAGCGCATAGGCATTATCACGGGATACCCCTGCCATACGATTTGCCATATTGCCATACCAGCCGATGAAATCGACGGCATCGGCAAAATTTGAACGCGATGCCCAGCCGTTACCTGTTTCTTTCTGATAATCCGACCAGGTACCATCAACCGCCTGAGCATAACCATAGGCCGAAGTTGGCCTGCCGACAGGAATAAATCCCAAAGCATATTGCATCGGTGGTTTCGCATCGGCGATAAAACTCGATTCCTTGCGAATAATGGCAAACTGTACACTGATCGGCACACCCCATTTCTTATAAGATGCCAGCGAATCATAATACCAGTCAGGATATTGCTGGACAATAGCACAGGCATTATTGATATTGCGTGGCGGTGTCGTTGCGCAACCGCTGAGCAAAACCACCGTCGCCATCATCATCCCTGTTTGAAGGCGATATTTTTTCAATTGAAAATTAAAAACCATACCTACCTAAAAATCATTGCCTATTGGCGAGCCAGTATACCACATATTTACCGGTTACTGGCGCTTATTTTTGCCAACACGACTTAAAAAACCGCGCAAGATATTAATCTCTGCAACCTCCAGCTGTGCACGCTGAAACAGACGCTTCATCCGAGTCATGACATGTCCTGGACGCTCTGGACGCAAGAAACCAACGTCCTTCATCGTCGTCTCAAGATGATCATAAAAGCTGGTTATCTCGACACCGCTGGCTTTTTTAGCTGATATTGTGTTTCCTTTTGACAACATCTCACCGTTATCCTGATACTGTTTATAAAGTTCATAGCAGAAGACCTGTACGGCCTGTGCCAGATTCAATGAACTACTGGGTGCCTCGGGCCTCATAATAGATTTTGTATATCCATATACAAAATCGAATCGGCTATCCTCGGCGGCATAAATTTTGCCCGGGACGTCCGCCTCGCCAGCATACCTTCACAAATTCACTGCGTTCATTCCGAGCAGGCAACTGTCTCCGATTCTACTCTACGCCTTGGGTACAAGCTGTTTCACAGACTTCGCTCTGGCGCCTACGGCACGTCGCTTGCTGTTTACAGCGCAAGACTACCCGGGTCTACTCGACCTCGCGTTCCGCTCTCCATGTCTCGCAGCGAAGGTTGAACAAGTAGGAATAAAGCTATGCACATGGCACATCAACAGCTCTTCATTATAAAGACCAGTCCGCTCACGCCCAAAGACAATCGCCATTTCAGCGCCATCACCCAGGCAGTGATTAAGCCCAGTATGACAGGCTTGCTCTGCTGAAACCAATGGTAATGAGAACCGCCGCTCTCTGGCAGAAGTCCCCACCACAAAATCGACACCTTCCAGCGCCTCTGGCAAGTTCGCGACAACCAATGCATTGGAAATAATATCATCGGCATGGGTTGCCAAGGCGTAGGATTTCTCGGTAATAGGCGTTTTAGGATTCACAAGATAAAGCCTCGATATCCCCATGCTCAACATGGCTCTGGCGGCCGCTCCGATATTGCCGGCATGAGATGTCTCCACCAGAACGATACGAATTTTATTTAACATCTTTTGATTTCAAACTATCACCTGTTGACTAAATAATGTATTATACACAACAAAATAGAATAACCTACCCCTTAGAAAAAGGAAATCCTATGCATCCGATGATGAACCTTGCCATCAAAGCCGCCCGCAAAGCCGGTCGCATCATGGCAAAAGCGTCTGAGAACCCCGCCAATATCCAGGTAGAAGAGAAGGCCAAAAACAATTATGTCACCAATGTTGATATCACCGTTGAAAAAGCCATACTCGAGATTATTCAGAAAGCCTTTCCGGATCATTATTTTATCACCGAAGAATCCGGCAGTTTTGGTAATGAAGACGCCAGACACACCTGGATTATCGACCCAATCGATGGCACCAACAACTTTATCCATGGTTTTCCTCATCACTGTGTCTCTATCGCCATGTTTTACCGTGGTAAACCAGATCTCGCCGTGGTTTACAATCCCTATCTCGACCAGCTGTTTACCGCCAGCAAAGGTGACGGAGCCCAGCTCAATGGTCAACGAATTCGTGTGACCAATCGCAAAGATTTCCAAGGCACACTGCTATCCGGTTCGGTAAAATACAGCCGACGCATCTTCAAATCGAGCTATCTTGAGGTTTTATCCGAGCTAAATCAATCGATTTCAGGACTTCGCTACAGTGGTTCACTGGCACTGGATATGTGTTATGTTGCTGCCGGCTTCATCGATGCCATCTGGACCTCGCGTGATGCCAAAATCTGGGATATTGCCGCGGCCTCTCTCATCATCAAAGAAGCCGGTGGCATGCTGTGCGAATTAGATGGTGGCGTCAACCACCTCGATCATGGACGTCTAATTGCCGGCAATCCAAGACTTGTGCCAAAACTTGTCACCGTTTTAAAACCACATCTTGTCTCCTAAGCGATGAAAAATGCTCGCGCCATTGCCTGTGACATTATCTATTCGGTTATCAAAGCTCAATCTTCGCTGATCACCCTTGATCAGGATGTCGCCCGATTCAAACTCAATGATCAAGACAGGCGATTGATTTATGCCATCGGCTTTGGGGTTTTTCGTCATTATTTTTTTCTCAATCACGTTCTTGCAAATGTTGTTCAGAAAAAACCAAAACCGAAGCTGTATTGTCTGCTTCTCATTGGCGGTTATCAACTCTTATATATGCGCAAACCCAATCATGCCGTGATCAATGAAACCGTTTCAGCCTGTAGCGAATTAAAGCTTCAGGCCTATCAAAAATTTGTCAATGCCATACTCAGAAAGATTGCCACGACTAAAGAAGCAATACTCACCCAAAGTGAATCCTTTGTTGATCTGCCGAACTGGCTCTCCAATCAGCTAGCCCAACATTATCGACACAAATTTCAAGCATTGTCTGAAAACAGCAATAAGCACGCACCGATGTTTATCCGCCTAAACCGACAGAAAAATCCGCAGGCGGTACTTGAGAGCTTGGCGCAACGAAAAATCGATTATACAACGACATCGCAACCCTACTGCCTTAAATTGACCGACGCTATCGATGTCGGCAATGATCCGGTTTTTCAACGAGGATTTTACTCGGTTCAGGATATCTCGGCACAATATGCCGCCACCATCATAAGTCCCAAAAACGGTGAGACAATTCTTGATGCCTGTGCCGCCCCCGGTGGTAAGACCACGCATCTGCTTGAGATAGCACCAAAATGCCATCTCACCGCCGTTGATAGCCATGCCACTCGACTGACGTTAATTCGTGAAAACCTAAAACGCTTAAATCAAGACAATCTCAACATTCAACTGATTCATGGCGATGCCAGTCAAGACAACGATAAACTAACCGTCTCTTTTGATAAAATTCTTGTCGATGCGCCCTGTTCTGCCACCGGGGTTATTCGCCGTCACCCCGATATCAAAGTGCTACGTCACGCCAAAGATGTAGATGCCATTGCTGTCACGCAACGCCAGATTCTGTCCCATCTCTGGCAGTATCTCAAGCCTGGTGGACAGCTTTTGTATGCAACCTGCTCCATCCTGCCGCAGGAAAATAATGAGCAGATTCAGGCCTTTATCGAAAAACAAACCGATGCCCTCGTCGTTGATATTGCTCTCCTGGCTCCCTATGCCACCGATATTGGTTATCAGATTCTACCCGGGGATGAAAACGGAGATGGTTTCTACTATTGTTTATTGCAAAAAGCCACAAAACCTACTGCAGAGTCGGCATCATAAATGGATTTTGGCTCTCTTGTTTTCTAGAGACCCACTTCGTGGTGATGGTTTTAAGACGCGTGTAGAAATGCACGCCTTCGCTACCATGGACATGGGTGTCGCCAAACAGTGAATTTTTCCAACCACCAAAACTATGAAAAGCCATCGGCACTGGAATCGGGATATTGACGCCGACCATGCCGGTCGTCACCTTTGAACTAAACAGACGTGAAGAGCTGCCATCCGCCGTGTAGATACTCGAACCATTACCATAAGGGTTGCGATTGATTAACGCCAACGCCTCCACCAAAGAATCGACACGAACCACCGACAAAACAGGTCCAAATATCTCCTCTTTGTAAATACGCATGGTCTCATCGACATGATCAAATAGGCTCGGACCAACAAAATAGCCGTTTTCATAGCCATCAACTTTAAGCCTGCGACCATCTTTGATCAATTTTGCGCCCTCTTTAATTCCCGAATCGATATATTCGGCAATATTCTGTTGATGCCGTTTTGTAATCACGGGCCCCATTTCGGCCTCCTTATCGACACCGGCCGAGACTTTAAGCCTGTCTATCTTATCGGATAACCTCTCTATTAACTGATCTGCCACCTTATCACCGACGGCTACGGCAACCGATATCGCCATACAGCGCTCACCGGCAGAACCAAAAGCCGCTCCCATAAGCCCATCAACAGCATCATCCATATCGGCATCAGGCATCACAACACAGTGGTTTTTAGCGCCACCTAAGGCTTGAACTCGCTTCCCATAAAACGATGCCGTCTCATAGACATATTTGGCAACCGGTGTTGAACCGACAAAACTTACCGCATCGACATCCGGGTGGCGCAAGAGTCCATCGACGACCGCTTTATCACCATGAACAACATTGACAACTCCCTTTGGCAAACCCGCCTCATGGATAAGCTCAACAATCTTCATCGTCGATGAGGGATCTTTTTCCGAGGGCTTAAGCACAAAGGTATTGCCACAGGCGATGGCAATCGGAAACATCCACATCGGCACCATAACCGGAAAATTAAAAGGTGTAATACCGACACAGACACCGACAGGCTGGCGAATAGCATAACAATCAACATCCGTTGAGACCTGATGAGAATATTGACTCTTTAAAAGCTCGGGAATGCCACAGGCAAACTCAACGACTTCAATTCCTCTTTGCACCTCACCCAAGGCATCGGCATAAACTTTACCATGCTCTTTGGTAATCAAGGCTGCAATTTCATGTTTATGCTGATTCAACAATGCATTATAGTTAAACAATATTCGGGCTCTTTTAAGCGGGCTTAGCAGAGACCAGGAGGCCAAGGCATTGCGCGCCGCAATCACCGCCTGATCAACCTCTTTCTGAGATCCCATAGCAAGCTTTCCAACAACCTCAGCGGTTGCCGGATTATAAATGTCGATTTGATGATCATCATTGACTATTTTTTCTCCTGCAATCAGATGCGAAATCCATGAGATTTCTTTTTCGGCTGTCTGATCTAAAATCGCTTCTGCTTCACGCTTTATCACCGGTTTACTCCTCTATTATTGTGATCTTTCTACCATTTTTATGCCACAGTCGATTCTGACTCATGTCGTTGACAGTGAACAACACAGCCCTTTTTAAACGATACATCGACCATGTTGGCAACATCAACAGCTTTAATGATGGCATCGATGCCAGCAACATCAGCTTGTCTTATTTGAGAAGATTCAACCCGGGCAAAAAAAGCGTCGAAGGCATGGGCATAAGACTGATGATATCGCTCGACAAAACTCCATAAAGGCAGCTCATATTGCAGTTTAAGCGCCGCCGATTTCGCCGAAACCGTCGTCTTTTGCAAATTGTCCACTCTCAACATGCCTTTTGAACCAAAGACCTCCAGCCTTTGATCATAGCCACAGTTGGTCTCTCTCGAGGCATCGATAACAACCAGTGCACCGCTTTCAAGCTTCAAGGTAATAATGGCTGTATCGATATCGTTATAGTTGCGCAAATCCGGCTCGATCATCGCGTCCCCTTGCGCATAAGCTTCGACAACACGCTGATCGCTTAAAAAATGCACCATATCAAAATCATGAATATTGAAATCAAAAAACAGCCCACCGGATTTGGCGACAAAGTCAAGAGCCGGTCGCCTTGGATCATGATTAGTGATTTTAATGATATGAATATCACCGATCTCACCGGCCTCTACCCGTTGCTTTAATAGCCTGAAATCAGGATCAAAACGCCGATTTAGCCCCACCTGAAAAATCACGCTACTTTTGGCAATAATCGCCTTGATATGTTTGAGCTCATTCGGCTTGAAAGAGACGGGTTTCTCACAAAAAATCGCCTTGCCATAATCGGCGGCCTTCTCAATCAAAGCAACATGCGCAGCGGATGAGGCGGCAATCACCACAGCCGACAATGAGGTATCTCTTAATACCTCCTCGAGACAGGCTTGCCGATAAATAAAAATGCCGGGATAATCCTCGGCTTTTGCCTTATCGTCAACAATATATTTCACCGTGACATTTGGCATGCTCTGCAGATGCGTAAGATGCATCTGCCCAATACGTCCACAACCGATTAAGGCGACTTGTTGTTTCATCGTTAAAGCCCCGTTTTTTGATGAATAAACTGACGCGCTTTATGCGCATATTCAAGCGGATTGGCAAGATGAGGATCTTGTTCTGCCTCAACCACGAACCAACCCTTGTAATCGATATCGGCAAGCCTGTCAAAAACAGGATCGAAATCGATATCTCCATCGCCAGGCACGGTGAACATGCCGGCTTTCACCGCTTGCATAAAGCTGCCTTGTTCGGCTTTCATGCGTTGAATCACATCGCCGCGTATATCTTTTAGATGAACCTGGTTGATGCGTGCGGCGTACTCATCTATCAAACCATTGATATCGATGCCAACCGCCGCCGCATGCCCGGTATCGATCAATAACCCCAAAAGCGTATTGGAGGTATGACGCATTAAATAGTCAATCTCATCTTTGTTCTGAATTCCTGTCCCCAGATGAAAATGATAGCTCAACGGCATACCATAATCATATGCAAGGCGTCCAATCTCATGAAGCCCTTGAATCAACAATGCCCACTGTTTTTCAGTAAAATGGGGTTTTGTCCCGCCAAATATCGCCTGGTCACTCTGCTGAATAGAAAAACCACATTCACAGACATTAATCACTGTCGCACCCACCGCTTTCATAAAAGAAAGATGGTACATAAAACGCTCACATGTCTCTTTAAATCGTCCCTCTTCGGTAAAAAAAGTTGAAAACCAGGCGCTGGAGACCTGAAGCTTAAATGGCGACAGTGCCTGCATCAATACCCTCGGATCTTTAGGATATTTATGGCCAATCTCCGTCCCACTGAAGCCGGCTTTATGCATCTCGCTGATACAGCGTTCAAAACTGATGTCCCCACCTAAACTCGGATCATCGTCATTGCTCCAATTAATCGGTGCAATCGCCAGCTTAACATTCGTCAATTTTTTTATCGTCTGCATCAGTATTTCCTGCATTTTTCGAATTCAACCTGCGCCTTGAGATGCGCATCCATGACTTTAGGCGACCTGGAAGTCTGTGCCACCCCCACACGCCACCAAGATTCATAGCCATGGCTCATACTCTTAGGCTCAACTTTAATCTCAATCAATGACACACCATTATAATCGGATGTCTTGTTTAGCGCTTCTTTTAGCCCATCCAGCGTATTGATACGACAGGCATTGACACCCAAGGCTTCCGCATATTTGGCAAAGTCGATATTTAACGTCTTTTTCCCGTATCGATCTTTGGTGTCACGATAAACCAGCTCGGTGGCAAAACCCTCACTACCGCAAGCCGTCTGCAGGTTATGAATACACTGAAATCCGCCATTATCCAAAAGCAAAATGGTAAAACTAAGCCCTTCAGCAATCGCTGTGACCAACTCGGAGTGGAGCATTAAAAAACTGCCATCGCCAACGATGACATAAGCACGCCCGCCACTGTTCTCCTTTTCTTTAGCCAATGCAACTCCAAGGCCGGCGGCGACCTCATAACCCATACAAGAGAAACCATATTCAAGATGATAATCCTTGGTTTTTTTACTCTGCCAGAATCGATGCAGATCCCCAGGCAGACTTCCGGCGGCGCAAATAACCGTATCTTCCTCTCCCATAAATGCATTGAGACAACCCAATACCTGCAGTTGTCCAAGCCTATGGTCTGATACCGGCGTCTGATATCGTTTCATCGTCTCAAGCTGCCATCTTTCTTTTTCCTTGGCAACCTGTTGCTTATAGCCTGCTGTCGTGGTAAAACCGCCTAATTCTTGCGCTAATTTAAGCAAGGTTTCACGTGCATCGCCTTTTAGCGCCAAGGCATCCATCTTGATCACATCGGCAGCATTGATATTAATGTGAATCATCTTGGCATGAGCATAAAGCCATTTCGATGCCGTGGTGAAATCCTGCAGACGCGTGCCGATGGCAATAATCACATCCGCCTGCTTTGCCAGCTGATTCGCCGCATAACTGCCTGTGGTGCCAATCCCCCCTAAATTATACTCATGAGACCAGGGCAGCACACTTTTACCGGCTTGGGTCTCGGCCACGGCAATTCCATGCTGCAGAGAAAACTGAGAAAGCACATCACAGGCAAAAGCATAATGCACACCACCGCCGGCGATAATCAATGGTTTTTTTGCCGCACGAATCAGTTTCACTGCCTCGATAATACGGCGCTCACTGGCGGCAACCGGATCAATATGCCACAACCGTTTTTTAAAAAAGTCCAGCGGATAATCAAAGGTTTGAGACTGCACATCCTGCGGTAAAGACAACACGACCGCACCTGTATCAGCCGGATCACTCAACACTCGAAAGGCATTAATCGCCGCACTCATCAACATCTCAGGGCGTGTTATTCTATCCCAATATTTACACAAAGGCTTAAACGCATCATTGGCCGTCAGGGTATAGTCATGAGGCTGCTCGATCTGTTGCAACACCGGATCGGGCTGGCGATCGGCAAAAACATCGCCCGGCAACAACAAAAGCGGAATACGATTTGCCGTGGCAACACCGGCGGCGGTCACCATATTAAGCGCACCTGGACCAATCGATGCACTGCAGGCAATAATCTGGGTGCGATTTAGCTGCTTGGCATAGGCGATGGCGGCATGTGCCATTCCCTGCTCATTATTGCCTCTATAGGTCTTGATACCGTGATTGTCATACTCTAGCGCCTCACCGATACCCGTGACATTTCCATGCCCAAAGATACTGAAAACGGCCTCAACAAACCGTTTCTCAACGCCGTTGACAACAATATATTGATTTGCCATAAAACGCACCAATGCCTGCGCCATCGTCAAATGAATGGTTTCTGTCATTTTATATCCTCCAAAGGACGCCATACTCGCCGGTTGGCTTCCAGATGACGCGTCCAATCGTGTTCGAATTTAAAGCTTGGCATATGATAGGGGTCATCGGGAAGATGGCGGATAAACCATAAGGTGTAAAGCGCATAACCAGGCGCTGTACTGTGTGCATGGGTTTTTTCGTCAACGATAACCATGGTGTCATTATGCTCAATGCGTTTGATGTCTTCACCATCCTCACCGATACCAAAGCCTTGCGGCTCCGAGAAACGATAGTAATAAATCTCAGGCTGTCGATGATAATGAGGTGGACAGCTCGACCAATGCCCCGAAAAGGTAATAATCTCACCGACGACTAAATTTGACTCCGGACGGTTGCGCTTATCAAATACGGTTCGCACAATGCGATAGGAGACATCATCCAAGAGCCCTTTGCCTCGTCTTTCGGATTCCAGCATATTGGTCTGATCAAACACTAAAGGCGAAAAACGTCTATCATTTTCGGTCTCCATCACCATAAGCTCACAATCGGTTTTCGCCCTAATCACCGCCGAATCAACAGCGCTTAAATGCAGAACCATCGGATTTTCATTGAAATAGCTGCTGCGAAAAGCATCGTATTCCAGCCGATCAACCGAAAAAATCACATGCCCACTCATCAGCAAAAAAGCCCGCTCTAAACCGGAGCCTATTTCATAAATCTGTCCCTGCTTAAGCCTCAAGACACCGAAATTCATCGCCGTCTGCCAACTGGCATCCACGATCGCATTATAGCCGTAATCATAAGCCGACCGATGTTTAATAAGCGGGCTGTTTTGTTTTTGCATGTGACACCTCCCATAATTGAATTATTTTTTGATAACGTTGCGCAATTTGGGTCGAGACCTCGTCACTGTCCATTCTCCCTGCCACAAACTCAAGCCATA
>JBMSHD010000059.1:0-13755 GCA_049416425.1 Francisellaceae bacterium | reverse complement strand
TTCGATTTTGTATATGGATATACAAAATCTATTATGAGGCCCGAGGCACCCAGCGAAATTTGTAATGTTGAGCTTTTGTTGACACCAACGCAGTCTGGTATGTTAAGTGGTGATGTTATTAGCGTTAGTTCAGATGAAGTAGCGGCTGTTGTGCAGCCCATAAATATTGAAGTTATGGAGCCGACAGACACATCACTTTTATCATTAGAACTATCGGAAGCGGTCAGCTTATCGCCAGGCTCTGTGACATCCGTAAAGATTAAAAATAATTCACCCAACTATGTCAATAATTTGAAACTGATTGTTGCACCCTGGTTGGCAACGATTTCAACTTTGCCGGAGAATCTAACAGTAACGGCATTAAAACCGGGTCAAAGTCATGTGTTTAGCTTTAGCGTAAATAGTGATCAAGCAGCGATCGAGAGCATTCAGGCGAACTATGATGCATTAGAAAAAAATAAAACAGATGGTAATGTGTTATCGGTGAAGTCAGCTAACTTCAAAGCATTAAATCCTGATATTGCCTTTTATAATAATGCATTAACCTTTGATAATACCATCATAAACACCACGACGAATCCCAGTATTTTGGTCAAAAATAATGAGGCACAACTTATTCAATTAGATCGTGTTGAGTTGTACTCTGATAGTGGAGAAGAGGCGTTGCAAGGTGTTTCTTATATGTCGAAAGGTGTTTTAGAAATAGCGGCAAATGGTGAGATTCATTTACCACTGACCGTTAACAGTCATGCCTCAGGACAGGGTTGGTTAAAAATAAACTACAGAAGTCAAGGCGGTTTAATGCATGTAATACAGCAAAAAATATCGGTTGATAATTCCATAACTGGCGCTGATTTAAGTATTACACCTTTGATGTTCTTTATTCCTGATCATAGTGATGATTTTGTTTCGGTTACGCTGACGAATCGAGGTGAGTTTGATTGGTCAAGCTCTAGTGACCAAAATGATTATATTGACACATTGCCTGAAGGTGTGAGTCTTAATTTGGCACAAAGTACCTGTACCGATGGCATAGCTGTAACACCCAATGACAGCTGTGTATTAAGCTTTAATTTATTGCCTGAAAGTGCAGATAGCATTATAAATATGGATGTACAAGCCAAAAATAATCTTAAAACCTCCACGCAGGCACCAATCGAAATTAAAGATGATAAAGTGGCGCTTAGTTTTGTGCGTGATGTCCCCAAGGCTATGGTGGCTGGTGAAACGGCAACTCTAGAGCTTGCTTTCTATAATAATAATGATAGCGCTGTAGCGGTCGATAGTATCAGCAACACGACAGAGTTGGTATTGAACTCCTCGACGTGTAAGATTGGTGGTATGTTGGATGCCAACAGTCAATGTCGGCTTATCTATGATCTTAAGCCATCACAGCAAAGCGGGTCTTTTAGCGATACTATCACCGTAAATACAACGGTTAATAATCAAGCACGAGCAATTAGTGTGCCGATAACTACCGAAATTAAAGATTCCATTGTGGCCGATGTGAATATTGTTGAGCAGAATATATCATTGCGTGCAGGGCATAGCTCAACCATTACCGTGATCAATAATGATAACGATGCGAAAAATAATTTTCGTTTTGTTGTCGATGATGAGCTTCAGTCATTTATTCTTAATAAAGAGGCGCTAAAAATCGCATCATTAGCGTCAGGTAGAACAACAATTACTGTCGAGATGGAGGCATCTGCGGCAGCGGATAAATGGTTGAGAGATCATGTTGTGGATCTTGAAAATAACAGCTCAACACATCTTATTGGCTATCAGGCGGCAAATTTAAGCGTAGTGTATCCAGCGATATTTACCTCACAGCCACTGTTATCTACCAGTGGCATTTCAATCACCAGCCCAGGGGTGGAAAAGATATCGATTGATATGGGTGAGGCTTCGGCAACATTAAAGTCGGTCGATGTATCGAATTTGCCGACAGGTGTGAGTTTAGACAGTACAAACTCACCCAAGATAGGCGATGTGATAACTGGGAAACAGGATTTTATGCTCAATGTCGCCAGTAATGCTTACAATATCAATACAGCAGACCAAGGGATTGGCATCAGCTTAATAGATGATAAGGGTGCCGCTTATGACCAACAGGTCGCGGCGGTCAATATTGCCAGAGTTGATATTGTAAGGACAGATAGCAATATGTTTTATCCAGGCACGAGTGATTACAGTCGTATTGTCTTGAAAAATAATGGACCATTTGCTTATCGTCCTTCGCATAAGACAAGCGACTATGTGTTATCTGATCCTAATGGTAATGTTGTGTCGACAGCGATCAGCTCAAGCAGCAGTTGTTTGACGATGGATAGTATTGCTCTTAATGCCAGTTGTGAGCTTATGGTAAATAATAGCGTATTATCAACGACTGGAAGTTATACGTTGAGCGTTAAAATTAGCGATAATAACAACAGCAACTTAAAAACAGAGCGAAGTTATACGATTAAAGCAGGTTCTGCACTACTACAGAGTTATATCAATTGGAGCTCAGGCGTGAATCATTTTAATGTCCGATCGATTGGCATCAATAATGCAGGAACCGCACCGGCTTCAATTACGCTGTCTATGTCAAGTGATTTTGAGGTCTATAACGGTACAAATGGAACAACAGATCTTGGTTCGTGGTGTAATGCAGATGATTGCCCAAATAGTCTTTATCAAAAAGGTGAGGCGATAACTTCTCCGGTAGCGCTAGAACCATTGCAGACACGTTATATTTATATTCGCTTCAAAGGCAAGTTATCCGCTGGAGAAACCAGTAGTACGATATTATCGATTAAAGATTTGAATCAGAGCAAGTTTAACTATAATTTATCCGCGAAAGGTTATCTTTATGTTGTAGGTAAGTTTCCGTATGAGATTGCCGGTGTTGGAAATAATAGTGGCAGCATCACGCATACACTGGTGAAATATGATGGTACCCTTCATGCCTCTTATTTTGCGGATAGTTCTGTCGTAAATGGGGTATCAAGCAGCATTAACTATATACAGGATATTGCCCAAAATGGGAAAGGCGATCAGGTTGTCGGTGGTAGCTTCACCAATTTAGGAACCTCAGGTCAAAGTTATGAGACGGTATCGACAAAATATGGCTATGAATCAATTGCCCATATTTTTGGTTCATGGAACGCTCCTGTGTCTAATGTTAGTGTTGATAGTCAAGGTGATATTTATTTAACCTTTCCCTATAGCACAACAGATAAGAATTTTGGAACGCATCGTTATCGCAAAGGCTATGGCTCAATCGGTCTGGGTTCCGGTGAAGATGCCGATGCTAAAAGATTGCTTCTCAAAGATGTCGTCTCTATGGGGAGATATGATGGTTTGCACTACGTTAGTTATGATAGTAGCTATATTGGTAGCGGTAAATTTTATCATAATTATTTGGCGGTTTTTAATGGTAATAATGCCAGCTGGTATTCGCCAGTGTTTGGTTTCATCGAAATACCAATTTCTATGGCCGTAGACAAGAATGGCTATCTTTTTGTCAGTGGTAATTATAAAAATAGTGCCAATAAGAATTATAAATTCGTGAAAGTCTATTTCGAAAATGTGGTAGAAAGTTATGATTTGCCCGCTAATATGGTGAGTGCGCACAAGGTTGTCTACGATAAGAACAATGATTTATTTTATGTGGAGCTAAAGAGCAATAATGGTGGTTATGTCCTTTATCGCTTTTATCCTGCAACAAAAGTCTGGGAAACTTTGCCTGACTCTGTCAATTCAAATGTAGGCAGCAGCGCAGAATTTGATTTTATCCTCTCAGATGATGGAGAAGAGATTTACATGGTTGATAAATCATATTCATATTATAGAGGTGGGCTTAATGCTGCATCGTATCTAAAGATTTATAATATTACAACAGGCAACACAACCTGGGCCTGGGATGTCCCCTATTATTCAACATCAAAAACCTTTGGCATGATTTTTGGTAGTGAGCTGGACATATTGTCGCTGCCAACGTAAGTGGAAATCATTGCCGGAACGTCTACTCAAATGGTGGTAACTGTGCCAGAGACATCATTTTCAACAGGCTCTTGAATCCGTGCTGGGAGAGCATGCCAAGAACCTGTCTTCACAAGTGACTTGCCGCTTTAGATTTACTGGATTAAGAATGGAATTAATGGCTAATATTGTCCAAACTTAAAGTTATAAAATAAAATCAAGGAGCATATATGAAAAAATATTTGATTGCCGTCTTAATTTCAGTGTCGGTACTGGCAGGGACGGGTTGCGTCGCGTTAGTTGCCGCTGGTGCCGGTGCTGGCGCCGTTTATTTCATCGATGGCACCTATAAGAAAAACCTAAGCTATTCGCTTGATGAGGTCTATAATGCCTCATTGTCTGCATTAAATGAAAACTATGTAATCACATCGAAGAAGCTTGGCGGCGAAAGCGCCTCGATTGAGGCTGAGACTAAGCTCGACAGTGGCATGACTGACAGTCCTACTAAAGTCAGTATTACCATTGATAAACTCACCAGCAATGCCTCTACCATTAAAATTCGTTATGGTCTATTGGGTGATAAGGGTAAATCAGACTCTTTGATGAGCTCGATTGAAGCGCAATTGCATTGAGACTTTTGCATAGAATCAAAGGAAGCCGCTTATGATTTGGTTGAAAAAAATCTCCCTTGATTTTTGGCATTATCTTGGAAAAGTGCAAGGTGGAAGATTGCGCCTTATTCATATCACAATGGCGATACTGATTGTCATTCAAATCATCGATAGCAACTTCATGCATGTTCATTATCCAAAGCCAGTTTTAGATTTTGCAGATTGGTTTCATATTACCATCGGTTTTATCACCCTTTCAATTTTTCTGGTGTTTGTCGCGATTTGTTTTGCCAAAAAAGGCGTAAAACATTATTATCCCTATTTATTTCTTGATTTCTCCCAGCTTAGACAAGATGTAAAAACGCTGATGAGATTAAAGCTGCCCCATGCTAATCCTTATGGTATGGCGACATCTGTTCAAGGATTAGGATTAGGGGCTTTAATTCTGGTGATTTTATCTGGGGCTTTATGGTTTATTGCCTGGTGGATGAATGCGCCCGCCGCTCATGAGCTTAAGTCATTGCACAAAAGCCTCACCCTTTTGATTGAGATTTATATTATCGCTCACGGAGTGATGGGTGTCTTTCATTTTTTAATGGTGTATTATTGCCCGCAGCGATTGGAGTGAATTTTTTGGCTCTTTACGCATTATTCGTTGAAAAGATAGTTTACCCAACCCCACCTAACCGTTTTATCGAAATACTCCCTGTATTTCTCACAAAACCCAGCCATTTTCCTATCCGTGGAAAATGTCGTTCAACGGCTCACCGCTTAAACGCGGCTCGTGATCCGTTTCACCCTTGATCCCAAGGGGAGGGAATGTTTGTCTCCTCCCTCTTGTGTTAAGGGGGAGGCAGGGAGGGGGTCTACGAATAACGCTAAAAGAGTGAATTTTTTTATTCCCAACTTACTGTTAGTGTCTATAATGCAAAGGTTCATTTATCGTTTTCTTTCAACCAAAGTTTTGGTGATATAATATATTTTCAGTATTTCATCTTTTTATATCGTAGCCTGATCACTTTATTAATAGTATAAATACCGTATTATGTGGTCATATTATATTCAGAAATGAAGTAAATGATGCACAGACATAAAGGTAGAATGATAACAGATAGACAAAAATACAAGGCTTTTGCTTTGCTTGAGCTTATGTTTGCCTTGTTGTTATTGGCGGGTATTGTGGTTGCAGCCTATGCATTTTATCAAAGTGGCAGGAAAGAGGATCAGATTAGCACAATATCGACACAAATAGCCGAGTTTACGCAAGCCGTTGAATTGAGAGTGGCAAAAGGTGATCTGGCTACCTCTGATGAGCTTATTAAAACCTCAGATGATCTCAGTTGGCTTAAAGCAAATACATGCCCTGACCATGAAGGTAGTGCGGATATGGCCTATCTGCCGTGTGATTTTAGTTTTGATCAAGGCATTAGTATGCAGCCAATAACCCTGATTATCAAACCGCTGGATAAAAATGCTCGTATTTTACTGGACATAAAGGTTGGACCTTTCAAAGATAAAAAAGCGTCAAAAGCCGGCTTTGATCAGCTAACGGCTTCAGAGGTCTTTACACAAATAAAAGCCGACCTTAGTCGCTTTGATAGCCGAAATCATTTTAGTGCTAAGAGCTTTGTATTTGATGCCAATAATGCCAGTTTTCAAATTCATCTGATTTTAACAAAAGGGGCTACCATAATGCCTGATCAGGATATCTATCTGCATAATAATGGCAGCAATCAGATGGAGGGAAATCTGAATTTTTCAACCGATACAGATGCGGATAAACGGGCAATTAGAGGCAGTTCAAGGATTGAAATGGCGGGTAATAGCACCACGATTGATTTTGATAAGACATCAAAGCAGAAAGATCTGTCTGTCGATGCGGCAAAAGGTATTCTTTTAAATGCAGATGAGGGAGCCGGAACATTAGCCATTGATAAAAAGACAAATGAGATCACGATGGCGCATAATAAGGCGCTTGAGTTGAAATCTGGAGATTCAGCGATTGTGCTAAACGATGATAAAGATCAGTCAAAATTAAAGCTCAATGCGGTAACTTTAAATGCAACGAGTAGCCATGATATCGTGCTAAATAGCCAGGGAGGTTTGCAATTGCATGCCGATGGTGATATCGATTTCTCTCAGTCACTCGAGACTGATTTTGGCAATGATAATGCGCTTGATTTTAAAGCGGCAACCATCACACTGGATGCACAAAACATCAATCTCACTCAGAAAAAAGGCAATATTGCCGTGGGTGAGAATAGCAAAATTGCCGGAATTAGCAATGTTGTTGCCGATGATGTGATGGTTGATAGTTTAGGTACAACCATAACCAATGCCATCAGAAATGGTGGGCAGCCAAACTATGTAAAATTGGAAACGATTCCCATCAATGAAAAACTCAATTCACTGTCGTGTACCAAGTATGAGAAAAGTCTCTGTGTTGAAGCGGCTGCCATTGTGATGCTTCATCTGCCAAAGCAGTGTTCCGATAACCAGGACTATGCGAAAGTCCACGACGTTCACGTTATTCTTTATAAGAACTATGCCATTGATCATGTAAAGGGACAGCTTGTCAGCACAGCTGATGACTCAGGCGATTCTGCCTTAATCATACAATTATCAGATGATAGATTGTTATTTTTTAATTCTTCTGATTATACAAATTATATTAGTTTACAAGTTATGGCTGGTAAGCCTGTTGATATTAGGTTGACGGGAACACTAGATGTCTACTGCCAAGGAGTCCAATCATGATTTGCTCCCGTTTACAAAAAGGCTTCAGCCTTATAGAGCTTATGATTGTGCTTGTCGTTTTAGTTCCTGTCATTATTCTTGTGATTGTTGCCATTGATCGTTGGCAGGATAGCAAGCATGTCGATCAAGCGGCTATACAGATTGACCGTTATGTAAAAGCGGTGCACCAATCCCTTGCAGATAATATCGATGAGTTAGCGGTAGGACAGCAATTTACAGGCATAAACTGGCTAAAATCCAAATCGTGTGGCGGTAGCGCCGATAACGATTATCTGCCCTGTGGATTTAGGATCAGTGCTCACAATCTTGATCAAAAGCAACTGATGCTGAGCATTGTCCATATTAATCCTCTGGAGATTGTGATTACCACCGGCTCTATTACTAATCAATCGGGGGATAACTCGAAGGCGAAAGCAACAGAATTGATTGATGCTTTAAAAAGCCTCAAGGGTGATATCAGTCATCATCACTCGGGTATTGCCACTTATAGTATTGAACCGTTAGCAAATAAACAAGCAGGGATCAAAATGGATCTACTCTTTCCAACCTTGCAGATGGGAGGGTCTTCAGATCATACAAACTGGTTTAGTCTTTCAGGTGATACGACGATGAAAGGTAACATCAGTTTTGATGACGGGGTGCGTGATCAAAATAGGCAGATTAACAATGTATCGGGGCTGATAATGGATAATCGCGATACTACTATTATCAGCAATAAAGGCGATATGAGCATACAGGCCGATCATATTGTGATAGGTGGCGATAGTGCTGGTTTGGCAGTCAATAACGGCATTACGGCAAAGGCTGAACATCAATTGACGCTATCAACGGGAAACGGTCAGTATCAGATGTCTGAGTCTGGTATTGCTGCCAAGGCTGATCATGTTGAGCTTAATGCCGATAAGATTAATCTGATTGCCTCTAATGCTATTTCGCTTGAAAGTGCCAGTGATGTGCATTTATCGGCGGGTAAAAACATTAAGCTTGCGACAAAACAGTTGACCTCCGATAAACAAATTGCGCTGTCTGGGAATATCCAATTTCAGGGACAGGTTCAATTCAATCAACATCTTGATATCAATGACATCTGTTTGCGTGATCTTCAGCATTGTGAATTTACCGAGGGCAAAATGAGCGATAGCGTTTTGAATTATGTGCTGGATCACTATCAGCAATACTATTTTAATAAGTTGGGATCCATCAACTACAGCGATTTTATTACCTCATATCATGATGGTTTGTTTATAGCGAAAGCCAACATTGCCAATTATCTGGCAAAATGTGATGCCAATAATCTGGTGGTGCAGTCGAAGTTAGAATTTCACCAGGGAGACAGTACGGCCTATCATTTCAGTGGGCTTAAGATCGATATTCTCAGTAAGACACTGACTTTATCAGCCAATGTAGAGTCATCCGATAATGCCTATTTAACGCATGGTGATGTCATATTCTTTTGTTATACAGGTGAAAAATAATGAAATGTAAAAAATCGCTCAAAGGCTTTAGTTTATTTTATGTGCTGATTGCACTGCTTCTATTAAGCTCGGTTGTTATCTATGCCTTTACCGCCAGAAAACAGCAGCAAGATAAATCACATTTCTACAGTGCTGGAAATCAGGCGGCAATGGTATTAAATGCGATTGCGTTATATGGCATCGAGAATGCGATAACTCAACAGCAGAGCCAAGACGGCATCTCATGGCTATCTGATAAAAGTTGTGGCAACAATGGCGCTAATGCTTATTTGCCTTGTGATTTTAAACTGGCGCCAAAGCTGTTACAGGATGGTATTAAAATCGTCTATTTACCAGGAAGCGCTGAGGATAATGCTATTTTTAAGGCGATGGTTTATTTTGGTGATTTTTATGCCACTGATAATAAAAAAATGCCTTCGGCAATAACGGCAGCTTCGGTTTATCAAGTGCTAAAACAACGTTTTAAAACCAATTATATGCTGACGATTAATGATAAAAATTATCAAGTGCTGGTTGATTTCTCGCCAGGGATTGTCAATACCATGCGTTATCTACACAAATCTGACAATCAATCCAGCATTGAGCACAGTGGTGGTTTCAGTGTGGAGTTGACCGTGACGGATAAAATAGTGACGCCATCCGGGCAATGGTTGCGTATTGATGGCAAAAATCAGATGCAGGGAGCTATTCAATTTGATCTTAATCAGGCTCAAGAAAATAGACAAATAACCAATGTGTCGGCCATGCATTTTAATAATGATCAAACGGCGATGATTACAAATTCAAACCCAAATGGCAAGCTTGCTATCACGGCAAGACAACTTGCTATTGAAAATGCCGATCATAGCGATTCAGTTAGTATGGATGCCGATCGTCTTAGCCTCAATAGTAATGAAGCGGTTTCGCTGTCGAGTCAAAAAAGCAACAATCAGCTACAATTAACGCCGGATTCTATTTCATTGTTAACCGATGAAGACATAAATTTCTCAACGACGAAAACCTCTGATTTACAGATATCCGCCTCAGATAGTATTGCCGCTACAACGGGGGCGGTTAATTTCCACAGTGACTCACATCAGTTGAGTCTCAAGGCAGGCAATCAGCTAAATTTAAGCGGCAATGATGCACTAACATTAGCGGCAGATGGCGATGCCAGACTTCAGTTGGCCGATAGATCAGGGAGCGTTGACTTTGGTGAGCATATCAATCGCGTCAGTGATATCCGACTATCTGCGGTTGGAGGCAGATCGATTAAAGAAGTCCTGAAGAAAAAGCATGATGATAACGGTGATATACAACCGCCGAGTGATTATGTCTATATCGGCAGCCAGACATTTTCATTGTATGGTGGATCTTGGGATTATATTTATTGTCCAAATCCAATCGGTGGCAGCCAATATATTTGTGGTTATAGCACAACGATTCATTTTTCAAAAGCCATTGAAAATCGCTTGGTTTCTTGCAAGGCAGCGGGTGATGTGTTAATAACATCTGATCAAGACATTAATGTTGCATCAAGTAAGTCCAAGCTATTTAAAAGTCGTATTCCAGTGACACTGCCATGGTCAGATCCAAAAGATTGGCACAAGCTTATATTAAGCTATGGCTCGCCTCAGTTAATGGCTCAGGGTGTATATAATAATTTTGATGGCACATTGACGATCTTTGCCAAAAAAAGCTGTGTGGTATAAATTGCCATTGAGTAATGGAAAAGTAGTAGAAATCAACTACATTTTTAGATAAACCTTCGATAAGGAGACTGTATGTTATGACAGAATATGAAGCGCTGGCGACCTTTGTCGTCTCCCTTTTTACCATCTTAAACCCTTTTGGTAATATCGCCATCTATCTCGGCGTCACGGCAGGGATCGATGCGAAACAAAACAGCAAGGTGGCCTTTAAGATGTGTATTGCTGTTTTCTGTATTCTGATTTTGTCTATCTGGGTTGGGGCGGCATTGCTTAATTTCTTTGGTATTTCAATCACGGCCTTTCGGATTGCTGGCGGGCTTGTCATCGGGCTTATTGCCTTGAGAATTTTAGGTTATCTGCCTGAGTCGCATAAGACCGATGATGGCACTGCAAGTGCGGGATCCAATAGTATTGCCATCGTTCCTTTGGCGATTCCTATCGTGGCGGGGCCCGGCGCTATTGTCACGACCATCTCGCATTCTCGCCATTATTTTCCGGATGTGATGCATAAGGTTGTCGCCTCGGTTACCTGTCTTATCGTGGTAAGTATTATTTTTATTTTCTTTTTATTGGTGCCTAAAATTGCCAGCTCATTGGGGCAGGCCAAAATTGAAATTATCAGCAAGGTGATGGGACTGTTGTTGCTGGGAATTAGTATAGAGATGATTATTGAGGCGTTACAGCTGCTCTCAAAGGCAGGAATTTGACGGCAAATGCGTCATGTAGGATATGATTATTCAATATGAAATGCGGCCCAACTCTGACAAGTTGGCATGACTTCAATATTGTTGATATTGACATGCCCCGGCAGCGAGGTGGTGAAATAGACAATCTCGGCAATATCTTCAGCAATCAAGGGGGCGCGATCGGCGTAGAGTTTTTTCGCCTTAGTTTCATCGCCTTTAAAACGAACCACCGAAAATTCAGTTTCAGCGAGTCCTGGTTCAATATTGCTGACGCGAATATTTTTGCCGACCAAATCACAGCGAAGTGTTCTTGAAAACTGCTGGACAAAGGCCTTTGAGGTGCAGTAGACATTGCCACCGGGATAAGGCCAGCTGGCGGCGATGGAGCCGATGTTGACGATGTGCCCTGATCGATGAGCTAACATCAGCGGCAGCACGCGTTTGCTCATATAGATAAGCCCCTTGATATTGGTATCGATCATGGTGTCAAAATCACGCTCATCGCTGTTGGCAAAATCGGATACCCCAAGCGCTAAACCGGCATTATTGATTAAAATACCGATATTTTTGAAATCCACAGGTAATGCAGCGATAAAGGTATCGATGGAGGCCTTATCACTGACATCGACTCTGGCGATATAAATAGCAGGATCATCGCCAAGCTCGGTCTTTAACTGCTCAAGTCGTTCGAAACGGCGAGCCGTCAATACCAGCCGATGGCCATTTTGGTGATATTTAATCGCCATGGCGCGGCCAAAGCCTGAGCTGGCGCCGGTAATCAAGACGGTGGGTTTGGATTTTTTTTGATTCATATTGCTGTCCTTTAAATTTATAGGTTGTAGTATTCCGTTATTTTAGGCGCATTCAATGTGAGGCATTTTTCCTATAATGGCAACCTCACGGTCTTATGCCTAGCATATAGAGACATTGAATCAGTTCGGATCGTCTTTTGCAATGTAGTTTTTGCTTGAGGTTGTTGATATGGCTCTCAACGGTGCGATAAGAGATATGAAGTCGCAAACCAATTTCCTTGGCACTGGCGCCAAGAAGTAAAATCCGGGCGATATCAATCTCACGCCTTGAGAGTTTCTCCAGAGTATCGGTTGGTTTATTGTCCTTTTGATGCAAATAAATGCGCCGGCTCTCGGCTTCCTTAATAAGCGTCTCGGCATGACAGACAAAACGGCAGCTAAATTCATCGATAAAGGTCAGATTATTGATGACGCGATTGATCGTCTCGGGTTTGTCATTGGGGCCACCCATGAAAAACTGCTCGACATAGTCCTTTCGGGGATTGATATAGGTCAGACCATGGTCGATATCATGGGCCTTTGCCAGGGCGATAACCCTGTGTTTATCGGCGATGGCCTGCCATAGCACAAATTCCTGTCTATAGTCACTGATCGGTTTTTCAAACAAGCTGCCAACATACAGCCGATTGGCATAATAATACTCCAGCCAGTCGATGCGATTCGATAGCCTTATCTCGCTGCCATCGGCGTATTTGCGCTGATAGACTAGTGTGCTTAGGCCTGTTTTTTGAAAAAGCGGAGTGATAAATGGAGTTAATTTCGAGCCAAGCTCTAAAAAATGTTCTGGTATATGTTCTGTTTTCTTTTTACCCGAGGGAGATTTACCATGTGTACTCATAGCCAATATTTTATCGTTTTGAGATATTTGTTGATAAACTTACCATATTGGTGTTAATTTGTTAATGCATTGTGAAAAATTGATACCTATTTTAAATAGGGAGTTTAAAAGGGGATAAGTGAATTCTCCTATTCATGAAATCAAAATCATATTCAAACAGAATTTTCCGATTTTGTAATACAAGACGTCCAACAAGGATTTTCTCGTTCAGCGGTTTATAGTAAACACGGACGATTTTTACTGGATCAAATCTCATTTGCGCCCTCTTTTTCTGGGTTTGATGGCAAGCAATTCATCAATGGATGATGGTAACGCTTCTGTATTCTTGACAAAAAGATGTTCAAAATTTTCAAGCTCATCTAAAACTAAAGCAATTTTAAGCAATGAAGACAATGAAATTTGTCCGCTATGCTCAAATTTCTTCAAAGTACCATAGCTAACCCCTGATTTTTCAGATAATGTTTTTTGAGTCAAGTTCAGACTCAAACGTCGGTCTTTGGCTTTATTTGCGATCTCTTGCCTTATTTTATATGGTGACTTCATAGTTATTGATATCATTATAGATTCTATCTAATAAATTGTCTTATAATAGATATTATATTAACTATTAAAAATAAATTCAAGGGCTTCATATGCCGGTTGTTGACTCCAGATATCGAATCGTTTAACCGTATTCATGGTAATTGTAGAATTGGTTAAGTGGAATGTCTTTCACAAATTACGTGTTTTTTACGGATAGCCATAGAATAAGGTGGATAATATAATTTTGCTTGTGACGATAAAAAAAATATCACTTGAAAACAAAATGATCAAAGGAGAGTGTTGCTATGAGTCCCAAAGGGTTTATTAAAATATCAGGTAATGATTATACTGAAAACTCCCCAAAAAATTGAAAACCTTGTACAATGGCGTTGAACCA
>JBMSHD010000058.1:0-13904 GCA_049416425.1 Francisellaceae bacterium | reverse complement strand
TTAAGCCCTTATGGTTGCTGACTTCTAAGATTTCAACTTACCAACTTGGGTTAAGAGGCGTGATTAAAGGCTTTATCCGCGAGTTATTTTCACTGTTGGTCTGGCTTGTCGCCGTTATCCTGGCTTATTTTTTTACGTTGGATCTGGCTGATTTTCTAAAGCAGTGGATCGAAACCCCAGAGGTCGCCTTTTGGTCTGCCTTTATCGCTATTATTCTTATCACCTGGTTTGTTGGTCGTGTCGTTCTGCTAATGGCGCTTCTGCTTCATAAAAATGAGGGCTTGTCTTTTGTCAACCGCATGCTTGGATTTGTTTTTGGTCTTCTAAAATGCACGTTGGTCTTGAGTCTGGTCGTGGGCTTGTTAAATGCTAATATCAAGGTTCATAAGCTTGATGCCTGGCAAAATTCAAGGCTTGTGCCCTGTTATCTTAATGTGGTGAGCTGGATGGAGACGACCAAAGCAAAGCTTGATGATGCGATCAGCAGGAAAAAAACCGAAAAGTCAAAGGATAAGAATCGGCGCACCATTGAGGATATCAGCGCCATCGGTCCTTCAGCTTAGCTAAATTTAGCATCGCCCATCTATTTAGCGCTGGCATGTTATCCTGACTTGGATTACCATTTATGATATGCCTGTTGTACACGGATAAACATGAAACAACTTCTTATACTCGTTGATGATACAAAGGATTGGATGCCTTACTACCCGACTGATAATCTAATGACGGTAACAGACTATACAATGATAAAGCCATCGCCTTGTATGTGTCATTGGGATTTAAATCTGTAGGGCAGAAGCAGGGCTTTTATCTAAATGGTGATGATGCTTATCTTATGATGTATCCGTTGTCATGACACCCATTGTGATAGATAGCTCGATAATGGTTGATGAGATTGAAAATAATGAAAATTTAAAGAGAAATAGGACGGACATGCAGGAAAAAATCTCAAAAAGGCCTATGCGGCGTCATATTGTGTTTGCCATTATTACCGGTTTTTTGGTGGTACTGATTGGAATATGGCTTTATATCAGTAACCGAAGTGGCGCTAAGATTGCATTTGATATCGCGCCAACATCAGTGCAGGTGGAGCGAGTCGATCATCACAATATGCCGGTTGTTGCCAACAGCATTGGTGAGCTTGTTGCGCCTCAATCGGTGGTGATCATGTCTCAGGTCTCAGGCATCGTAGATAAGATTAATTTTAAGAGTGGTCAGCTTGTGAAAAAAGGGGATGTGCTTTTATTGCTTGAGAATACGCAACAGCAGGCCGACCTTGCCTCATCAGAGGCGGCATTTCAAAAAGCGAAACAGCAGTATGAGCGGATGAGCCGGCTTTATAATGACAGTAAGGCCGTATCAAAAGAGGCGTTGGATAATGCACAAAGCCAGTATTTACAATCAAAGGCAGAGCTTGATATCGCGCAGTATCAGCTATCAAACACCGAAATTCGAGCACCGTTTGATGGCGTGTTGAGCATGACGCAGCTGGCAGTTGGCAGTTATGTATCTGAGGGAGATGCGATTGTGAGTATCGTCAATAAACAGAATTTGCAAGTGGAGTATGCTTTGTCCGAAAAATATGCCAGTGAGCTTAAGACCGGTCAGACGACTGAATTTTATTCCGATGCCTGGCCAGGTAGAACGTTTAAGGCGATAGTGGATTATATCTCACCAGATGTCTCGAGCGATAATCTAACATTTTCTGTTCGTGCTTATTTTGATAATAACGATGATTTACTGTCACCAGGGATGAGTGTCAATGTCACTCAGGTATTAAAAGCGTTTAATCCAGAGTTGGCGGTTCCAGAGTCGGCCATTCATACACAAAGCGGTGGTTTTGTGGTTTATCGCACCATTTTAAACACTGACAGCTCAAGCGATAAAGCTGTCTA
Organism: Francisellaceae bacterium; assembly: GCA_049416425.1. Classification (GTDB taxonomy): domain Bacteria; phylum Pseudomonadota; class Gammaproteobacteria; order Francisellales; family Francisellaceae; genus JBMSHD01. The sequence goes on along the minus strand of JBMSHD010000058.1, from coordinate 12,009 downwards.
TACGGCTAAGATGACGCCGGTGGAAGTCTCGGGACTCTATGATGGCTATATGGGAATTGTATCGGGTCTTGAAATCGGTGAGCCTGTTATTATCTCGACAAACTCGAGTTTGTCTGATGGCTTGCGCGTTAAGGTAGAGGCGCCATGAAGCTTTCTGAAATCTGCATAAAGCGACCGGTTTTATCCTTTGTCTTAAATGCCATCTTGGTGTTATGCGGGCTGATGAGTCTAAGCTTTGTGAATTTTCAATTTGAACCGACGGTATTTAAGCCCAGGCTTATGATCGTGACCAATTATTCGGGTGCCAGTGCCGAGGTTGTGCAAAAGGATATTACACAGAAGCTGACATCGGCCTTGTCAGGCATCGAAAACCTCAGTTACGTTGAGGCCAGCTCAACCCAGGGACAGAGCCAAATCAAGCTGAATTTTGGCAATATCAGCCAGGAGAAGTTTTTAACCGCACAATCTCAGGTTCTAAGAGCTATTGCTTCGGTATCATTGCCGCAAAATGCCGATACGCCAAAAATTCGACAGCGTGGCGGTGATGGGCAGTTGGTGTTTATTGGTTTTTCTGATGACAGTCTGAGCAACGAAGCCTTGTCCTCTTATCTTAATGACACGATTGTCAAGCAACTCTCTCAGATTCCAGGTGTTGGTCAGGTTGATTTGTTTTCTGAAGGATTGGCGTTGAGAATCGAGCTTAAACCGGAAGCATTGGCGACGCTTAAACTGACGCCTCAGGATGTGATTGCCAAGCTTAATAAATTCAACAGCAACGCTTCGGCCGGACAAATTTTTACCAAAGACAGTACCTATACGGTTAACATTAATACCTCACTCGATAATCTGGAGAAGTTTAACAATCTGATTATTGCCAAAAAAGGGGGGCGTTTGATCTATTTAAAACAGGTAGCCACCATCGCCCTTGAGAGCGTCAATTTTGCCAATCCATCAATATCGATGGTAGATGGCAAACCTGGTGTTGTCGTTGCGGTATCACAGACCACAGATGCCAATCCGATTGCCGTAGCCAATAAAGTCGTTGACACGATAAAGGTATTGCAGAATTCTCTGCCACCGGGCATGAAGGCTTCGGTGTTGCTCAACATCGCCGATTCACTTAAGGCCTCATTGTATGAGGTGATTAAAACCATTATCGAGGCAGTTATTCTGGTTGCTTTGATCTCGCTTATGTTTCTTGGGCGTGTTCGTGCGGCATTGGTGCCAATTATGACCATACCGGTGTGTCTGGTCAGTGTATTTGTGATTATCTGGCCGCTTGGATTCAGTATCAATATGATGACATTGCTGGCACTGGTTTTGGCAGTTGGTCTTGTGGTTGATGATGCCATTGTCGTGCTTGAGAACTGTTATCGTTATATGCAAAGAGGTCTTCCTGCTTTCGATGCGGCGATTGCTGGCAGCAGAGAAATTGGTTTTGCTATCATTGGCATGACGGTAACTTTAGCGGCGGTTTACCTGCCGATTGCCTTTATGAATGATAAAATGGCGGTTTTTTTTAAGGAATTTGCCTTCACACTGGCGGCAGCGGTTTTGATATCTGGATTTGTCGCTTTGAGTCTATCACCGACGATGTGTGCACATATGTTAGGCTCGGCAAAACCCAGCCGTTATGAGAAGTGGGTGGCTGGCATTTTCGATCATATGGCAGTCTGGTATCGAAGGGTGTTGAATTTCATTCTTGAAGTCAGATTCTGGATTGTTATCCTGTTTTTGCTTTTGATTGTGGCTGGGTTTCTGCTGTATAAGTCGATTCCCGTGACGTTGCAGCCAGATGATACGATTGGTGTTGTCGGTGTGAGTGTCCACAGTGATGGAAATGGCACAACAGATAACCTTATGGATAAGCTTGAGCAGATTAAGCGCCAGGCTGCCGTCAACAATCAGATTGCGCATTCATTCGGTTTTGTCTACAGCGGTGATGGCGGTCAGATCGATGGCGTTTCGCTGAATATTCTAAAGCCTGGCGCCATCTCATATGCCCAGATGATCTCAAAAGATCTTAATCATGCGATCAATGAAGTGAAAGGGGTATCAGGAAGCAGTTTTGTCATTCCACTATCTGGAAATTCTCAGGGATTCGGTGGTGGAGATATCGGACTGTATCTTTTGAGTATGGATTCATTTGAGACGCTTTATAAGAAAGCCAGCCATTTCTCGCAATTACTGTCAAAACTTCCGGGCATTTCAGATGCCGAGGTCGATACTAATATCAACAGTCCGGAGTTTAATATCGATATTGATTATACCAAATCGGCGATACTGGGCGTGGCGCCTGATGATATTCAGTCCATGCTTAGCATTTTGTTTGGTGGATGGCGCCTGAATAATGACTATGAAGTGGGAGGGGAGAGTTATCCAATTATCGTGCAATTGCCAAAATCGAAACTAAGAAATTTTAAGGTATTGAATGATCTGTATATCAAGAATGACAAAAATGGCTGGGTGCAGCTGTCCCGTTTTGTCAGCATTAAACCTGTGGTTAAGATTCCCTACCTGATGAGCTATAACCAGATGAACGCCATGCCGCTATCGATCAGTCTTGCTGCCGGTTTTTCCATGGGGCAGGCCATTGATGAGATTGAGCTTTTGGCGAAACAGGCTGTGCCCGGTGTCAGTCTTGCTTTTAAAGGTGATGCCAGGGATATGATTGAAGGTGGCAATAGCATGCTGATCATTTTTATCGCCGGACTTTTGTTTATCTATCTGGTACTGGCGGCGCTGTTTGAAAGTTTTATCGATCCGTTTATTATTCTTCTGACCGTACCGCTTTGCGTTATCGGCGGCTTGCTTGGGCTTAAAATCATCGGTGGCACACTCAATATCTATACCGAAATCGGACTGATCACCCTGGTGGGACTTGTCTCGAAACATGGCATCTTAATCGTACAGTTTGCCAATGAGCTTAAACAGAAAGGCTATGCTTTAAAGGATGCCATTATCGCTGGAGCCGCAACACGGTTAAGGCCGATATTAATGACGTCAGCGACGATGATTTTAGGTGCAATTCCTCTGGTGTTAACAAGTGGAGTCGGTGAGCATGCTCGTCAGCAGATCGGTATTGTGATTGTTTTCGGTTTGCTTTTAGGTTCTCTCTTTTCTCTATTTATCGTGCCTGTGGCTTATATGTTGATGAAATCAATTCGGATCATGACTAGAGAATCATTTTCAGAAAATTAAGAAATCCAGTGATAATGCCGGCATTGGCAAAATCAATGAACAGTGAACCGACGATAGGAATGGTGAAAAAAGCCAATGGTGAAGGATAGTTCTTATTGGTAAAGGCTTCCATATTAGCCATGGCATTTGGTGTGGCGCCAAGTCCAAAACCACAGTGCCCTACAGCTAAAACGGCGGCATCGTAGTTTCTACCCATTATTCGAAAAGTTACGTGATAGGCGAAAAGTGCCATCAGTAGCACCTGTGCCAAGAGGATGATCAACATGGGTAGAGCAATATCAACCAATGAAATCAGATTCATGCTCATCAGTACCATGGCCAGAAAAAGATACAGACAGATATTGCCAATCACTGTAATTTCATGATCTTCGAGAATAATTTTCTGGGAGATATCAGCAATGTTTCGAATAAGCGCGGCCGCTAGCATCGCTCCAATATAAGGTGGAAGAATAAAGCCAATCTGGTTTAGATAATAAGCAATCATCTCACCCAGAGTCATGGCGATTACGATAGCAGTAACGGCGTGAAATATCCCTTTTTCACTGATGGAAAGAGGTTTCTCTTCATTGAGGTCAGGGGCGACATGCGCCATTTTTAGGGTTTTTACATCTGGTTTAAGACGATATTTCTTCATTAGTTTTCTGCCAATTGGACCTCCTAATAGGCTACCGGCAATGAGACCAAAGGTAGCTGCTGAGATGGTGATCTCTGTAGCATTAGCAAGTGAAAATAGGTTGCTTAGTAGAGGAGAAAAGGCCGCCGATGTGCCGTGACCTCCCGTTAAGGAAACAGAGCCTGTGGCAATGCCAAAAGCATAAGACTGATTCATGCTTAAAGCCAGTATAACACCAAGGGTGTTTTGCAAAATTACTAAAGTGATTGCGCATATAAGAAAAAGAATGACGGCCTTACCGCCTTTCAATAGAAATTTAAAACTGGCAGAGAAGCCGACTGTGGCAAAAAAAGCAATCATTAGCTGTTTTTGCATTGTGATATCAAATTCAAGAGTAAGAAGGTTGAAATACGTAAGAATGGATAAAATAATGGAGATAATAATTCCACCAATTACCGGAGAAGGAATAAAAAATTTCTGCAAAAAGAGAATCTTGTGCTGAAGAAATCGCCCAATGAGTAATACAATAACGGCTAAAAAAAGTGTGCCAACAATACCAAGATTAAAATAGTACATAACATTTTGAGCTTAAAAAATACAATATCATGTATGCTAGCAGATACTTTAGTTAATGGAAATCATAATCATAGAATTTAAACTAAAAATAATCATTGATATTGGTTAAAGTATCAAAAGTATAATTATATAAATATATTTGATTAATTTCAATCAAATAGAAAGAGCCATATAGAATTATAATAAATATTTTATTTACAAACGATTGCAATCCTGATAGCGTAATTCAGGATAAGTAGAATATGAAATTCATGAATATGAATAAGTATAGGGTGATAGAGTATTTTGCCATCTGAAGGAATGGTATTATCAATAGTGCTTATCAATCATTGTGAGAGACGGTCGGATGATTCCAGCGACAAAAAAGGGAACGATGCTTGATAAGCGAAAGAATAACAAAACAGAAACCATGGGGATGGTGTAAAATGGCAGCAATTGATTTATCAAAACGAAAAACAAAAGTTTCACTTTTTAGTGCAACTTTGCTAAGTGCAACTTGTATGGTGGGATCTGGTTGGTTATTTAGCGCGCAACTGTCAGCAAAAGAGGCTGGAAACTGGGCATTCCTAGCCTGGATTTTAGCTGCGCTTTTGGTTGGGGCGGTGGGGATGTGCCTGTCTGTGGTTGTGTCACTCTATCCATTTAGTGGGTCGACGACAAGATCCAGCGCATTGTCGCACAACAATATTTTCGGCATGCCGTTTGCCTTTGCCAACTGGTTTGGCATCATGGTCACGGTGGCAACGGAGGCACAGGCAACAACACAGTACCTCTCAGCCGCCGTTGGCTCAAATCTGCTGATTGAGAATCATGCCTTGACGGTGACAGGGAAGCTCTTGGCGCTGCTTATCCTGTTTTTGTATCTGGTGATTAATTATTATGGTATTAAACTTTTGGCACGGGTCAACAATGTGGTGACAGTGCTTAAGATCTTCACGCCTTTATTCACGGTGATTGTTTTGGCCATTGCGGCGTTTGATCACAGCGGACACAGTCAGAATTTTGCGCTTCAAAGTGATAAGGATTATGGGTTTGGCAGTGCTATTATGGCCATTATAGGCGCCGGTTTGATTTATTCCTATAACGGTTTTCAGACATCCGTGGCTTATGCCAGCGAAATCGAGAATCCGAAACGCAATGTGCCATTGTCTATTTTAATCTCGATTGGAATCGTTATGCTGTTGTATATGGCATTACAATATGCCTTTATGGCAGCGGTTCCCCATGAAATGCTGGTGCAAAATGGTGGCTGGGCCGGGCTTAACTTCTCCTCACCGCTGGTAAATCTTTCGGTGCTGTTAGGGATTAACTTTTTGATGATATTATTATTGGCCGACAGCGTCGTCAGTCCTTCAGGTACAGGCTATGCTTATCTGGGAGCTGCTTCAAGAATGCTCTATGCGATGGCAGCAGAAGGGCAGATGCCTCGCTGGATTGCACATCTTTGCCCGGTTTATAATTTTTCCAAGCGCTCCATGCTAATCAACTGGGTTTTGGTGGCGTTGGTGTTATGGAATGCCAAAAGCTGGGCGTCATTGATGGTGGTGGTAACCGGTTATCACCTTATCGGATATATGGCGGCTCCCGTTAGTATGGGTGCCATTGCGCCTAAGACAAAATGGGCCGGACTCATCGTCTTTACCCTATTAGGGCTTATTATGCTGACGATTCCAACGCATGATCTTTTGGTGATGAATATTTCTCTGACGGTGGTTATTGCTATTTATCTCGCCATTCAAAATAAGGTTGGAATTATGAAACTGCTGGCTTTTTCATTACCATTTCTCGTGTATTTGTGGCTGATTTATCTTGTGCCTGATATCTGGTTTGTCGGTATTTTATCGGTTGTCTTTTATCTTTTGATTACCTATACGCCTTATGTGGCTTATTGCAAGACTAATAATACGAATGAAGTGCTCGAAACCGGAGAAATGGTTAAGGCTTAAGAGAAGGTGTAAATTCAGGAGGCGCACAGACCGCTACCAAGGAGATAACAGCGATCTGTGTCACGGTTTCCCGTGATGGTAAGGCAAATACCCCCTGCCTTACCACGCCAAACTTTTTTGTCTTTTAGTCGATCTTTTTTATTTTTATATCAATCAAACTGAGTGCATTATAAACAAATTGTGTTCAAATAAAAGCGTTTGATTATTTTTATTAAAAAATGAAATAATGCCATTTGGCATTATCACTTTTTGGTGATATTACTCATGGTTTTCTATCGTAATACCAAAAGAGCCAAAATAAAGCATAATCGTGTTTACAATGTTTTTGTTTTATAGTATGTTTTATTGTATTAATACATTAATTCATTGGATTGATCATGCATATCAAACAGGCACAGAAACAAGATATCGAAGCGCTTTATCAGGCTTTTTCATTGATACAATCCCCCGAAGAAGCCAGTCGGTTCTTAAATGACTTATGCACTCCTGCTGAGTTATCAGCCATGGCTGATCGCTGGCGTGTTGTCAAAGAGATCAAGGCAGAGAAATCCTACCGTCAGATCTACAGTGAAACCGGTGTGAGTATTACCACTGTTGGACGTATTGCGCGTTGTATCACTTATGGTGAGGGAGGCTATAACCTGATATTTGAGCGAATAGGCAGTGATTTGGATTTGGCTGGTGAATAAATAGGAAATAGTCGGAATGAAACAGAGATTGACCCTGGCCATTCAGAAAAAAGGTCGGCTAAACAGCGATTCAATGGATTTGCTGGAAAAGACAGGCATTAAGATATCCTCAAAAAATAAAAACAGCTTATTCTGTCATTCGATGACGGCACCGGTTGATATTTTATTTGTAAGAGACGATGATATTCCAACTCTCGTCAATGATGGGGTTTGTGATTTAGGCATCGTCGGTGAGAATGTGTTAGCGGAATCTGCTTTAAAATTGCGACAAAACGGTCAAGATTGGCAGATTGAGGTGGTAAAACAGTTGGGGTTTAGTCGCTGTCGTTTGAGTATTTCCGTTCCTGATGAGATCGATATCAAAACCATTGCTGATTTAAAGGATTATAAAGTGGCGACATCGTATCCCTGTATTCTCAATCAATTTTCAAAGACACATGATCTGCATCTTTCAAGCCTCAATATCTCAGGCTCGGTTGAAATTGCGCCAAGTCTTGGCATGTCTGAGGCCATATGTGATCTGGTATCAACCGGGAGAACGCTGGAAGAGAATAATCTTAAAGAAGTCTTCACGGTGATGGAGAGTCAAGCGGTATTGATACGAAAAGCCGAATTTGGTTCACAGCCGCTTGAGGATTTCTTTCAGCTGCTTTTAAAGCGTATTGAAGGGATGCAGCAGGCAAAGGAAAGTAAATATGTCATGTTTCATGCTCCTGCGGCTTCCTTAAATCAGGTAGCGGCCTTGCTGCCGGGTCATGAAGGGCAGACGGTTATGCCAATCTCAGGAAGTAGCGATAAGGTTGCTGTGCATATCGTCACCACGGAAGCGGTTTTCTGGAATACGTTAGAATGCTTGAAACAGGCCGGTGCCAGTTCAATTCTGGTGTTGCCGATTGAAAAAATGCTGGAGTAAGGTCATGAGAGTAATCGATTATAATAAGGTTGAACCGGATTTGCAAACGAGCCTACTACAGCGTCCACTTGAACAGTCAAGAGAAAACAGAAGGCAGGTTGTCAAAAATATGATTGACGATGTTCGCCTGAGAAAAGATAAAGCCTTGAAAGACTACACGAGACAGCTCGATGGTGTCTGGCTTGATCGAATAAGCGTTGAAAAATCAGAAATCAACAAAGCCTATGGAGAAGTTGATGACAATAAAATATCGCTGATTGAGCAAATTGTTCAGCGTATCAGTGCGCATCATCGAGTGTTTAAACCGAGTGATAAATGGATCGAGGAAGGCAGAGCGATTCGCTGTGGAAAAATATACCGCCCGATTCACTCGGTTGGTCTTTATGTTCCAGGGGGCTTCACGCCGTTGATATCTACAGTGATGATGCTGGCGGTTCCGGCTAAAATTGCTGGATGTTCGCATGTTGCTATAAGCACACCTGTCGATAGAGCAGGACGCATTCACCCGCTAATTCTGGTTGCCGCTGATTTGTGTGATGTTGATGTGATCTATAAACTCGGTGGTGCGCAGGCAATAGCGGCCATGGCCTATGGTAGTGAGAGTGTTCAGAAAGTTGATAAGGTCTACGGTCCTGGTAATAGCTGGGTAACTGAAGCCAAGCTCATGGTGAGTCAGGATCCAAATGCTGCGGCAATTGACTTGCCGGCCGGACCTTCTGAGGTGGTTGTCATTGCTGATAAAAATGCGGATGCGGCTTTGGTCGCTGCCGATCTTCTGGCGCAAGCCGAGCATGGTGCTGATTCTCAGGTGATGTTGATGACAGACAGTAAGATGCTGGCAGAAGAAGTTGTCGTTGAGATCGATAAACAAAAATCGTCGCTATCACGCAGAGCGATTATTGAGATGTCCTTGTCTCATTCATTGATTTTAGTTGTGGATAATATTGACCAGGCTATTAAGCTATCCAACCGTTATGGCCCTGAACATCTGATTTTACAGGTTGACCATGCCGAGTCTTATATCTCACGGATTCAGGCTGCGGGAGCCGTGTTCATCGGTGCCTGGTCGCCTGAGACATTGGGTGACTATGTCACCGGTTCCAATCATGTGTTGCCAACAGGTGGCTATGCCAGAAACTCAAGCGGATTAACGACCGCCGACTTCATGACGGCCATCAGCGTTCAGCAGATGGAAAAATCAGGGTTCGAGGCGCTGGCCGATATGGCCATGGCAATGGCGGAAATCGAAGGACTTGAGGCGCATAAAAATGCCGTTGCTATTCGGATCAAACGCTCCCGCTTTTCAGCAGAAACGGTGTTGTGATAAGCATAATGGATTCGCTATGATGAAATCGAGCGTCAAGGAGGTAAGAGCATGAGCTTTGAAGCATTGATTCGTGAGGATCTGCATTTCTTTTCACCCTATCAATCGGCCAGAAGTCAAAAAATACAGGGGAAAATCTGGCTTAATGCCAATGAATCGCCGTTTGCACGGGACGATGGTTATAATCGTTACCCACAACCTCAGCCGTCACAGTTATTAACAACCTTATCGCAATGTTATGGTGTCGATGAGGATCAACTCGTGATGACGCGAGGCAGCGATGAGGGAATCGATCTTTTGTGTCGATTGTTCTGTCAATGTGGCAAAGATGTCATTGTTGGCTGTGAGCCAACGTTTGGCATGTATCGTGTTTGTGCTTCACTGCAAGGGCTGGAATACCTGCCTTTTTATTTATCGATAGATAGGGATTTCAAACTTGATGCCGAGGCGTTGCTGGCATGGATTCCTCCTCGGTGTAAGATCGTATTTCTATGCTCGCCAAATAATCCGACAGGAATGATGATTGATCGAATGGCGATGGAAATGATTTTATCGACGCTTGAGAGTCGTTGTCTTGTCGTGGTTGATGAGGCCTATGTGGAGTTTAGCAGCCAGGACTCCTATTGTGACTGGATTTCTCGCTTTGGCAATCTGGTAATATTGAGAACGCTATCAAAAGCGTATGCTTTGGCTGGAATAAGATTGGGGAGCGTGATTGCCAATAAACGACTGATCAACTGGTTAAAGCGGATTATCTCTCCCTATCCCATTGCCGCTCCCGTAGAAAAAACAGCCTTGTCGGCATTGGCCGATCTTCACGACTATCGACAGCAGACTGCACTGATCAAAAAACAACGGCAAAGAATGATCGGTGCTTTGTCTAAGCTGGCTGTGGTTGAAAAAGTTTGGTCGTCTGAGGCCAATTTTATACTGGTGAAATTTCATCGCCCTATATATGAGCAATTACTCAAAGCCGGTATTGTGGTTCGATCCATGGCTTTGGTATTTGACGATGAGTGCATGGTCAGAATCAGCATTGGTTTAGAAGTTGAAAATACACAGTTACTCAGACAATTACAGAGGGAAAGCGACAATGTGGAATAAGAAAAAATATCTGTTTATTGATCGAGACGGTACCTTGATCGCCGAACCTGCGGATAAACAGATAGACCATCTGGATAAACTGGACTTTCTGCCCGGTGTATTTTCAGCACTGGAGCGCCTTAAAAAAAGAGGGTTTGAATTTATTCTGGTGAGCAATCAAGATGGTCTGGGTAGTCCTTCATTTCCACAACAGGACTTTGATCTGCCTCAGGCGTTTATGCTTAAGCTTTTAGCCTCACAAGGAATTTATTTTAAAGACATTCTGATCTGTCCGCATTTTGAGCATGAACGATGCTACTGTCGAAAACCAGGCCTGGGGCTGGTGCTGCCATTTATTACAAGCCAGTGTATCGATCTTGACAACAGCTATGTTGTCGGTGATCGTAATACGGATAAACAGTTAGCCGATAATATGAATATACAAGGCATTCAAATCGGTACCACTGGTTTTGAATCCTGGTCACAGATCGCCAGCTTTATCATCGACAAGCCGAGAATGGCACAGATAAGGCGACAGACTAAAGAGACGATTATCGATATTTCCGTCAATTTGGATGATCCAGGCATTCGTCAAATCCATACCGGTATTGATTTTTTTGATCATATGCTCGATCAAGTCGCCAAACATGCTGGCATCAGCATGGAAATCAAGGCATTGGGTGATTTGGCTGTCGATGATCATCACACGGTGGAAGATGTTGCCATCTGTCTATCTCAGACCATAGCGCAAGCGCTGGGTGATAAATATGGTATTGGGCGTTATGGGTTTATGCTGCCGATGGATGAAACCTGTGCCGAGCTGGCATTGGATTTATCGGGGCGATTTTATTGTTGTTTTGAGGCGAACTTTAGCAGAGAAGTGGTTGGTGGATTATCTACGGAGATGGTTACGCATTTCTTCTATTCATTTGCCGAAGGTCTGAAGGCAAATTTGCATGTCAAACTAAGGGGTGAGAATACGCATCATATGATTGAGGGAGCCTTCAAGGCTTTAGGGCAGGTTCTAAAACAGGCTATAGCCAGAACAGGGGAAGACATTCCAACGACAAAGGGGGTGTTATGACCATCATTGCGATTATTGATTGCTGCGGCAGTAATTATACCTCGATTAAGCAGGCTTTGGAGCGCTTGGGTGCGAGAGTGCGTTTGACACATAATATAAAAACCATTGCCGAGGCGGATTTTGTCATCCTTCCCGGGGTAGGGCATGCCGCTGCTGCCATGGCTGCCTTGAAACACCACGGGCTGGATGTGTTTATTCCAGGCTTAAGACAGCCGGTTTTAGGGATTTGTCTGGGAATGCAGCTTCTGTATTCTTTTTCAGAAGAAGGCCAAACGCCTGCTTTATCCATTATACCGGGCGTGATCAAGGAATTTGATAGACGCAAGGGGCTGGTGCCGCATATGGGGTGGAATACTATTGAATCCGTTTCGCCGGAGCCGCATTTTTTGCTTGATGGTGTCTTGGCGATGGATTGTGTCTATTATGTCCATGGTTTCTATGCTCCTGTGAGTACAGAAACCATTGCCATCAATGACTATATTCAGCCGTTTAGTGCCATGGTAGAGAAGGATAATTTCTATGGTGTGGAACGCGCGCAAAATAACTTCCTTTTTTTCATGGCGAAATATCTTCCAATTTC
>JBMSHD010000057.1:0-13923 GCA_049416425.1 Francisellaceae bacterium | reverse complement strand
TCGATACATGATATGGTGGGTTATGATGGGCGGTAAAAAATGGGGAGTTTTCAGTGTATAAAGAAATAAGATTAAAAAATATTTTTTCATTTTTCCTGGTTACTCTTAAAATTACAACTGAAAAGTGAATGAAAATCATAAATACATTCATTGAAAAATAACCCATCAACTCGATTATATTATCTATCCCGCTCCGCCTATATATGCACACAGCGGGATAACAACCGCTATTAAAATAGTAACGAAAATATTTATTTTATTCATAAAATAACCCCGTCATATCGCACTTTTGTCATTTAAAAATTCAATTATCAACAAATTTTAGTTAATTTTCTTCACGACATAGTTTTTGAGCGTAAGTCAACCATTTTTTGCTTATTGTTTACATTTTTAGTTTTAAATCACGCTGTGCTTCTCATGGTTGCCTGGAACAAGCTATCTCGAACACCGGTTTCTTTTCGAATTAATTTTGATAGCAGGCACGACAAAACATCAAATGTCTGGCTAAAGCTGGATAATTTAGCCAGACATTTGATGCGCCAATGCCGAAAAAATGATATAACTGTCAACGTTAAGATAAACATGATCATGAGTCAGACATGCAGTCGAAATTACACAGCGGAATCATCGTTATTTTTGGTGCTTCCGGCGATTTAACACAACGAAAATTAATCCCTGCTATATATAGCCTGTATCGTCAGAATATTTTAAAGGAAAAAAATCTCATCCTCGGTGTTTCCAGAAGTGAGTTAAGCGACGATGATTTCAGGAATAAAATGGCGCTGACACTCGCTGAAGAATATCCGGAAGAACAACAAAGTATTGCCGAATTTCTGAAAAATTTATATTACCAGCCTATCGACATCTATGATGACAGCGGCTATATACTTTTGGAGCAGCGCATCAATGAGCTGTGTCAGATGCATCACATCAAAAAAAATCTGTTATTTTATCTATCAACTCCACCGGCACTTTATTACACCATCCCTGCTCATCTGGCCAAATTGCAGCTAAATGATGAAACCGATGGCTATAAACGCCTGATTATTGAAAAACCATTTGGCAGCGATGAATCCTCGGCAAGGCAACTGAATTGTCATCTTTTGAATTTCTTCAAAGAAGAACAGTTGTTTCGAATCGATCACTATCTGGGTAAAGAGACCGTACAGAATATTCTGGTGTTTCGCTTTGCTAACTCGATTTTTGAGCCTTTGTGGAACTCAGATCATATTGAAAATGTACAGATCTATGCCAATGAAGAAATTGGCGTTGGACTTCGCGCAGGCTATTATGATCAAAGTGGCGCCATCAAAGACATGATTCAAAATCATCTGTTGCAGCTTTTGGGCATCGTCGCCATGGAACCACCGGCTAAAATCGATGCTTATTCAATTCGTAATGAAACGCTCAAGGTGTTTCAATCTGTGCGCCGCTTCAAGACACTTGCAGACATCAAAGAAAATGTCGTGATTGGTCAATATGAACAGGGCTGTCTCTTTGGGAAAGTAAAAGGAAGCTATCTCGAGGAGAAAGGGGTCAAACCGGATTCAGCGACTGAAACCTTTGCTGCCATACGATTTTTCATCGACAACTGGCGCTGGAACGGCGTGCCGTTTTATGTCAAGACTGGAAAACGCTTGAAACAAAGAGCTAGTGAGGTCGTTATTAACTTTAAATCAACACCTCATCCTTTTTTCTCTCAAGTGCAGAAAATCACGAAATACAAAAATCAGCTGGTGATTCGTATTCAACCGGATGAAGGGATCAAACTGTCATTTGCCGTAAAAGAGCCTGGCAGTGGCTTTAAAACACATGAAGTGGATATGGGGTTTTATTATTCCGAACTTGCCGAGAAAAACATTCCACCGGCCTATGAACGCCTTATCCTCGATGCCCTTTATGGTGATGGAACGCTATTTGCCCGAAACGATGCGGTAGAGGCCTGCTGGAATATCGTCGATCCAATATTATGCTATTTAAGCACTCATGCACATAAACTGATACAACCTTATCCAAGCGGCTCCAACGGACCTGTGGCCGCCGATGAGATGCTGGCTCGTCTTGGACACAGCTGGCGCATCCCGCCGATGAATTTTAAACGGATAAATGGAGAGCATTGATGTCTATTATTGTCTATGATGAAACCGATGATCTATATCAACAGGTCTGCGATAAACTGATCGCTTTCAGCACACTGAAAAAAGAACACATTCACATCGCCCTCTCAGGCGGATCAACGCCGCTAGCCATATTTGAACGCCTAAAACAGCTCGATGCAATCCATGATATCAACTGGCATAAGCTTCACTTCTGGTGGGTTGATGAACGCGCCGTTAAAGTAGAAGACAGCCAAAGTAATTATGGTCAAGTCAAACGAATTCTGCTCGATCATATCGACATAACCGTCGATAACCTGCATCTAATAAATGGTGCTCTGTCACCCGAACAGGCATCGATCAACTATGTGATCGAAATGAAAAAACACCTTCCTCTTGCCAATGGTTTGCCAATATTTGACTGGATCTGGCTTGGCATGGGAGACGATGGTCATACTGCCTCTTTGTTTGTTGATGGCGTCTCTCTTGCCTCATCAAATTGGACTTCACCGGCAACTCACCCCCTTAGCAAACAGTTTCGCATCACCCTGACGCTTTCCGTCATAAACAATGCTCGTCACATTGATTTTCTGGTCACCGGCGAAAGCAAGGCAAAAATGATTGCCAAAATTCTCGGTGACAACGACACTCCTATAGCGTATCCGGCAAAATTTGTCATGGCAAAAAATGGAAAATTGACCTGGCATCTTGATAAAAGCGCCGCCAGCGGCTTAAAATCTTCTTGAAATATCGAATCTGTCCCTCATCTTTTTTGTTACGAGCAAGCTCGTGAGCTTTATTTAAAAACTACCCCGCCGGGATATTCCCGGCACCCCTTCCCTGGCGAAGGGGAATTTATTTCAGACACGTTCCTAAAGGATTTAGATAAGGATAAACCGAAAATGCAAATAGAGAAGTTCACAAATAAATTTCAAGAAGCCTTGTCTCAGGCTCAATCGATTGCCACAGACAAACACAATACTCAGCTGGAACCGATTCATATTCTAAAAGCTCTGTTGACACAAGACGGTGGTATTCTCTCTTCGATGGTCACTCAGACCGGTGGCAGTGTGCCAAAATTGACTGAGCTAACCGATAAAGCCTTGGATAATCTGGCGACGAGTTCAGGCGAGCAATCAATTTCAGCCTCAAGCAGCACGGTTCGTGTGCTGACAAAAATGGATAAGCTTGCCAAAGAAAAAGGAGACAGTTTCATCGCCAGTGACCTGTTTATGCTGGCAGGTTTTGAGGACCATACACTGGCCGGTATTTTCAAACAATTGAATCTGACACTCGAGCAGATAAAGACAACCCTAGATAAAATTCGAGGAGGAAATAAGATGGACAGCAATAATGCTGAAGATTTACAAGGCGCATTACAGAAATATACCATCGATTTGACTGAACGCGCCGAGAAGGGAAAAATTGATCCGGTGATCGGTCGTGATGATGAGATTCGTCGCACCATCCAGGTTCTACAGCGAAGAACCAAAAACAATCCGGTTTTAATCGGTGAGCCGGGTGTTGGAAAAACGGCCATAGTAGAAGGATTAGCACAACGCATTGTCAACGGTGAAGTACCCGAAGGCATCAAGGGCAAGCGCATATTATCACTGGATTTAGGTGCGCTTTTGGCCGGTGCCAAATTCCGTGGTGATTTTGAAGAGAGACTCAAAGCCGTGCTCAAAGACTTGGCAAAACAGGAAGGCAATATCATCCTGTTTATCGATGAGCTTCACACCATGGTCGGTGCCGGTAAAGCCGAAGGATCAATGGATGCTGGAAACATGCTAAAACCAGCCCTGGCACGAGGAGAGTTAAGATGTGTGGGCGCCACTACTCTGGATGAATATCGTGAACGTGTTGAGAAAGATCCGGCGCTGGAGCGGCGCTTTCAGAAGGTTTTGGTCGATGAACCCAATGTCGAGGATACCATCGCCATTCTACGCGGCTTGAAAGAGCGTTATGAAGTCCATCACGGTGTTGATATCACCGATAATGCCATCGTCGCCGCCGCCACGCTTTCCAACCGCTATATCACCGACAGGCAACTGCCGGATAAAGCCATTGACCTGATGGATGAGGCCGCCAGTCAGATTCGTATGGAAATCGACTCCAAACCCGAAGAGATGGAAAAACTCTATCGCCGTATAATCCAGTTGAAGATGCAGCGTGAACAGCTGAAAAAAGAAAAGGATGAGGCAACCAAAAAACGATTGTCTGTGCTTGAAGATGAAATAAAAGCGCTGGAAGGCGAATATTCAGGACTTGAAGAGATATGGAAATCAGAAAAAGCGCAGATGCAGGGGTCACAGAAGCTAAAAGAGCAGCTAGACCAGGCTAAAATCGATCTGGAGGCGGCGCATCGTCAGGGGGATCTCTCTAAAATGGCGGAGTTGCAATATGGGCTTATTCCAAAACTTGAAGAGCAGATCAAGCAGATAAGCCATGCCGATCCGGTCAAAACCAAATTGGTTAGAACCACGGTAACCGAAGAAGAAATCGCCGATGTCGTCTCAAAAGCCACCGGCATTCCGGTATCGAAGATGATGGAAGGCGAGCGTGAAAAGCTCCTGCATATGGAAGAATTTTTGAGTAAACGCGTCATCGGCCAAAAAGAGGCGATCAAAGCGGTTTCAAATGCCGTCAGACGTTCACGATCCGGTCTTTCAGATCCCAACCGTCCTACCGGTTCCTTTTTATTCTTGGGACCAACCGGAGTGGGAAAAACGGAGTTGACCAAGGCGTTGGCCGAATTTATGTTCGACAGCGAAGAGGCAATTTTGCGAGTTGACATGTCTGAATTTATGGAAAAACACTCGGTGGCAAGACTCATCGGTGCACCTCCTGGCTATGTCGGTTACGAGCAGGGTGGTTATCTGACCGAACACATCAGACGTCGCCCTTATTCCGTCATCCTTTTGGATGAAGTCGAAAAAGCCCATGGTGATGTCTTCAACATTCTGCTTCAGGTGCTAGACGATGGTCGCCTGACAGACGGCCAAGGCAGAACGGTTGATTTCAAAAACACATTGATTATCATGACTTCGAACCTGGGCTCTCATCTGATTCAGGAAAAAGCCTTAAGCGAGCCTTATTCAGAAATCAAAAAAATGGTTATGGAAATCGTGCTCACACATTTCAGACCCGAGTTTGTCAACCGTATCGATGAGACGGTCGTCTTTGAGCCGCTCAATAAAGAAATGATCAAGGCCATTGCCATGATTCAGATAAACCGAGTCAACAAACGGCTTAAAGAGCGTGATCTGTCGCTGGAGGTCTCTGCCACGGCCATGGACAAGATCGCCGATCACGGGTTTGACCCGGTTTTTGGCGCCCGCCCATTGAAACGAGCCATTCAGCAGTCCATTGAAAACCCCCTGGCTACAGAGCTCTTAGAAGGCAAGTTCTTGCCCGGTGAGACCATTATGGTCGATGCCGATGACAAAGGCTTTATCTTCACAAAGACGGAAAAATAATATCAATCCAGAGGAGAAACTTGAATAGGAATGTGTGCATAATAACTTGAATTTTAGATACGGTCTATGCCATTTTATAATTCATATTCACTTAAATATTCTGGAATGACGCAACTCCAGCCGAATTCCTGTTCAATCAGGCGTTTTAAACTCTCGGCAGCCTTTAGTTCTCCATGAGTGATAAAAACCGTTTTCGGATTTGAATCCGTCAGCGACAGCCACTGCAACATCTCAGTATAATCAACATGTGCAGACATATTGGACAGGCTTATGACCTTTGCTCTTACTGGAACCAAATCGTTGAAGATCTTCACCGTTCCATGACCGGATTCTATAATATGGCCTCTTGTTCCCGGTGCCTGAAAACCCGTCAAAAGAATGGCATTTCTCGCATCCGGTGCATAATAGCGGACATGATGAAGAACTCGCCCGCCACTGACCATGCCACTGGCTGATATTATAATCTTCGATCCCGATGTGCTATTGATCGCTTTTGACTCCTCTGCGGTACGGGTATACTCAACAATACCGCAAATAGCCGAGCAGGTATCACGACTCAAACGATGTTCATGATGATAGCGACACATTAAATCCGTGGCATTGATACCCATTGGCGAGTCAAGATAGATAGGAACTGCTGGAATTTTTCCGTGCTTTCTTAACATATACAGATGATAGAGAATACTCTGCACCCGACCAACGGCAAAAGCTGGAATAACAACCACACCATCTTCAGCGACGACTTCATTGATAATCTCTGCCAGTTTTTGCTGAGGATCCTCATCCTTATGCTGGCGATCACCATAAGTCGACTCAACAACCATATAGTTGATATTATCCGGCGGCGTCTGTGGCGCATGCATGATTGGATCGTGATCCCTTCCTAAATCACCACTAAACAGCAATTTTTGCCCATGAACCAACAACTCTAGAAATGCGGCTCCAAGAATATGTCCGGCCGGATGCCACGTTACCTTGAAGTGTTTTGACAACTGCACAGGCTTATTAAACGGTATGACTTCAAAAAACGATAAGGTCTTATAGGCCTCTTCCACCGTGTAAAGCGGCAAGGCTGGCTCATGTTTGCTCGAATGATATTTATTGGCGCTGGCGGCTTCTTCTTCCTGAAGATGACCACAATCCGGCAGCAGTACCTTGCACAGATCAAACGTTGCCGCCGTGGTCAAAATTTTACCCTTAAATCCATTTTTAACCAACAAAGGCAGATAGCCGGAATGGTCGATATGCGCATGCGTTAACAGAACATAGTCGATGGTTGCAGATCCAACGGGAAGCTCATCCCAATTCCGCCTCCTGATTGTGTGGTTTCCCTGAAACAGACCACAATCAACAAGATAGCGGTGATCATCAATCGTCAGTAAATATTTAGAGCCAGTCACTGTTCTGGCCGCGCCTAGAAATTGAATTTTCATGTTTCTTATTCCAAATGCCACCTTAGCCTATGAGTATAAAGCAATCCATATAATTCAGCCATAGTTTTAAAAGTGAACAAAAAAACTCAGATATTGACTATGATTCGAGCCTATATTAATCTGAAGCTTACGGAATGATTTGTCGCTGTGAGACGGAAATTTTCTCCTTATCTTTACATGCCTTGACAGAACTTGATACTTTGAGGAAGCCGTTTATCAATTTTGAAACGCTTATGCTTGTTTAAAAACCAGAAAAAAAGAGAATAAATACCATGACTAGATTTGAAACATTGTCTGCACATTTGAACAAACGGATTCTACTGCTTGACGGTGCAATGGGGACAATGATTCAAGGCTATCAGCTGACAGAAGCTGATTACAGAGGGGATCGGTTCTCTTATCATCCCCATGAGCAAAAGGGTAACAATGATCTTTTGAACCTTACCCAACCTGATATCATCAGAGAAATTCATGAGGCTTATCTCAAGGCAGGCAGTGATATCATCGAGACCAACACCTTCAATTGTACTTCGATTTCAATGGCTGATTACGGCATGCAGGATCAGGTTTTTGCCATGGCAAAATCAGGAGCCTTGATTGCTCGAAAAGCCGCTGATAAATATACCACCTCTGAAAAACCACGCTATGTTGCCGGCATTCTAGGTCCTACCAATCGCACCCTGTCCATCTCGCCAGATGTTTCTGATCCAGGCTTTCGCAATATCAGTTTTGATGAGCTTCTTAAAGCCTATGATGAAAATATCGATGGGCTGGTTCAAGGTGGTGTCGATATCATCATGGTAGAGACAATTTTTGATACCTTGAATGCAAAAGCGGCTCTGTATGCCATAGAGTCGTATTTTGAAAGACAACAGATCCGCTTGCCAGTGATGATCTCAGGCACGATTACCGACCAAAGTGGACGCACGCTATCAGGGCAAACCGTCGATGCTTTCTTCTATAGCCTGAAACATGCTCGCCCGATGAGCATTGGTTTTAACTGTGCGCTTGGCGCCGATGATCTCTATCCTCATATCAACACTTTAGCAAAGATTTCCAACACCTTTATCAGCATGCATCCCAATGCAGGATTGCCGAATGCCTTCGGTGGTTACGATGAAACACCAGAGATTATGGTCGATAAACTAAGACCTTTTATCAACAATAAGCTTGTAAACATTCTTGGTGGCTGTTGTGGCACAACACCCGATCATATTCAGGCACTGGCACGACTGATCGAAAATGCCTCTCCTCGATCTATCCCAAAACCCGTAAAAAAATTAGCGCTCTCAGGCCTAGAAGGGCTGGTCATAGATCGCAACACAAATTTTGTCAACATCGGTGAGCGAACCAATGTCGCCGGTTCATTGAAATTTGCCCGCCTGATTCGTGAAGACCAATTTGACCAGGCACTGGATATTGCCCGTACTCAAGTGGAAAACGGTGCCCAGATTATCGATATCAACATGGATGATGGCATGCTTGATGCCGAAAAATGCATGGAGCGATTTTTAAAATTGATCGCCTCAGAACCCGATATTTCTCGTGTTCCAATTATGATTGATTCTTCCAAATGGTCGGTGATTGAAACAGGGCTGCGCCAGATTCAGGGCAAAGGTGTGATCAATTCCATCAGCCTTAAAGAAGGTGAGGATGAATTTATGTCACAGGCAAAAAAAGCGCTGCGCTATGGTGCCGCTGTGGTAGTGATGGCATTTGATGAAGAGGGGCAGGCCGACACACTAAAGAAACGGATTGAAATCTGCCGTCGTGCCTACAGTCTTCTCATCGATAAAATTGGCTTTCCCGCCGAAGATATTATTTTTGATCCCAATATATTTGCCGTGGCCACAGGCATAGAAGAACACAATCGCTACGGCATCGATTTTATTGAAGCCACACGAAGGATCAAGGAAGCCTGCCCTTTTGTCAAAATCTCAGGTGGCGTCAGTAATGTCTCGTTTTCCTTTCGTGGCAACAACACCGTACGCGAGGCGATTCACTCCATTTTTCTCTATCACGCCATTCAGTCGGGCATGGATATGGGAATTGTCAACGCCGGACAGATGACCATTTATGAAGACATCGAACCAAAATTAAAAATATTAATCGAAGACGTTGTTTTAAACCGCCGCGAATCGGCTACTGAAGATCTTATTGCCTATGCCGAATCCGTAGAATCCAAGAGCGATAAAAAACAGGATATATCAAGCTGGCGCCAGGAATCTGTGGTAAAGCGTCTGGAATATGCGCTGGTGAAAGGCATTAACAGTTTCATCATTGAAGATACGGAAGAGGCACGAAAAAGCGCCAAAAAGACCATTGATGTCATTGAAGGATCGCTGATGCAAGGCATGAATACCGTCGGTGATTTATTTGGCTCAGGCAAGATGTTTCTGCCTCAGGTGGTCAAATCCGCACGAGTCATGAAACAAGCTGTGGCCTATCTTGAGCCATTTTTACAAGCGGAGAAAACACAAAATACTCATGCCAAAGGCAAAATCGTTATGGCAACGGTGAAAGGAGATGTACACGATATCGGTAAAAATATCGTCACCGTGGTGTTGCAGTGCAATAACTATGAAGTCATCGATCTTGGCGTTATGACCCCCTATCAGAAAATTCTCGATACCGCTGTTGCTGAAAAATGCGATATCATTGGACTGTCGGGGCTGATCACCCCTTCTTTGGACGAGATGATCACACTGGCCAGTGAGATGCAGCGTCAGAATATAAAACTCCCGCTGCTAATCGGTGGAGCAACAACCTCAAAGGTTCATACAGCGGTTAAAATCATGACTCAGCACGATGCGCCAACGATTCATGTGCTTGATGCTTCACGTGCTGTTTCCGTTGTCTCCAGTCTGTTGAGTGACAGACAACGGGATATCTATTGTCAGACTATAAAACAGGAATATCTTAAGCTCGCTGCTTTCCATGAAAAAAGCCGTCATGAACGTCAACTGCTAACATTGGATGAAAGCAATGATCAGGCGATTAAATTGCCGTTTTCAACGACAACTATTGCCAAACCCAGACATTTAGGACGGCGATGCTTTGGCGACTATCCTCTAGAAAGACTGATCGATTATATTGACTGGACACCGTTTTTTCATGCCTGGGAGCTCAAAGGCAGCTATCCGAAAATTCTTCATGATCCAGCCAAAGGCGCTGAAGCTCAGAAGCTGTTTGCCGATGCTAAAGCCATGTTGAAAAAAATGATTGATGAGAAATGGCTTAAGGCGTCTGCCGTTTATGGTCTTTTTCCGGCAAACAGTCAGGGCAATGATATTATCCTCTACGATGAAAACGACCATGAGCTGACTCGTTTTCATGCCTTAAGACAACAAGGCGTACGTAAAGACAAGCCAAGCTATGCCTTGAGTGATTTTATTGCGCCACTTGAATCCGGTATTAAGGATTATATCGGCGCCTTTGTGGTCACAACGGGACTAGAGCGAGGAGAGCATCTCTTGAGATTTGAACAGCAACACGATCAATACAATGCCATTATGTTTAAAATTCTTGCCGATCGTCTGGCTGAGGGATTTGCAGAACACTTACATGAGCATATTCGCAAAAATATTTGGCAATACAGCAAAGAAGAGAATCTTTCCAATGAAGAGCTTATTAAATGCCAGTACCAGGGAATTCGTCCGGCATTTGGCTATCCGGCCTGTCCAGATCACTCAGAAAAACAACAGTTATTTGAACTGCTTGATGCCAATGAAATCGGTGTATCCTTAACCGAATCTATGGCTATGACACCGGCGGCATCCGTCTCAGGGATATACTTTGCACATCCGCAGGCGCGTTACTTCGGTGTCGGAAAAATTGGCTACGACCAGCTTGAAAACTATGCACTACGCAAAGGTATCAGTCTGTCAGAAGCCGAAAAGTGGCTAAGACCAAATCTATTGTAAAAGGATATGACATGACCAGCAAAACCGCTCAAACACCAAAAATAAGTGTTGAATTTTTTCCACCGAAGCAAATTGAACACTTCAATGAACTCATCACCGTTGCCGATGAACTTCAGCAGATCAATCCCAGTCTCTATACTATTACCTACGGTGCGGGAGGTTCTACTCAGATAATGACGCAATCCCTGGTTGAGCGGTTTATGGCGCGATATTCCCTGGATATTGCCTCTCATCTGACCTGTATTGGAATGAGTGAAGAAAGCCTTAAATCCCTGTTAAATCACTATAAAAATATGGGTCTGTCACATCTGGTGGTGTTAAGAGGAGATCTGCCTGAACGTAGTATCTTAGCACAAAAAAATCAGGTTTTTCACTATGCGAAGGATCTGCTTCTGTGGATTAAATCTCAATACGGAAGTCAATTTAAGATAACAGTAGCCGCCTATCCGGAGTATCATCCAGAATGCCAGCAACCGGATAAAGAGTTTCATTATTTGATCGATAAGCTGAAAGCCGGAGCCGATCAGGCTTTTACCCAGTATTTTTTTAACCCAGATGCTTATTTTTATCTGACTGATCGCTTGAAAAAAAGTGGTGTAGACACACCTGTAATCCCTGGGATCATGCCGATTACAAACTTCAACAGCATCGTGCGATTTTCTAAAAAATGTGGTGTTGATATTCCCCGATGGATTTATTTCAAACTCAATGAATATGAACATGATCCAGCATCATTAAAGGCATTTGGTTATGAAGTGACTCTGAGGCTATGCCGCCAACTTCTTGAACAGCGAGTTCCCGGGCTTCATTTTTATTGCCTCAATAAACACTCTCCGATTAAAGAGCTGGTCTCTGATTTATCACTAAATGATAAGCTATGTACTTCTGTTATCTCTTAGGTTTTCAACGACGAACTGCAGATAAAAAAGGAAGTTTTTAAGACAGTGACCAGGGTTTATTAGGGGAAGGGAGGAGGGAGAGATGAGAGTACCACCAGCCACTGTCTTAAGGGGTCTTAAAGGACTTCAGGCTTCTTATTGAACCACCTGATCTTTAAGATGTGATCATCATCTCATGTTTACCTTAAGTGAAACTTAAGTATTTATTATTTTTTCGCCTTTTTATTATTTCTCTCTAAAAATTACCTCTTCTTCGACGAAATTTACGCGCCATTGACTTAAATTCAGCAGATGATAGTCGACTATAACTTAATCGTCTCTATCAGCCAGCTTGCTTTATTATCGGAAACTCGCCGTTTAGCCACAATCTGACCATAAGGGGTTGAGATTGTCAACAGACCCCATTGAGCTGATCTGACAACGATATAATCATTCTCAACACCGCGCACCGTAGCAGGAATGGCATGTGAAAAAGCGTCCACTTTAAAATCCAGTGCCGGTACGATCATCAGTTTAACGCCATTTCTCCCATAATCCGCCGCTGGATGGATAAAGTCCATGTCTTTACAGATAGCAAGACCGATTTTGACTCCTTTAAACATGAAAAAAGACAATCTATCACCGGCTGTATAATTGCCCTCTGACGATGGCAGTAGATGTATTTTATGATAAGAGGCTACTATTTTTCCCTCACTGGAGATGACATAGACCACATTAGACCACTTCTCTTTATCACGATTATGTTCGCGAAAACCAAATATCAGCATGACATGATTGACCTTAGCTGCTGTTTGAAACAAATTTAGAATGCCATTCTTGTTTCTACTGCCGACGCTTATTATCTTCTCCGGCATCACAATAATCTCACCACCCTTTTTCACAATGGCAGGCACCTGTTCAAGGTAACGTCTGCTTTGTATAAATGGATCTCCATACTTAAGATCTCGATAATTCTGCGCTATGGCTAAAAGCCCAATTTTAACCGGTGTGCGACCACTTTTTTGATAAAAAAATCTCCAACTGCCAAAACCAATACTACCCCCGAGTAACAAAAATAAAATCAAAATGACTATTACAGCTTTCCGATGCGAATGTCTCCAGAAATAGATACAGGTACCGATGGCAACAGGAAACAGGCTCACCATAAAGCTTATGCCCCATATTCCTGTCAATGACGCCAACTGGAGAATGATTTTGTTATCAAACTGCGTATAGGCGAGATTGCCTAACGTTCCGCTGTTGATGTTGTTGCGGCTGATATATTCTAATAAAACGATTGAAAGTGGATAAATCCAAATCGCCCAGATGGATGTCGTTCTCTTTATAATCAATGCAGAGATCACCAAGACACTAGCCGAGATAAAACTGCCAATTATTGACTCGTACAACAGCCAATACTTTGGAAAAAACGCCGGATAGGCCATGAGGCTTAAACTACCGATGAAATAGGCAATCCAAGTTGCAAAAAAACCAATCATAATTGCTCTGGTATAAAAAAGCATGACAAACAAAGGAATGGGCCCCAGCCATATCAATAGCCAATTATTGTTGAGGCCTGTTGAGAAATAAAAACAGTTCGCGGCAACCACCATACACAGAACAATCATTAAATACGGTTTAATTTTCACGATTTCAATTCTCCATTTTTTACTGAGACGTTATTATAGAAAATCATTAATGTTAGCAGTACCGTATTTTCTACCCAAAACCATGGATAACCAACATACACTCCCACACTTTTTAGAACATCAGGCTTTGATACTCGACAGCCTGCCTTTGGCTATATCAATAAAAGATAAAAACCTGGAATATGTCTATCTCAACCGAATGGCAAAAAAACTCAATGGCTTTGATCGCAGTGGTGATTTTCTCGAAAAAAATGACCATGATATGCCCTGGTATGATCAGGCTAAACTTTTTCAAAATGGTGGAAGAAAAGTTTTAACTGGAGAAGCATTAGTATCTCTAGATCCCATCCTCAATCAGCGTCAACAAAATATGACACTGTTAACCCGACAGAATCCAATTTATGATTTATCTGGGTGCCTCGGGCCTCATAATAGATTTTGTATATCCATATACAAAATCGAATC
>JBMSHD010000056.1:0-14014 GCA_049416425.1 Francisellaceae bacterium | reverse complement strand
TACCCGGGTCTACTCGACCTCGCGTTCCGCTCTCCATGTCTCGCAGCGATTGAGAAATTATCACCTCTTGAGGCCTATACACTTTATCTTGAACATATTAAAAGCACCTGGGTGCCTCGGGCCTCATAATAGATTTTGTATATCCATATACAAAATCGAATCGGCTATCCTCGGCGGCATAAATTTTGCCCGGGACGTCCGCCTCGCCAGCATACCTTCACAAATTCACTGCGTTCATTCCGAGCAGGCAACTGTCTCCGATTCTACTCTACGCCTTGGGTACAAGCTGTTTCACAGACTTCGCTCTGGCGCCTACGGCACGTCGCTTGCTGTTTACAGCGCAAGACTACCCGGGTCTACTCGACCTCGCGTTCCGCTCTCCATGTCTCGCAGCGTTGGAATGAAGCCTTTCCTCAAGCCCCACTGTTTCAACAAAAGGTCGTCATCACCATCCCGGCTTCTTTTGAGCCAGCCGCTCGGGATTTAACCGCAGAGGCCGCCAGATTATGTGATTTTGAACAGCTAACGCTGTTGGAAGAACCTCAAGCCTCACTATATGGCTGGATTAACAATAAAGGCGACAGCTGGCGTGATGAGCTGAAAGCGGGCGATATTATTCTTGTTGTTGATATCGGTGGCGGCACCACCGACTTCTCACTGATCGCCGTAGAAGACGAGGAGGGACAGCTCGGTTTCAAGCGTATTGCCGTGGGCGATCATATCCTAATCGGTGGTGATAATATCGATTTGATGCTGGCCATGGAAATACAACAGCGTTTCATCAAAAAAGACGCGCCCCTTGAAGCCTGGCAGGTGCAAGCGCTGGTACATGCCTGTCGTGATGCTAAGGAAAAACTCCTAAGTGATACCGAACTGAAAGACATAGCCGTCGTCATTCCCGGGCGTTCATCAAAACTCTTTGGCAAAACCGTCAAAGAAACCCTGTCACGAATCGATATCGAAAAAATCGTCTTATCCGGCTTTTTCCCCAGCGTCAATATTGATGAGAAACCCAAACAAAACCTAAGAACCGGTATCTCCAGACTGTCCTTAAATTATGCTCAAGATGCGGCGATCACCCGGCATCTGGCGGCGTTTTTAAGCAAACAAGCGCAGCATGGTGAAGGCTTTATTGCACCAAAAGCCGTGCTGTTTAATGGTGGGGTGTTGAAATCCGATACACTGCGTCAGCACATTATGAACAGCGTCAATAAATGGCTGGTCGAGGCAGATAAAGAGGAAGCCATTGAGCTTGGCGGTGCCGATTATGATACTTCCGTGAGCTTTGGTGCCAGTGTGTTTGCCGATAGCTTAAACGGTAATGGCATTCGCATCCGCGGCGGCTCATCGCATTCCTTCTATATTGGTATCGAATCGCCCATGCCGGCCATTCCTGGCTTTGAACCACCGATTGAGGCGCTTTGTATCGCTCCACAAGGAATGGAAAACGGTGAGTCTCAAACCTATGAGGCGGAAGCCTTTTCATTGGTTGTCGGTGAACCGGTTGAGTTTCGATTTTTTGCCGCCAACAGTCGTATGGATGATCAGCTCGGTGATATCATCGAGGATTGGCAGAATGCCGACTTGAGTGAGTTACAACCATTGAGACTGACCCTATCGGCCGATAACTATAAAAATGGTGAGATGGTGCCGGTTTATATCAGCACCATGCACACCGAAATTGGCACCCTTGAAGTCACCGCTAGAGCCGTAGAAAGCGCTGATAACTGGAAACTTGAATTTGAGACTATCCGTTAGCAATAGATGTCAGTCGCACCATCAATAAACGCTTCAAACTGCTTAAAACATTGTTCTGTTGCCAATGTTCTAACCCATCCACCCCAAAGCTATAGCAACGCTTGATTGAACCGAGATACATGATGCTCCAATTCCCACAAAGGATACATTCATTGTCAATAAACCGGCTGCTAACATTAATTTTTTCATACTTTTCATCATAAATATAAAATTTATTATCCATTAACTCTGGTTAATTTGGATAAAATTATGATGGTATTCTTTGCTATGAAAATTATCTTGTGTTTATTACTGAAAACTCCCCATTTTTAATAATTGCCTCTTGAGGCAGTGATTTCAATGTATTGTCATTGAAATCGTAAGGGTAACCATCCATGGTAAACTGGATTGCTGACTTCCTTGTCAACAATGACGACGTCTGACAACGTCATTACGAGCCAGGACGGCGTGGTAATCCAGGACAAAGCTGTCCATGGATGGCAAATTACCCTCTATTTATGGCCATAAGAGCAATGGCAAAATTTTGGGGAGTTTTCAGTTTATTAGCATCACAACAATGACAAAATTGGGTCGAGTTTTTAGAAATATGCACAACCTCACCTCATCACATTTAAAAAAATAATAAAAATAATATTTTTTACAAATTATAAATATTTTGATTAAATATAGAATAGAGATGATTTAACAGTAAAGTGAACATCCAATATGACAAAATCCATACATAACACCCTGAAACTAGTTATAGCCACCATAGTAGCCACTCCAGTTGCAGGATTTGCCACAGCCGGCGCCGATGTAATCATCGGTAATAACTGTCCTTATACTGTAGAATTTATTCAGGGTGATAACTCCTTACAGCGCCTTGATAAAAATCTTACTTTAGACAGCGGGACAGCTAGAGCACTTGGCTATCTCAAAGATGCCAGTAAAGGCATTGGTTTTAAACACCATGGTCAGATAAAAGGCTCATTAATTTTCTGGTTACATGATGACTGGCAGGCTAACTACATGGACTCACGTGAGGTTAAAGGCAATATTGCCATTGATCAAATTTCGAAAAGCTGGCATTCATGGGAAGGCACACCGACTTTTACCATTACCGCCTGCCCCTCTGATATCAACCTTGAAAACAGCGCCATTATGAAAAATATCAATCGTGTTCTGGTGTTTGGCGACAGCCTCTCCGATAAAGGAACGCTGTTTGAATACACACAAGGCATCATTCCCAAATCACCCCCTTATTATAATGGCATGTTCTCCAATGGTAATGTCTGGGCAAAACTGTTTAAAAATGATCTGCAAAAACACAATATAGAGCTCAGCAATTATGCCGTGGGTGGTGCGACAGCCTATTTTCATGTTGGCGAATATCTGCCTTACTCCTTAAATGGTGAGAGACAAGCCTTTGAAACCAATGCCACACTCAAAAACTGGAAAAACTACAATCAATTTCTGGCGATTATCTGGATCGGCGCCAATGATTATCTAAGCACCAATAAAGACATGCCCCAGCAGGATCAAATAAATCTCGTTAATCAGGTGATCGATAGCATCAATAATAACATGGCCAAATTGATTGATAAAGGCATCGATACGTTTGTGCTGATCGAGCTGCCTAATTTGGGGCTGACGCCTTCCACCATCTATGATAACGGCAATAGTATTGTTACAGAACAGCTAAGCAAGCTCCACAACATGAAACTCAAAAGCCTCATTGACAGTTACAAAATGCTCTATCCAGACAAGACGTTTAAGCTGATTAATATCGACACTTTGTTTGAGACGCTGATCAAAAACACATCAACGATTAACAAGCAATACAATCTTGAAATTACCAATACCAAAGACTCATGCTGGAATGGCGGCTATACCTCACAAGCCAATAGCAATTACCAAAATGAAGTCTATAACATGGCCATTCCAAGAACAGCCGATATCAACGCCGCCATCAAAGTTGCCGAGAGCGGTGTGAAATGTCAAAACCCTGAGAATTATGTGTTCTGGGATCGCGTCCATCCCACCTCTGAAGTTCAGGCGGTATTATATCAATATATCAAACAACAGCTTGACATCAAAACCACCACACCTGCTACAGCCAGTCTCTAGGCGGCAGAAAATCAAGATAAAGCCGCTCTTCGGCCGATCCTTTTTCGGGATGATAGTCGTATTTCCATGACGCCTGTGGTGGCATCGACATCAAGATGGATTCGCTACGCCCTCCGGATTGAAGCCCAAAATGTGTACCTCTGTCAATTACCAGATTAAACTCGACATAACGCCCCCGACGATAGCGCTGAAAATCTTTGTGTTTCTGACTGAACACCTGATCCTTACGTCTCTTTATGATCGGCAAGTAAGCCGTTAAATAATGATCGCCCACCGAGCGCATAAAGGCAAAACAACGCTCAAATTCCCAATCGCTTAAATAGTCAAAAAACAAACCGCCAACACCTCTGGCCTCATTTCGATGTGACAGATAAAAATAATCATCGCACTGTGTTTTATAGCGCTGATAAAGATCTTGACCAAAAGGGTCACACGCCGCTTTGGCTTCTCTATGCCAGTGAATAACATCTTCCTTAAAACCGTAGAAAGGCGTCAGATCAAAGCCACCACCAAACCACCAGATTGGATCAGAATCTGGCTTTGTGGCCATAAAAAAACGGACGTTCATATGAGAAGTCGGCGCAAAAGGATTATCAGGATGGATAACAAGCGACACACCCATGGCCTCAAAACTTGCACCTTCAAGCTCGGGACGCATCTTAATAATCGATGGTGGCAGCTGCTCTCCTTTGACATGGGAGAAATTCACGCCCCCTTTTTCGATAACATCGCCGCCTTCCAGCACCCGAGTCCGTCCGCCACCGACACCTTTTTCATAGCACCAGTTATCTTCATGGAAAACCTTACCGTCAACGGCTGCCAGAGATTCACAAATCCTATCCTGAAGCCCTAGCAGATACGCTTTCACAGCGATAATTTCATCATCAAATTGCGTTTTTTTCATCTCTCAAATTTCCTTTTTAATGCCATGATTTAATCGTGATAATCTCGGTTGAAAGTAATCCGTCAGCTCTTGTTTCAAATCGGTCAATTTGCCATGAAAAAAATGACCGACTTCATTCATCTTGATAATCGTGGCATCGCTTTTTGTTTTTTTAAGAACAACATCAAATACCGCATCCGCATCGACAACCTCATCATCAATTCCTTGAACCACACACCATGGCATTTGAGGTTCATTAAAACCATCAACCGGAAAGTTAATCACCGCAGGGGCAATCGTCAGCAATGCCATAACATCGCTACTGATGGCGGCGGCCTTATACGCCACCGACCCACCGAAGGAAAAGCCGGCCAGAATAAGCTTCTGTCCCGGTTTTTGCTGTTTAATATATTCGATAACTTTTAGGGTATCATCAAGCTCTCCAACTCCCTCTCCATACTCACCTTCACTACCACCAACGCCACGATAATTAAATCGAATCGATTGAATGCCCAAATCACGAAATACTCTGGCCATGGTGGTGACGACCTTATTATGCATGGTTCCTTGAAACAAGGGATGCGGATGACATAATACTGCCGTTATCTCAGGATAAGTAACCTCTCCTGGTGTCTCAACAATCGCCTCGAGCCAACCAAGCTCGCCTTGAATCTTAATGATATCCATCAATGTTCTATACTATGGAAAATTTATGCCTATCATAACGTATTGTCCCCTGATTTTACAGACTATTGGCTTATTTTTAATATTTTCCAGCTCTGAGATTCTTTTGAGATCATGCCACCTATATCAACTGCTTTCTGATTTGACACAGTTTACGATACAATAATCACCCCTCTTGATTTATGGCTACTGCTATCGACACCCTGTATTGCCTGATATAATGCTTTGGTTTCAATCCAAACCGATGGGTATTTATACCTGGCCACATCCAACATCAACCACCTGTCGGTTTTCTGATTATAAGCCGCCAGTGGTGAAAAATGACCTCCACCCACTTCATCAATACCCGTTCGGGCAAAATTTATTAAGACATATTGCCTCTTATGCTCAATAGCTTTAAGCAATATATTTCTGAAAGCATCAATGTTTTTAATGTCACTACCGTAATGGGTTTCCACATCACCGGCATACTGCTTAAGTACAAATGCCGCCTGATCCAATGTCATGCCATGGCCATTAATTCTGGCAGGCGTAATACCTTTTTTTAGAATTGTCTGATTATAAAACAAATTGCTCTGGTTATAGATCTTATAAGGAGAATGCTCCGGAGCAACATCCGGTGTCTTGTCCAAAGCATTCAATACCATTACTATGCTAGCCGGTGCACAATAAGCCAGACCTTTTTCTGTGGTAAAATAAGAACTTAACAGCCAATAGTCAGCCAAATGTTTTGGGTTTGTCTGCATGAAAATTTGCTTACCTTGCTCTGAATCCAATGCAATTAATGATTTTGGAACAGCCAGCTGTGTATTAGCAACAGCCGTTGAAATCAAGCCAAACCCCAATGAAACTCCACTGATTAATCCTAATAGTCTTTTTTGCATCATTTTTCATTCACCCTATTCAACATGATTTCTGGCATTATACAGATAGTGACTATCGTGTAAATAAAAATTATAATTTACACTGTTGAAAAACATTCATTTTAAACTAAACCAATATATGAATATATTTTTAATTTATATTCTTTTTATTAATTTTGCTTTGACCACAATAGATATCTAATCTTACTATGAATATAATATATTCAGTATAATTAGGTTCAGCCACAGCAACAATACATACGGCAAAATGATCTGAACTTAATAGGGTAAAAACCGATGAACTACCTTTTCAACGAATGATACTCCGCGATTTGGTTGTTAATGTAAAATCAGGAGATAAGAATGGCAAAAATAGTACAATTTAATCAATTTGGTGGACCCGAGGTATTGCACATCAATGATATCCAATTAGGAAATCCTGGTGAAAACGAGGTCAAACTGAGAATAAATGCGATTGGTCTTAACCGTGCCGAGACAATGCTCAGAGAAGATAATTATATTGTCAGCGCTGAATTTCCCTCAAAGCTGGGTTATGATGCATCAGGCGAAGTTATTGCCGTTGGTCGTGACGTAAAATCCGTATCCGTTGGCGATAAAGTCTTTACAATTCCAGCCTTTTCTCAGTCGAAAAATGGTGTATATGGTGAAGAGGCTATTGTGCCGGCGAATGCCTGCTGGCTATATCCAAATACCCTTTCTGATATTGAAGCGGCCTGTGTTGGTACCAATTATACAACGGCCTATTTTGGATTAAAATACCTTGGTCAACTTTGTGCTAATGATTATATTTTAATTACCGCGGCAACTGGTGGCGTCGGTTTTGCCGCCATTGAAATTGCAAAGGATATGGATGCAACAGTAATCGCAACCACACGCAATCCAAATAAGGTTCAAGACCTTCTAAATGCAGGAGCTGATCATGTCATACTCACAAGCCAGGATAGCCTAAGTGAAAAGATAGCAAGCATTACCTCTGGTAGAGGCGTAAAAATTGTATTTGATGCAATAGCAGGCGCTATGATACCGCTTGGCATTAAGTGTTTAACACCAGGAGGGAAATATGTGCTTTATGGCATTATGGATCACACTTCATTTCAAATTGAGCCTCTATCTCTACTGAAAAATGGGCTGTCCATCCTCAGCCATGCTGTGGTATTTTTCACAGGCTATCCAGACTTGGGACTGCCACAAAACAATCAGGCCATCGAAGATGCAAAAGCATATATTTTACCTCGACTGGCATCGGGGAAATTTAAGCCAAAAGTCAGTCAAATATTTAAACTCGATGACGTTAGAGAAGCTCAATTAGCGCTTCAATCAGATGTACAGATTGGCAAGATTATTATGACAACCAGGTAAAAAACGCCTCAAAATAGCAAAAAGGAAAAATGATGTTTAAAAAACATTTAATTGGCTTAGCATTTATCTTCATTATGAGTAACTCACAAGCTATGAATGTCACCTATATATCAACAGATAAAGATATTCCCTTATCTGATGTTCTAAACTATCAACTCTGTGACGGCAGTAGTTGCAACCCGTATTTTGACATGGCTGTATTGCATGAGGTAGACATTTATAACTCAAATGGCACGGATGGGAAAAACCCAAATGATGCTATTTTACAGATAAAACCCGGCGCACAAAAAATGCTAAATGATCAGACATCTATTGATTTATTGCATAAAAACGGGATTAAAGTTCTTGCAAGCATAGTTGGTGATCATCAATATGCTGGATGGTCTTGTTTCACAGATGAAGACTCAGCAGCAACATTCGCAAATAGTATCGTTGATATGGTGAATAAATATCATTTAGATGGCATTGATATTGATGATGAATATAGCACGTGTCCAGGCAACTCCTACTCTATGATTATGGTGGTTAATGATTTAAAAAATAATCCTGGATTTCATGGTAAAATCGTTAGCAAAGCCTTATGGAATGACAATAATGTTTTTACATCATCCTATAAAAACATAAAACTGGCCGACCTGCTTAATTATGGCTGGGAAATGAGTTATGGTGATGTTTATGTAGATAGTATATTGCAAAATTATGTGACCTACGGACTAGGTAAAAATCAGCTATTGGCCGGAATGGATTATGGTATTGCAACAGATGTGACAACCGAAGCACAAAACACGAAAGATGGTGGATATAACGGCATAATGTATTACTCCTTAGGAAATCATCCATCTAGTCAAAATTTAGAAATGCTCAACAAAGCGGCAAAAGTTCAATATGACTCATCCGTTGAGGTAAAATACACAGGTCAATAACTCAATATCTAAGCGATTAAACTGAACTTTCCCGATTTTTGCTAAATTTTGTGAGATAAGCCGATATTCCCATAATTTTACGTTATGATAACGCTGAAAACAAAAACACAGGTCGGCTTATCCATGGATACTCTAACGCCAATACTCACCTCATTGCAAGCCTTTTATTCAAGAGGTCAGAAAAAAGGTCGTCTTTTTGCCTGTATTATTCTGGCGCTTATTCTTCCTGTTTTAAATGGTAAGGGCAGCAATGTCTACAGAAAGCTGATCCATCTTCTGCATATTGACGTATCCGAGACTCGCTTCTATGGTAAGACATGAGAAATACAGATCTATGGACAGATGTTTATGTTGTAAAGGCTAATTTTTACTCTTCGGTTTATTGTTGCCGGATAACTTATTTTTTTTATTGGCATAAAATGTATGCCATGAAATAAATTGCATTTTCATTTCATCATATAAAACGAGCTTTGAAAGCATAATCGTATCCTTCAATCCATATGCTGTAGCTGACTGAAATGCTTCATTGTAAATAAATGTTTCTCTTAAACGATAGAATGGTATCTTAGGGCATAAATGGTGAATGTGATGATATCCAATATACCCAGTCAGCCATTCTAAAATACAAGGTAATTTATAGTAAGAAGAACCTTCTAATGCTGCTTTTTTATAATCCCATTTTTCTTGTCTGGCAAAATATGAATTTGGAAAACTATGCTGTACATAGAAAAACCATACTCCCATGATGGCCGCAAGTAAAAATGCAGGCAAAAGAATCAATAAAATAAAATAGAAACTCAATGTCAGCCCCAATGCTACATAAAATATAATCAAAGTTAAGTCTGTCAAATAAATGCTATTTCTATGGACATCTGTATATCCCGGTAAACGGTAGTAATAACTGAAATTAAATCTCATTATGACTAAAAAGTACAATGGAGCAAGCAACAGGAACAGTACAAATGGATTTCTTGACAAACGGTATGTTAATTTCCCAAACCATTTTTCTTGAATATATTCATCCGTCGTCAACATCCGTATATCACCAGTTCCCCTTTGATCTAGGTTAGATGATGTTCTATGATGAATCAAATGATTGTGACGCCAAAATGTAAATGGTGTAAATGTAATAATACTAATACATCGCCCTAACCAACGGTTCATAGCATTTATTGTAAACAATGAGCCATGACTGCAATCATGTTGAATGATGAAGCAACGCACAAAAGAGAGACTCAAGGGGATAATAAATCCCATGGCATAATACGGGTAAAAAGCAAAAACCATCCACGCTCCTATAATTAAGCCAATGCAGCCTCCTATCGTTATAATCAATTCAAAAAAACGCCGATATTTTTTGGGAGCGCTATATTTTTTTACTATATAATGGACATCTGTTGACATCAATTAATACGCTCCACTTTAATCACTTTATATTCATTCATTATAATTTATATTCTAACAAACTCCAATCAAAAGGGTATAGAGGCCAGGCCACTATAATACTCCAAGAAATTAAAACAGTATGAATTGAATAGGATTTCCTATATTCTATTGAAGACAAAATGAAAAATGGTTTAAGATGATCAAGAAACGCACAAATTACTCAACAGAGTTCAAGACAAAGATTGTCTTGGAGGCATTATAGAGATGATCTGACATTGGTGCAGTGCGCCAACAAGCATAATGTGATGACAAAAGAGCCAAAACTATATTGACAGTTTGGATAGAATGGTTTTTAAAGGTTAAGCCTTTTATTTCTACAGGAAAAAATAACCGCCAATGAAGCCAGTATCACCACCAAAATGCTGAAATTTACTATGTTAACGGGCAACATCGATACAACAGCCGTTGAAATAGCGCCACCGGTAAACGACATGAAGTTAAACATCGCCGCAGCAGATCCGGCTATCTGTTTTGGCGCCACATGCATACAACCCGCTGAGGCCGTCGGACGAATGGCGGCAAAACCCATGGTTGTAATCGACATCGGCAGCATCAGGGTAAAGACATCGCTAATGACTAATAGGTTTATGATCAGTGTCGCGACTGTTCCTATCAAGGTCAAAATGGCACCGCTTATCATCATTTTTGTCAGTCCAATACGTTTAATAATCCTGGATGACAAGGCAGAAACAAGAAAAATAATCAATGCATTTGCCGCAAACAAGAAACCATAGGCAACAGAGCTAAATTGGAACTGTCTGATAATGATCAAACTGCTTGCCGCACCGTAGGCAAATAAAATACCATAAGAGCAGGCACTCGTTAACACGAAATAGCGATAGGATCGATCTTGAAGCAAGCGAATATAGTTCTCAATCAGTTTGTTGAAATGCAGCGCATGATGGTTTTTCTCTGCTTGGCTCTCACGAAAAACAAAACCGATAATAACGATATAGATGATACCGAGTAACAGCAGAAATATAAAAGCCCCTCGCCAACCGGCAAAATGTGCCAGCAACCCGCCAAATGAGGGAGCAATAGCCGGGCATATGCCAATAATCGCCATCAACAGCCCCATCACTGAGATCAAGTCATCGCCATGATAAAAATCCCTGGCAATGGCCATTGCCGATACCACGCTTGAGCAGGCACCGATGCCCTGAAAAATTCTGGCGGTAATCAACATGCTAAAATTTGCAGAGAATAAAATCATCAGACTGGCGATGGTGTAGATAACCAAGCCTGTTAACAGTACCGGCTTTCGCCCAAATCGATCCAGAAGGGGACCGTATAACAGCTGAGAGCCTGCCATCGCCAACAAGAACACGGTCATCAGCAGACTGATATGAGAGCTATGAAAAACCGCTGACATCTGTGCCAGAGATGGAATGAAAACATCATTGGCAAAGGGGGGAATGATACAGACTCCAAGCACAAAAATAAGTGATTTGACTGGCATTTTAGTCGCTTGACTGGATGATGAATTCATAAAATCGTCAACCTCTTTATTGTCTATTGATAAAACACCATTATAAGGATTATTTATATATAATCAATATCGGTATTAAATACTGGTTGTAAATATTGTGAGACACGTTAAAATAAGCACATAAGCATCAAGGATTAAACACCATGGCAAGACAGAATAACTCTCAATTTGCGGTACTGATCATGCTGGCCAAGCGAGAGCTCTCTGGCTATGGAATCAAGGCAGTATTTGATAAAGTCGCCCCTTTTTACTGGTCAGAAGCCAATGCCCAAATCTATCCCATTTTAAAACAATTACAAGAAAAAGCTCTGGTGACCTCAAAGATTGATGAGACAAGTGGGAAACGTCAGAGTCGAATTTATTCAATCACGCAAGCCGGTAGAGAATATCTTCATGACTGGCTGACTCAACCGGTGATCACCGGCAAAGAACGTAATGAATTGCTGCTTAAAATATCAGGGGCTCATGAGCTGGATAAAAAAGAGCTGATAAACCATCTGGATCGTTATCACATTCAATTGTTAGAAAAACAGCAAACACTGAAAATAATCATCGAGCATGTCAAAACGGATCATGCCGACAGAGCCGATCAACCCTATTTGCAGATGGTCTATGACTACAGCCAAAGAGTGCTGGAAGCGCAGCTACAATGGTGTCAAACTTATTTAAATCAACTGAATGATGATTGAACTTTTACTTTGTCCATTATTTCGACCTCTTCTTTGACTCTATCTTCATAAATATCCTGTATTGAGTTGCACTCGAGCATGATCATATCAGTTAGTGCATCAATCTTATGGGAACGTGTCTGAAATAAATTGCCTTATATGCGCAAAAATTGGTCAGATGCAACAATCGTCATCATCGCTTGGTGATTATCCTAAGCGCGGCAAAAATCGTATGTGCTTAGGCAAATGCCGTCAGTAGTATTGCCAATGTTACACTGACCACGTAGATTACCGCCTGTCGCGGTAATGACGAGAAACTAGATTTCACAGTGGTTATCTACGGGAAATTATTTTGCGCAGATTCCTTAATGATCTCCTTTAATTTCATAATCGTTGCAAATGAGTTATTTCCCTCTAACCAATCCCATGGCGTAAAATTAATTTAAGGATAAGCCAAAAACTTGTCGGTATCACCAAGAAATAGACTCCAGTGGCAAGCGCTGTCAGTGAAAATCTCCACCGATGGTTTGAAAAGCTCAGGATTGTCGAGTGTGCCGGCTGAGATAATCACAATACCCGGATAACCCGTGCTTTTAGCATAAACCTCTCCACCGCAGTTGACACAAAAACCACGGCTGGCCTGACTACCTCTGGCCGAGAACTTGGTATAAAATTTCACATCTCCTGTAACCTGCATCGCATCGGCAGGGAAAACCAGATAAGGCTTCGCCGCGCATCCTGTCCATTTTTGACAATCACGACAATGGCAGATCCCCATCTTAAGTGCCGGCTGATTAAA
Organism: Francisellaceae bacterium; assembly: GCA_049416425.1. Taxonomy (GTDB): domain Bacteria; phylum Pseudomonadota; class Gammaproteobacteria; order Francisellales; family Francisellaceae; genus JBMSHD01. The sequence goes on along the minus strand of JBMSHD010000056.1, from coordinate 1,015 downwards.
TTGATAACTCACCAGCTCACAAAGGCAAGATCCCGTTAGGTTGTCATTCATGGCTTTATCGCCTTAATCGTTGGAAACATGCCTCGTCTATCCAAGATCAGCTCAATATCGATAAAACCGATATCACTCAACAGCTTTCTCATCTCCGCTTCACTCCTAAAATGTGACCAGGTTGCCTGCAAAATATCGACAAAGATGCGCTTTTGCTCTAAAAGCTTATTTTGATCGATTTTATCCATCTGCCAGGGTGATTGCGGATGTCCGATAGGATGCGTCAGAAAACTCGTTATCATCACCCCTTTCGAGCGAAGTGCTGAGTAGAATATTGCAAATAAGGTTTTGAGTCTATCACTATCGGCGATATAGATATTTAAGCCATTGCTAACGACAAGATCATAACGGTTTGCCCGATCAAAACAGAAGATATCCTCACAACAATAATCAACATAGCTCTCCAATGGCGTGGCCTGAAGCCGCTTTTTAAGCAGAGTCTGAGTCTCAGCATCGATGTCACAGGCGGTGATATGCACGGTCTTATCGCTAAAATCCTGAGAAACAATCTCAGGCAAAAGCCCCGAGGGCGCCACCAATATTGTGTTATTACCCATCAACAGCTTGGCAATTTCTTGTTTAAAAATACCAAAACGCTCTTGGGTTGCGCACAGTGTTGGCAAATGTGTCAACATCTCGATATCATAATCCGTCAGATTCAATATCTCTTTTTGCGCTTGACTCATAAGCGGAAAATTGACCACTACATCAGTCCAGAAGGCGTTGATACCTCTGTTTTCAATCAGGTATCTTCCGAGTTTGGCGCCTTTTAATCGCTCCAGCAACTCTAAGAGATTTTTAGTATCACCGATTCGGTTTTCAATTTCACGCAACGCCTTGTCATAGCTGGTAAAATGCTGATGCGATAATGTGGTCATTTAGCTATTCCTTTTAACTTAAGATTAGATATTGGAACGCGCGCAAAATAACTTCCTTTTTTTCATGGCGAAATATCTTCCAATTT
>JBMSHD010000055.1:0-14319 GCA_049416425.1 Francisellaceae bacterium | reverse complement strand
CAGCTGGGAAGTTGATTCTCATGATATTTTAGCATCACAGGAGATTCATGATATTGCCGTGGCCATCGGTGTTGATCCTGGCTCCGATGAACTTGATGGCCTGCGTTACGGAAAGATTTGCATTCTGGCCGATGCCGATTCCGATGGGCTGCATATCGCCACATTATTGTGCGCCTTGTTTCTGAAACATTTTGCGCCGCTGGTCAAAGCGGGTCACGTCTATGTTGCCATGCCGCCTTTATATCGTATTGATGTGGCGAAAGAAGTCCATTATGCGCTTGATGAGGAAGAGAAAGAAGCCATCTTGCATAAAATCGCCGCGGATAAAAAATCGGCAAAACCAAGTGTATTGCGCTTTAAGGGCTTGGGTGAGATGAATCCATCACAATTGAAAGAGTCGACGATGTCCCCTGATACCAGAAGGCTTGTACAGTTAAATCTGTCTGAAAATGTCAGTATCGACTATGAAGCCTTGGATGAGATGTTGTCTAAAAAGCGTGCCGGTGACCGGAAAATATGGCTTGAGCGGGAAGGCAATTTAGGAGATTTGTGATGAAATTCTTGCGACTATATTTTTTCTTATAGTTCGGCTCTAAGATTCGCGGCTTTATCGGTTTTCTCCCAGCTGAAGTCGGTATCTTCACGACCAAAATGACCATAAGCGGCCGTTTTTTGATAGATGGGTCTTAAGAGATCAAGCGTATAGGTGATGGCGAACGGGCGCAGATCAAAATGTTTAAGAATCAGCTGGCGAATCTGATGGTCTTCAATCTTGCCGGTACCAAAGGTGTTGATCATGACCGATGTTGGCAAGGCCTCGCCGATGGCATAAGAGATCTGAATTTCACACTTATCGGCAATGCCGGCCGCGACGATGTTTTTGGCAATATACCTGCCCATATAGGCGGCTGAGCGATCGACCTTGGATGGATCTTTGCCGGAGAAGGCACCACCGCCATGATGTGCGGCTCCTCCATAGGTGTCAACAATGATTTTCCGTCCCGTCAGACCACAGTCTCCAACAGGTCCGCCGATGACAAAGCGTCCCGTTGGATTGATATGGTATTTCGTGTCTTTATTTATCCACGCTTTGGGTAGAACCGGCAGAATAATCTCTTCGATGATGGCTTCTTTTAGTGTGGCATAATTAACATCAGGAGCATGTTGAGTCGAGATGACAACGGCATCGACCGCAACGGGCTTGCCATCAATATAGCGGAGTGTGACCTGTGATTTGGCATCGGGTCTCAGCCAGTTCAAGGTCTTATTTTTTCGAAGGTAACTCTGTCTATGCATCAACTTATGAGCATAGTAGATGGCCGCCGGCATCAGTGTTGGGGTTTCGTTGGTGGCAAAACCAAACATAATGCCTTGATCACCGGCTCCTTGTGACAGGGGGTCTTCACGATCAACACCCTGGGCAATCTCAACAGACTGTTTGCCGATGGCATTGATCACGGCGCAGCAATTGCCATCAAAGCCCAGATCATCGCGATCATAGCCGATACCGATGACGACATTTCTGACAATCTCCTCAATATCCACCCAGGCGCTGGTTGTGATCTCACCGGCGACTAATGCCATACCGGTTTTCACCAGCGTTTCACAGGCGACTCTGGCGTCTTTATCCTGGGTCAAAATGGCATCAAGGATGGCGTCTGATATTTGATCGGCAATTTTATCGGGATGACCTTCTGAGACCGATTCGGAGGTAAATAGATACTCTCTAGACATGTTTTTTCCTCATGGTTAAACGTTACAGCCAAAGAGATCTTAAAACGATAGACACGCTTTAGCTGTTTTATTTTAGGTCGCCCGCAAGTTGTAATTAAATCAGCGACGTCGGTTAATTTTGTCTCTCCGCTTTAAAGGCGGCGAATTTTCGCACACATTCTGGTGTTGAAATTTTTTGTGTGTCGAAGGGATGATAATCTTTGTTTTGGAAAAAAACAAGGATTAAATGCAGGAAACTTCCTTGCCATCATAGATATAAGTCAGGTAGGAGTCTAGTGTATAGCCGTGTGAACGAACCGCTTTAATCGGTGAGCTGGAATTGTGTCCTTGTGTTAGTTTATTGCGTAGACGATGAACATGAATGTTGACATCGCGTACCATGCTGTCTTTGCCGACCAGATTGAGATATTTGGCAATTTCATCACGGGAGAAGGTTTTGCTCGGGTCTGACAGCAGCAACTTCAGCAGTGCATTTTCTTTATCGGTGAGATAAACCTCGGCATAATCCGGATGCGTGACCAGTGATTTTCTCGGTTGATAAAGCCATTTTCCAAACTGAATCTGAGCATATTCATTGATGTTAATATCGCTGATCTCAACGGATTCCAATGCGCCAGACGGCGAGCGATTTTTACTTCTTAACTTTGATTTAACTCGAGCCAGCAGAACATGAGGGTTGTAAGGAATCTCGATATAATCGTCGGCACCAGCCTCAAAACACAGCACCACCTCAGTTGGATCATTGACTTCCGTGACAAAAATCACCGGTAGAGAAGGCGTGATTTCTTTTAAATTCTTACATACTTCAATTCCATACATATCCGGCAGCAGAATATCGAGAATCACCGCATCGATGCCTTTATTTTTCTTAATCAGATCGATGGCACCATTACCCGATTGAACCTCGGTGGTGTCAAACAGGTAGCGTCCCAGAAAGTCTTTCAACTGTCCGATTTGTTGTTCTTGATTGCTGACCAGGAGTATTTTTTTTCTTTCTTTTGTAATCATCTTCCCAGAATCATCCATAGTATTTAGTTGCACAAAAATAATCTCGCTTTTTCAGTATATTTAAAATGTTTCACTTTTGCCAAGTAAGATTACAGTTAAAAAGTAAATTAATACAGTTTTTTTTCTAAAACATCGCTTTTTGTTTATAAATAACTCGACTATTTGCTTGAAATACGGCATCAATCATGAATAGCCGGTTCGTGTTGATGGCGTAGTGGCCGTTATACAGTTTGCAGAAAAATCGAACGTCTCATTAACCTGACTTATGATTTGAAGCTTTTATGCTTTTGTCTGCGATTTTCAAAACTGGAAATGATGATATTCGGTGTCAGCTGATTGAGACAATTGGTGTGACCCAGCGGGCACTGGCGCTTAAAGCAGGGGCGACAGGGTAAGTCGTCAAGATAGACACTATCGGCATTATGGCTCAACGGCGGTGTAAATTTATCCGATGAAGAGCCGTAGATGATCGTGGCTGGGATATCTAATGCACAGGCTATATGCATAAGACCTGAGTCATTGCTAAATACATGATCACATATAGAGATAAGCTGAACAGCTTCATCAATGCGGGTTCTGCCGGCGAAATTATAGATTGGCTCATCGGTAAAATGCTGTTTGATTTCATCACAGCATTCGTGATCTTTTGTGCCGCCCAAAAGTAAAATCGCATAGCCTTTATCGATGAGATAACGCGCTATCTCGGCATAGTAGTGCGCCGGCCATTTTTTGGCAGGACCAAATTCAGCACCGGGGCAGATGGCGATATATTGCCTATCCAAATCAAGGGCAAAGCGCTGATGGATAGTCAAATCGCCGCGTAGTTGAAATTTTGGCCAGGGTAGTTGTTTTGGCAGTTTTGCACGTTTCGGCAACGCCAGGGCACAAAATCTCTCAATCATGAGTTGATAACGTTTCTTATCGAGCATTCGGATGTCATTGAGCAGAAAATAGCGCGCCTCCCCCTTCCAGCCGATTCGCTTTTTAATGCCTGCAAAAAAGGGAACGAGTGCCGATTTCCAAGAGTTTGGTAAGACAATACCGTGAGTATAACCTTTGGATTTCAGCGATTTTCCCAGTGCTTTTCGTTGTGTTAGCGAGAACTGCCCGTGTTTAAAATCACTGATAATAGCCTCATTGATCTCAGGCATAAAATGCGCCAGCTCTGCACAATGGGCAGGTGCCAGCACATCGATAATACATTTGGGGTCATGTGATTTTATCAGGCGATAGAGGGATTGGGACATCACCATGTCTCCAACCCATGAGGGGGCGATAATCAGATATTTATTCATTTATCGCTATCGGTAGTCGTTATGTTATCCTTGACGATAAAATGTGTGCTGCAGTAGGGGCAGACTCCCTCGTTGACATCTTCAAGGTCAATATAGACACGTGGGTGTTGGTTCCATGAAGGTGTTTCAGGTGTTGGGCAGCAAATGCGCTGTCCCTTTTCAACAAAAATAGTTTGAATGGATGTTGGCATGGCTTCTTATTGTTTCATGTATCTGAAAATCTATTGTATACCATTTGTCTTTATTCGGCAAAAATATGCCGCCAGATCAGAAGAACAGGTTCACTGATGTGGCTTATTGTGTTTATTTTTACCTCCGGTGGTCGATTGTTGAGAAAGCATTTAATGCTGAGGTCGCGCAGAAAACAGTATCCGTCTATCAGCGTCTGACACCACTGTAATGAAATAAGCCCGGCGGAGTCCATCGACTGGATGATACGAATGCTATCTGAATAATAGCCTATCTCATGATGTTGATGGCTGTAAGCCAGTGCAAAATATTGAGCGATAAACTCAATGTCGATCATGCCTCCCGGGCTTTGTTTGAGGTCAAAGATATCGGGTTTAAAGCGGATCTGTTGTCGCATCTTATGGCGCATGCCACGAATGTTGTCTTTCAGCTTCATGAGCTTGCGCGGCACTTGTAAGATCTCACGGCGCAGCGTTTCAAAACGTCTGTTTATCTCAGAATCTGCTATGATGACGCGAGCTCGAGTTAAGGCCTGATATTCCCAGATCCAGGCATGCTGGCGTTGATATTTTTCAAAGGAATCCATCGAGGAGACCAAAAGCCCTGAATTGCCATCGGGGCGAAGCCTCAAGTCGATCTCATAAAGTTTGCCATTATAGGTTTCAATCTGCATGTAGTGAACGAATTTCTGCACGATACGGATATAGATTTTCTGACTGTCTTCAAGTTCTTTGTGTGTCTGGTACAGAAAGATCAGATCCAGATCCGAGCTAATACTAAGCTCAAAACCACCGAGTTTGCCATAGGCGATGATCGCCAGCGAAGATTTGAGGCGCTTGATCTGTTGATTGTTTAGCAGAAGATCGGGTATAAGCGCACGCCAGGCACCATCGACAACCGCCATGATAATGACCTCTGCCAGATGACTGAATACATCAGATGCTTCCATCAGTGTGATTTTATGTCGACATTCCGCGGTGATGATGTTGAAAGTCTGTTCCAGCTTGAAGCGTCTCAGGGTTTCAAGAAATGTCTCGCTATCATCAAGATCAATTTCCTTTAACCGGCTGACCAGTTTGTCATTCAATGCCTGGCGTGTCAGATAGACCTCATGATGGCTGCGAATGTTAAGTGCGCGCTCAAGCAGAAAAGGATAGCGAGTGATCATGGCGCCGAATTTCTCACCATAGTTCATAAGCATGAGAAGATCTTTGACCTGTGAGATTTTTTCCTGTAGTAGGTAGAAATAATTTTTACGCCGTGATAAGGTATGCAGCAATTTAAAAAATTGTGGTGCCACGCGATCGGTATCGATATCGTTTAATCGTCTCAAGATATTGCCGCAATCATGCACAAGCCGCTTTTCATCATCGCTTAAGTTGTGAGTGGCCAGAAATTGGTTCTGAGATGACGAAATTTCGTCATCTGTTTTAATCGAAACACCTGTGGTCATGATCTTTTGATCAGGTGTGTTTGATTGTCTTTGAATCTCTTCCTCAATATGGAACTGGGTCAGGGCGTCAAACAGATGCTGAGTCTTCAGGCGAACATGGTCAATCTGTCGCTTCAGCGATTCCCAATTTATGGTATGCAGAAATGCACTCAAAAGATTTTGAGTCTGGCTTGAGTCAGGCAATTTATGTATTTGTTGTTCATCAAGCATTTGCAAGGCATTCTCGACAGCGCGCAGAAAAACATAGTTATCATAAAGCATTAGGGCTTCATCGGTCTTAATATGATTGCCGTCAGACAGGGCAAACAGCGCCTGTTTCAACGAGCGTTTTCTCAGTTTTTGATTTTGACCGCCATAGACCAGTTGAAAACACTGCACGATAAACTCAATTTCACGAATGCCTCCGCGGCCAAGTTTAATGTTGTCAAACAGGATTTTTTGATCCATCTGCTGAATGATGCTGATCTTCATCTGGCGGATGGCGGCAATCATCTTATAGTCGAAATAATGTCGATAAGTGAAATCATCAATCAGCTTCGTAAGCCGTCGTTTTGCCGTTTCTCTACCGGTGAGAACATAAGCCTTGAGATAGGCATATCGTTCCCAGTCTCGACCATGTTTCAGCAAGTAGTTTTCGAGACTTTTCATCGATATGGCCAATGGCGCACCATCACCAAAGGGTCTCAATCTCATATCGACGCGATAGACAAAACCCTCCTCATTAACCTCATCGAGCAGGTTGATCAATTTGCGGCTGATCTGAATGTAGAATCGCTCGGCTTCGATTTCTTTTTGCGAAACGTTGACAAATCGTTCGGCATTCTCATAGACAAAGATGAGGTCGATATCAGAGGAAAAATTAAGCTCACCACCACCAAGCTTTCCCATGGCAATAATCAAAAGCGGTGGCGGCGTGTTATTCAGCCGATCGATTCGGCATTGCTGTTGATGCAAATGGGTCAGCGCATTATTTAAAATATGATTTGCCGTGTTTGATAGCAGTGTGGCGATTTCGGCAAAATCAGATAACTGATGAAACTGTCTGAAAGCGGCGATGGCAGATATTTTCTTGCGTATAATGCGTAACGCCGTGGCTATATCATTTTCATCGCCGTCGAAACAGCGCTCAATCCAGTTTTTGATGATTGTCTCATCAGGAAGCGCGAGCCAGTCTATGCTGTCGGCGAGTTGAGGGTGTTGCTGAAGGAAATGCTGAAAAAAAGAGCTGATTTCTTTTAGGGCATTGAGTCTGTCTACAAGGGTTGGTGTCGTCATGGTTTTAAAACCTGATCGATGATTTTGCTATTATGTGCGTATTTGTCGCTATCCTCAAGTCAGAATCGAGTCAAATCGTTGATTTTCAAGCCGCCTGAGGCGAAAAAGAGAAATGATGACAATTGGTTTTACAGACATCAATTCGCTTATAAAGACAGACTCTGTTTGACATGTCGAGCCGTGTGACATACTCATGAGTCCGTATCAGCTGCGGCAGTCGTTGCTTTAACGTTTGTTCATAGCCGAAGCAGCTTAAATAGTTAGCGCCTTTTTGAGTCAGGCAGTAGATGTTTTTTATGCCCTGGCGGTGAAGCTGATATTCGAGGTGTTTAAGCAGTGCTTGTGCAATGGCGTGATTGCGGAATTTGCTATCAACGATTAACGTGCGCAAAATGGCCTGATCGCCGATGATTTCAGTGCCAACGACGCCGATGAGATTACCACTGAAAAAACAGCCGCTAAAAAATTGGGTGTCACTAAAAAAAACATCGGCATCAAAAAATCCAGCTTGAACCATGATCTGTCTGGTTGTCTTGAGATGGGTTTTTGTCAATGCGATGATTTTCATAGCGATACTCCGTTTTGGTTTATAAGCTCATTTGAAATGGCTCTTTAGTTCATCATCTAGATGCTTTAGAGCGTTGGAACAGCGTGTAACTGTGCTGATGCTGATATTGAGATTTTTAGCAATTTCTCGTTGTGGCATCTGCCCATTTAGCATCAATTCCGTCAGCGCCAGACGATTTGCCAGTTGATGCTTCTCGTCCATCGTCAGCAGATAGTCGAGCATAGCGCTCATCTGTTGTGGTGACTGAATCTCTGTTAAAAGCTGCACCAGTCTGTCCCAGTTATTTTCCATAGGTTGTTGATAGCAATCAAGTTTGTATTGCTACAACAGTACATGACTGAGATGACTTTGTCTAGCCTAAGATTGAAAAATTTTGAAAATAGCCGCTTTACGCTATACATTTGTATCGATATTGATTATGATGTGTCAAAAAATAGACAATGTGTACTCATTTAAGCTCATGGCAATCATTATTAAAACAGCAGTGGAAATCGAGAAAATGCGGGTAGCCGGAAGGCTGGCGGCCGAGGTGCTTGACATGATCACGCCTTTCGTCGTTGCCGGCATCACCACCGATGAGCTCAATAGCCGCTGTCATGATTATATCGTCGATGTGCAAAAGGCAATACCGGCACCTTTGAATTACGGCGGATTTCCCAAATCAATCTGCACCTCCATAAATCATGTGGTCTGTCATGGCATCCCTGGTGATAAAAAGCTTAAAAACGGCGATATCATCAACATCGATATTACGGTGATCAAAGACGGCTACCACGGTGATACCAGCAAGATGTTTCTAGTCGGTGATGTCGATACGATGAAAGCCGCCGATGCCGCCAAAGCCAAAGCGGCACAAAAGCTCATCGATGTGACTTATGCGTGTATGTGGCGTGGTATTGCCGTGGTCAAGCCTGGTCATACGTTTCTTGATATCGCTAAAGCGATCGATACTCATGCACATGCTAATCGTTACTCGGTGGTCGAGACTTTCTGCGGTCACGGCATCGGTCGTAAATTCCATGAAGATCCTCAGGTATTGCACTATGTGCCTGTTAACAAGCATGAGTTAAATCGTCTAGATGTTGAGATGAAACCAGGCATGATTTTCACCATAGAACCTATGATCAACATGGGGAAAAAGGGCACCACGATCCTTAAAGATGGCTGGACGGCGATCACCAAAGACCGCTCACTCTCGGCGCAATGGGAGCACACCATTTTGGTCACTGACAGCGGATTTGAGGTTCTGACCTTGAGAGAGGAAGAGCGAGGTTATCTGGCAAAAGTTGAAGCAAAAAAGGTGGAAACGGCGAAAGCGGTATAAAAACATCATGGCACAAACGCACTTATCCGAAGAAGAATTAGAGTTCATTGCCAATGCGGCCATGGCTTTTGATGGCATGATTGCTGAAGAGGCGGTTGATTTGGCCTATATTGCCGAGATTGCCCGATTTTTAATTACCATTTACGCCAAGTCAACCAAACTCTCGGAACAGGAAAAGAATGCACTGAGATTGGCCTATAAGGTCCTACGTTGAATGAATGCGTTAGGATGTCCTCGATCGTTTGTTTAAGGCGCTATAAACTGAAATACCAACAAGCACAACAGGTAGATAAAAATCATGGTAACCCAGGATCAAGTCAACACCATATGTCAGATGATCAATCGCGATGGCGATGAGATTACGATTGCCGGGGTTCGAAATCTGTTGTCGATGCCTTGCTCCTACGTCGAGCTTGCCGATAAGGTACTTCTCTATAAAAGCAATCCGTCACAGGCCATTGAGATCGCGAAAAAAGAGCATATCGATGGATCCAGTCTGAAAAAACCGAAAGCGCTGATGGGCTTAATCGATGAGCATGTCAGCCGCCATCTGCCCGAAGAGCATCAACATCTGGCTTTGAACTTAAGTGCGGCCATCATGCATTATGTAGAGGATGAGATCGAGTCAAAGATTCAAGACTTGACGACGGAGCTAAAAAAAACACGTCTGCTTAATGATCATCTTGAGGTTAAATATTATGGCATCAAGGGGCGATTTGATGAGCTGAATCAGCAGTTTAGACGACTGGAAGAGGCCTATTATCAATTGTCGCAAAAATATCAGAACCTTGAAAATGGCAAAAAGAACTATCAGCACGATCAGACTGATGAGCTGCCAGCGCCAAAATTTCGCGATTATCAGACGCAGTTATCTTTGCTCGAAGGTGAATGTCTGGCTGTTTTTGATCCCGAAAAAAAACAGATCGTCATTCGCGTGCCGGCGACTCATTCGCTGACTCGAGAATTGCATAAGGGGCTAAGAAGCATTCATCTTAAAGCCAATGCTGTTTATGATTTTACCACGCGACTATGGATGCTTGATGACTTCGAACTTAAAACGGTCAACTTGCTGATTCGCAACAAATTCGTTATTTCCAAAGAATTGTCGTTAATAAAGAGCTATCTGGAAAATAAGACGGTTTGAAAAATAACCAAAATTAGAGTTGAGGATAAAAATATTCAAAAAAAATGATATTTTTTCTTGAAATCAACGTACACGGCACCATTTACTCAGCTGCAAATCAACAAAATACCTCGTTTTGAGGTATGATCGAAAATCGGTAAACAATAAGGAGTAACTCAAATGGCTATTCGCCCATTACATGACAGAGTTTTAGTTCGTCGTGCTGAAGAAGAAACAAAAACGGCCGGTGGCATTGTGCTGCCTGGCAGCGCACAGGAAAAACCAATGCAGGGTGAAATCATCGCTGCTGGCAATGGTCGTATCCTTAAAGATGGCTCTGTTCGCGCTTTGGACGTTAAAGTTGGTGACAAAGTATTGTTTGGCAAATATGCCGGTACTGAAGTCAAGGTTGACGGTGAAGATCTTTTGATGATGAAAGAAGAAGATATTCTTGGCGTCATCGAACAAGCATGATAGTAAAACTTAAGTATAATTTTTAAATTTAACAATAAATAAAGGAAAATAAAATGGCTGCAAAAGAAATTGTATTTTCACACGATGCACGCACTCGTATGCTGGAAGGCGTTAACACTCTAGCCGATGCGGTTAAAGTCACACTTGGCCCTAAAGGTCGTAACGTTGTTCTTGATAAATCATTTGGTGCGCCTGCCATCACCAAAGATGGTGTTACCGTGGCTAAAGATATTGAGCTTCAAGACAAATTTGCCAACATGGGTGCGCAAATGGTCAAGGAAGTCGCTTCAAAAACAGCTGATATCGCCGGTGATGGCACAACGACAGCAACGGTTCTGGCTCAGGCTATCCTTCAGGAAGGTTTGAAATCGGTCACAGCCGGCATGAATCCAATGGATCTTAAGCGTGGTATCGACAAGGCTACAATCAAAGCCGTTGAGGCCTTGAAAGAGCTTTCCAAGCCTTGTACCGATAACAAAGCCATTGAGCAGGTTGGTACTATCTCTGCCAACTCCGATGCCACCGTTGGTAAAATCATCGCTGAAGCCATGGCTAAAGTCGGTTCAGAAGGAGTGATTACCGTTGAAGAAGGCAAAGGTTTCGAAGATGAACTTGATGTCGTTGAGGGTATGCAGTTTGACCGTGGTTATCTGTCTCCTTATTTTGCTACCAATCAGGAAAACATGACCGCTGAGCTTGAGAATCCTTATATTCTGATCGTCGATAAGAAGATCTCCAATATTCGTGATTTACTGCCGGTATTGGAAGGTGTTGCCAAATCTGGTAAGCCGCTTTTGATTATCGCCGAAGATGTTGAAGGTGAAGCGCTGGCGACTCTGGTTGTCAATAACATCCGCGGCATCGTTAAGGTCGCCGCCGTTAAGGCGCCTGGTTTTGGTGACAGAAGAAAAGCCATGCTGGAAGATATCGCCATTCTAACCGGTGCTACTGTTATCGCTGAAGAAGTTGGTCTGACACTTGAATCGGCTTCTGTTGAACATTTGGGTACAGCTGGCCGCGTTCAAATCACCAAAGATGATACGACTATCATCGATGGCGCCGGTCAAAAAGCCAATATCGATGCTCGCGTTGCTCAAATTCGCAAACACATCGAAGAGTCAACATCTGACTATGATCGTGAGAAGCTGCAAGAGCGTCTGGCTAAGCTGGCCGGTGGTGTTGCTGTTATCCGTGTTGGTGCTGTCACCGAAGTTGAAATGAAGGAGAAAAAAGACCGCGTTGATGATGCGCTTCATGCCACTCGTGCGGCGGTTGAAGAGGGTGTTGTTGCCGGTGGTGGTGTCGCTCTTCTTCGTGCTCAGGCAGCTTTGGATAACCTGGAAGGTGACAATGAAGATCAAAATCACGGTATCGCTTTGATGCGTCGTGCCATGGAGTCTCCACTTCGTCAAATCGTCAGAAATGCCGGTGGTGAAGCCTCTGTTGTTGTCAACAATGTTCGTGCCAAAGACGGAAGTTATGGTTACAACGCCGCCAATGATACCTATGGCGATATGCTTGATATGGGTATCCTGGATCCAACTAAGGTAACTCGCTCAGCACTTCAACATGCCGCTTCAGTTGCCGGTCTTATGATCACAACAGAAGCCATGGTTGCTGAAATTAAAGAAGACAAAGCCGATGCCGGCGGAATGGGTGGCATGGGCGGAATGGGTGGTATGGGCGGCATGCCTGGCATGATGTAAGCCACCGAGTTCTAAAAATGTAAATCTTTCTCTTTCGACTTTTTAAAGTCGTTATTGCGCATTTAATAAAAGCCTGATCATCTTTGGTGATTGGGCTTTTTTATTTTATAGAATTCTAAATTTCTTCATCAACCATATCTGAAAAAGAATAAACAAAGCCAGAAGACCACATACCAAATAGAAGGCGAATTTGCTGCTGGCACCGGGAATACCTCCTACGTTGATGCCTAACAGCCCGGTGATAAAACCAAGTGGCAGAAATATCACGCTGACGATGGCTAAGATAAACATCTTCTTATTTAGCTGATCCTGAGAAAGAGCGAAGCTCTCTTCATGAATGACACTGATTCGATCGCGCAGTGCATCCAGATCTTCCAGTACCCGAATATTGGCATCGGCGATTTCACGTAGATGAACAAGGTTGCTTTGATCAAGCCAGCTTAACTTTTCAAACTGAATGCGCATAATGGCCTCGCGCTGAGGCAGAAGATAGCGTTTGAGCATGATCACCCGTCTTCTTAAAATGCTTAAACCATGAAAGTTATCATAAGTGGATTTCAGGTTATTGATGCTTTGATCTTCAATGGCATCGATTTCATCGTCAACCTCGGTGCAGACATCGACCGATTTATCGGTGATAAAGGATAAAAGCTGCTCGATGAAATCACCACTATCCATGGGACCGGTTCCTTTCTTCAGGTGTTCTTCTATGTCTTCAAGGGATAACATTTTACGCTTGCTGACGGTGATGATGAGATTCTCCTGAAGCCATACTCGAATGGCGACCATGTCTTCAGGGTCAGCGCCGACATTTAAGTTGACGCCTCTGAAGGTGGCGATCAGCGTGTTGTCGTGCACGATGGCTCTTGGACGTGTTTCTTTGGCGCTTAGAATTTCAATGGCATAATCAGGCACCAGTTTGTTTTTTTTAAGGTAGGACTTTGCGCCATCGAGATGGAGCTGAAGCCACAAAAGCTCATCAGAATGATTTTTAATATCGATATCAGCCGGCAGAATTTCGGTTTTTCCTTTGCGATCCAGGCGATAAATTCTTATCTTGTCTTTTGCGTTGCTCATGGATATTCTTGAATATGGTCGAGGTAATTTAACTATAGCAGAACAGCTTTGATTTATAGGAAATGAAAAATAAGGATCATCAATGAACAAGAATATATGGTGTGTTGACTTAGGAGGCACCAACATCAAATATGGAGTGGTGACGACACAGGGAGTTATTTTGATGCAAAACCAGATTCCAACAGGTCATATAAGCAGTGGAGAGGCTATTTTAGAAAAGCTTGAGGCGATTTATAAGAAGGATGCTGAGAGCCATGCGATCGATGCCATTGGCATTGCCGCGCACGGTGTGGTTGAAAATGGAAAGATAAGCTGTGGTTCTCAACACGTTGCGGCTTTGGTTGACTATCCATTAGCCGGAGAATTCAGTAGATTGACAGGGGTTTCGGTGGTGATGGAAAACGATGTCAACGCCGCGGCAATCGGTGAGTTGTGGCAAGGAGCCTTGAAACCCTATAAAAATGCTGTATTTGTCACGCTTGGAACCAGCATAGGTGGTGCCATTATTATCGATGGAAAGCCGTATCATGGGCTCCATCATGGAGCCGGTGAAGTCGGTTACCTGATAATTGATCAAACAAATCGTGATGCGAATGCCTTAGTGCCTGGTGCCTGGGAGCAACATGCCTCTGCAAGCAGCCTGATGCGGAATTTTCGTCGTGTTAAACGAAACGATAAGCTGAATGTTGAAGATCTGATCTATGCCTTTTCTCAGGATGATCTGGAAACGCTTCACGTCATCGATGAGTTTATTTATGCCTTATGTTCTGGTCTTGTCTCAATCACACACATGCTGGCACCTGAGGTCATCGTTATTGGTGGCGCGCTGATCAGTGTTGGTGATATGCTGTTAAACCCTGTGCGTGAGCAATTTCAACGGCGTGTATTGCCAATCGGGCGCGATACGGAAATTCTTTTGGCGCATCATCCTAAAGCAGCTGGACTTTTAGGAATGGCAAAGCTTGCCAGTTGAGTGGAATCCGGTTAGCTATCTATTCAATGAAAATAATGCAAAGAACCAAAAATAAAATTGGTGGGTCATCAGGGCTGTCTTATTAAAATTTAGCATTTATTACTTTCTCGAGCGTTTTGT
>JBMSHD010000054.1:0-14500 GCA_049416425.1 Francisellaceae bacterium | reverse complement strand
ATTGGAAGATATTTCGCCATGAAAAAAAGGAAGTTATTTTGCGCGCGTTCCTATAGGGAATGTGTCTAAAATAAATTGCCTTATCTGTGCAAAAATCGGTCAGATATAACAGGCGTCATCATCGCTTGGCGATGATCCATGTGATCATCGTGAGAGTGGCAAAGATCGTATGTGCTTAGGCAAAAGCCGTTAGTGGCATTGCCAATGTTACACTGGCCACGTAGATTGCCGCCTGTCGCGGCAATGACGGGAAACAAGGTTTCACGGCAGATATATACGGGAAGTTATTTTGCGCACGATCCTAGAGAGAGGCAGAGAGGATGTGTAAATAACGCTAAAGCAGTTTTAATTCTCGAAAAGGGGTGATGGTTTATGAAAGCAAGATTTGAAAAAATAACAAATGATCATAAACAGGCATTGGCTGAGTTATTAAGCGAACCCCGCAATAATCTATTTAATCCTAACCCTCCAAACTTTAAACAAGGTCTGAAAATTATTGATGAGTGGATAGCGGATTTAACAACGACAGACATAATGTATCAAGTGCTTATACTGGGTGATAAGGTCATTGGCATGGGCGGTGTAAAAATCAAATATTTCCAAAATTATGGAAGCTTTGCAAATTTATATTTTAGAGTTTCTCACTTGTATACAAAACAAGGATTGGGGAAAATGATTGCGATAAAAGGCATAGAGGAGGCAGCAAAGCATAATCTTAGATGTGTTGGTATAACGAGAAAAGCGAATGTTCCTGCGATTAATTTATTAAGGTCATTAAATTTTTCAGAAATATCAATAGATTCAACTCAAATAGAGCCCTCTCAGATTTGTTTTAGTCCGATGACAAAATGAGAAATTTTTATCCAATGCGTAAATACTTTAAATCAAGGAGATAGTTGTGCAATTAATAAAAGAGCCTGTTTGGCACCAACAGTGGCATGCTCACGTTTATTATGAGTTGGAAGAACTTGAGGTTATAAAAGCGTTGGTTTCAGCTGTCACGGAGGAAGTCGATGCTGTTGTCGGCACTTTTCATACACGTTCAATTGGTCCGCATATAAAGCCGATGGTGCTGCTGAAGTTTGAGCAGAGGGACTTATCATTAATGATCCCCGTACTATTAAAAAAGCGTCTTGTACATGGTTCGATTTTATTGCATCCAGAAACGGATAATTTTGAGCAGGATCATTTCATCAACGGTTTGTGGATTGGGAATAAGCTTCAACTGGAATCCGATAGAAGTAAATGGGGTGGCGTGCGATAATTTGCATTGATGAGTTTTAGTCCTTATCAAACAGGGCATCAACGAAGTCCTGTGCCTTAAATTGGCGTAGATCATCGATGCCTTCACCGATACCGATAAAGCGAATGGGCAGTTTGAATTTCTTGGCGATGGCAAAGATGACGCCGCCTTTGGCGGTTCCATCCATTTTCGTCATGGTAATGCCTGTGATTGGGATGATTTTATTAAACTCTTCGGCTTGAGCAATGGCGTTTTGTCCAATGCTGGAATCCAATACCAGCATGACCTCATGCGGAGCTGTATCATCGATTTTTTTCATCACTCGGGCGACTTTTTTCAACTCTTCCATCAAGTTGGATTTGGTGTGAAGGCGTCCGGCGGTATCGGCGATGAGGACATCAATCTGGCGGGCTTTTGCCGCATTGACGGCATCGAATATGACGGAAGCACTATCGGCACCGGTGTGTTGTGCGACAACCGGGATGTTATTGCGCTGTCCCCAGACTTGCAGCTGTTCTACCGCGGCGGCTCTGAAGGTATCTCCGGCGGCCAGCATCACGGATTTGCCCTGTTGTTGAAGTTGTTTGGCCAGCTTGCCGATGGTGGTGGTTTTTCCGGCACCATTGATGCCAATCATGAGAATAACATAGGGTTTGTGATCATCGGTGAGCGTCAGCTGCATCTCGACAGGACTCAAGATGGCCTGGAGTTTCTCGCGAAGCAGGGTCGTTAGGGCATCCATGGTCTGGAGTTCATTGCGAGAGACTCTCTGGCGTACAGCTTCCATGATTTCTTCGGTTGCCTCAACACCAATATCGGCGGTTAAGAGCTGCATTTCAATATCATCGATCAAATCCTCATCGATAACTTTTTTTCCTAACAGAAGCTCGCCGATGCCACCATTTAACTTGGCGCGTGTTTTCTTAAGCCCTTCTTTCAGACGACCAAATAAGCTGCTTTTCTGTGGAATGGCAACCTCTGATTGTATTGCTTTTTCTGAAGGCTTTATCGTGGCCTGTGCCGTTTCAACAGCGGCTTTATCTTTCAGTGCTTCATCAGAGCCGGGCGCTTGACGCTTAAAACGTTTAAAAAGACTCATTTATTTCAAACTGGGTTACTCAATAATCGATAGCTGGCATTTTGCATCAATGCTTTACGCTTGGCAAGCCCTATATGCTATAACTTCTGAATCATTACATCTGTCGAGGCATGATTAAGCACGGCTCGAGTGGTAGAACCGGTGAGCAAGGTATTGAAAAAACCTTTGTGATGGCGCGCCAGAACGATCAGATCATAATTAAACTGTTTAGCCGTCTGCATAATTTGAGAGGCAGCACGTCCTTTTTGAAAATGAACCTGTCCATGAAAGTCGTATTTATTCATCCAGTCATGGATGTGGCTGATAAGTTTGGATTTGTCGTCTTTGGGTTCGGCGGAGAAGTCAACAATATTGATGAGCTCGGCAATAAAGTCATGAACCACCACAACAGAGACCTCGGCATTGTAATGCCTGGCAATATCATGGCTCAAGGCACCAATTTTGCTGTTATCGCCTTTTAAATCCGTAGCGACAAGAATTTTATTGTATTGAGGGGAGGATTTTGTTTGTTGCAGTGATAGGATATTGCACGGCAACTCATAGAGAATATCCGCCGGCAGCGAATCATATAACAGTTCAAAGCTATGATAGTCATGGGCGCCGATGATAAGTGTCGAGATGTTGTGTTCATGGATAAATTGACTCAGATAATCAACCGGATTTTTGAGCGCGTGCAGTTTAATGATATGTAACTTCTCGGATAATTGAGGATAGTCTTCCTTGAAAATCTGACACTGACGATTTAAGTATTCTTTGGCCTGACGTTCAAAGGCCTGCTGAAAGCTTACCACTTCACTGCTTAAGTCTTGAGCGAAATCAACGATGCAGGCGACTTCAAGTTCATGATCAAAGACCTTAGCAATGCTGATTGCACGGTTGACAAGTGGTTGATAATGTCCAAACAGATTGATGGCGACGATGTATTTTGCCTTGCTCATATCGACTGTTTTAAATCTAGTAAAACCCGTACGTAGAGCATAGCAGAAATTTTTTAGCGGACAGCAAAATATTGCTGATAGATTTGATCGATCTCACGCCAGCGTTCATCATCATAAGGCAAAAGATTAGAGGCCAGGTAGTCGCGTTCGCTGTTAAATGAAATAATGTCATTGTCGGCGCCATAAACAGACAAGAGTTTGATGCGAATGGAGAGATTCTTTGGTGCCAGGTTAAGCGCTTCCTGTAAAATGGCTTTGGCGCGTTGAATATCTCGCTCGGCAATGAAGCGATCAGCCTGAGACAGCAGGTTTTCCAGGTCGGCATCTTTACGCTGTTTTTGATGCGCGAGCTCGTCGGCTGAAGCCCTGGTTTGTGTCTCAGGTTGAAGATGATTGCCATAATAACGTTCTTTAATCGCTCGGGGATTGCTCTGCTGATGTTTATTTTTTCTTGAACGTCGAACCAGGTAAAGTAAGAGGATAAGGATAACAATTGCCAGCAAAACCCAGCGTCCTATGGGTTTTGGTGTTGCGACCTGGAGTTTTTCAGATGGAGTTTGAGGTTGTATGGCTGCCTTGGTGCTGTTTGAGTCTGTCCTTAACTCTTGATTATCGCTTGAAGGCGTTGGTATCGGAGCTGAAACGACAGACGTTGTCTTTTCAGCCGTTGTGGCAGCATAACTGCTGTTGTCAGGCTTGGGTTGCAATTTTTCCGCCACCGGTGGGCTGTGTGCTTCAATATATTGCTGACGCTGATATTTATAAAGTTTAATTCCATCGGTGACTTCCCCAGAAGTGGTGGGAATGGCTAATTTTTGATCGATATTGATCAGGTTGTCGTTGATGGAGGGATTTTCCTTGCTGTTGATGCCTTTGATGGCTTCGATCATCTGTTTGGTGTCGATCCCTTTGATCTTATGTTTATTGGCCACCTTCCATAAGGAATCGCCTTTTTCTACGGTATAGGCCGTCAACCCAAATGACAGGCTGCTGGTGATGATAAGACCGATTGTGACGGTTGACAAAATACATTTTTTAATCACGCCTTGCGCTCCATCAATGATTGGTTTCTATATCCCAAATCGGGAATTTAATGATTATAGAGATTGTAATGGAATTTTACTGGCTTGCCTAGGGCATTGATAAGGCTTGCTGAAATAATTTGAGTGAAATTCAGTTTGAACTCGGGGTAAATAAGATGTCCTTTCGTCTGACGCCAAACAGCCACAGCATTAAAAAATAACTTCCAGCGCCGGTGAGGATAAGCATAAATAAATGGAAAAAACGATTAAGGTGCGTTAGCTGATTCCAGAAATTGATATCGCCGCTTAAATGGAATAATAATATGGCCATCACGCCAGAGGCGCCGCCAAGCCTGATGATGAAGTGGAAATTGGTTTTCAACAGCTTCAGTTGGTAACGATGAGCCATGATTTTTAAAAGAATGATGGCATTTAACCAGGCGCTTAGAGTCGTTGAGATGGCAAGTCCAAGATATCCCAGAGAGAAGGGCGATAAAACAGCAATCAGCACGAAGTTGCTGATGATATTGAATGCCAGGCAGATCAAGGTGATATGGAGGGCAAGGCGTATCAGATTTTTGCTATAGAGTGCTGAGATGACAATCTTAATCAGGATAAAAGCCGGAAGTCCCAAGGCAAAGGCAATCAAGGCATATTGAGATTGCCTGACATCAAACAGACTGAATTGACCGAAGTGAAACAAGGTCATCATCAGCGGCATCGATAGCAGACAAAGTGCGACGGCTGCAGGTAAGCTCAGCATCAGGCTAAGACGCATGGCTGTATTGATCAGCTGATTAAATGGCGTGGGTTCATTTTTATACCGGCTTAAATACGGCAGAATGGCCACCGAAAGGGCGATGCCAAAGATGCCCAGAGGAAGTTGATTTAATCGATCGGGATAATAAAGCCAGGACAGGCTTCCGGTCGGCAGAAATGAGGCAAAGATCGTCTCGATCAGCATGCTGATCTGCACGCTTGAGGCCGCAAGCAGAGCCGGAATGAGTTTCGCCAGACTTTGTCTGACTTTTGGTGTGAAATGCCAGTCTGGAATGAGGCTGAAGCCCAGTCGGTAAACAAAGGGAATCTGCAGTAGAAATTGCAGAATGCCCGCCAGCAGTACTCCCCAGGCCACGGCATAAATCGGGGTGTTGAAATGTGATGACAACAGGATAAAGACAATCATGATTACATTTAAAATAATCGGCGTCATCGCTGGAATGGCAAAGCGATAATAACTGTTTAAAATACTGCCTAAAAATGCGGTTAACGTCATGAAAAACACAAAGGGAAGCATAAGCTTAAAAAGCGATTGCGTCAGAGAAAATTGAGTTGAATTGCTGAGAAAGCCGGGAGCAATCATCATGATGATGATGCCTGAGGCGATAAAGGCGATTAAAGACAGTAAGAACAGGGCAAGCGTCAGAAAACTAAAAAATTGTCGGATAAAGTGCTTTGCCTGATCATTTGTTTCTGGATGATGCGATTCTCTAAGGATAGGTACTAATACTTGAGAGAAGGCGCCTTCTGAGAATAATCGGCGTATAAAATTGGGAATTTTAAAGGCGACCAGAAAGGCATCCATGTAACTTGTGGCACCGAAGCTTGAAGCCAGAAGGATATCCCTTAGGAAACCCAGAAGACGCGAGATTAAGGTGAAAAAGGCGATAACAGCGCTGTGGAGAAGAAATTTGAGTTTCACTGAAAATGCATTATTTGTTGCTTACAAGGCGATTGACAACCCATAATGGGCCGATTAACAGAAACAGCAGGTCTTTGAAAAAAGACGGCTTCTTGCCTTCGATTTTGTGACCGATAAACTGAAAGATCCAGCTGATGATAAAGATGGCAATGGATAGAATCAGATTGAGGCGAAAAGGCAGCCAGCCAATGATGCCGAGCATGATGGCCGTTAGAATCATCATATAAAACCCGAGTCTCAATGACAGGCTGTAATAGAAGAGGAGTCCCAAAATGGCGATGATAAGCGCCGCCCAGCTCGAAATGGCGACAAGAACGCCCAAAATGCTGTACATGATCAAAGGTACGCAGATCATGTGAATTTTTTTATTGGTAGGGTTTTGATGACTTTTTGCATAGTCATCAAGCCAGCTTTTTAAATCACGCATGGTTGTCGGGGGATTATTGTCGTCTTGGTCATGATTATATCCGATTTAGCAATACGGCACAAATTTTATCATCCAGGAAAATAGATTTTAATGATTTTATCTTGCGATGAAATCAGGGTATACTCGATGCCTGCCTCAAATAATGACAAAGGATAATCGGTGATTTTATGGCGAACAGGCGCAACAACCACTTAAGCTTTGCACTGACAATCTGGTTTTTGGGGGCGTTTTTCTTTTTTTGTGAATATTTTCTGCGTGTCTTTCCCAGTGTGATGATTCCACAATTGAGTGATAAATTTGGCATTACGGCGGCAGGGCTTGGCGCTTTATCTGCCTTTTTTTATTACCCCTATATTTTCATGCAGATTCCCGTTGGCGTCATCACCGATAAATTTGGACCAAGACGCGTGATGTCGGTTGCGGCAATCGTAACCGGGGTTGCCTGTGTGCTGTTTGCCATGTCGAACAACCTGACACTGGCGGTGGTGGCGCGGATGTTGATGGGATTTTGCGGTGCTTTTGCCTTTGTTGGAACCTTGAGAATTGCCATCAACTGGTTTACCCCTAAAGTCTTTGCCATGTTAACGGGCGTGACTCAGGCCATGGGTATGTTAGGGGCGGCGTTTGGTGATGCACCGGTTAGTTTTTATGTTCAGCATGTCGGCGTTGAGGTGGCAATGGCGAGCTTTGCGGTTTTATTCTTTATTAGTCTGGTGCTCTCCCTGCGGATGAAAGAGGTTAAAAGTCGTTAATATATAATGTTTAAGGAATAAAAATGAAGTTGAAAATTTATCAGATTGATGCCTTTAGCAATAGGCTTTTTTCAGGGAATCCGGCGGCGGTAATCCCTCTGGATTTTTGGTTAAACGATGAGCAGTTGCTGGCGATTGCCGCTGAGAACAATCTCTCGGAAACCGCGTATTTTGTGCCAACCGATTCGGGTTTTCACCTTCGATGGTTCACACCAGGAGGTGAGGTGAAACTCTGCGGGCATGCAACGTTAGCGACGGCGTTTGTGCTGTTTGAGTATATGGATTACCCAGGTGAGTGTATTCGCTTTGACTCTTTGAGTGGAGAGCTTGTCGTCAAACGAATCAACGATCGAATCGAGCTTGATTTTCCGGCGATTCCTGTCAAAGCGGTAGCGCAGGTCAACAATGCCCTTATTGATGGCATCGGCGTTAAACCATCGGCGGTGTTTTGCTCGCATCAGGATTATATGCTTGTTTATGATGATATGCAGACGGTGATTGGGCTTAACCCGGATTTTAATCGTTTGAATCAACTCGATTTACGAGGTGTACTGGTGACGGCGAAAGGTGATGATTACGATTTCGTTTCGCGCTGCTTTTTCCCAAAATATGGTGTCAATGAAGATCCGGTCACCGGTTCGGCGCATTGTATTTTGGCGCCTTATTGGGCAAAACAGCTGGATAAGAAGCTGTTGTCGGCCAGGCAATGGTCAAAACGCGGTGGAGACATCGAGTGTGAGGTGATAGAAGATCGTGTGTTGTTAAGAGGAGGTGCGGTGTTCTATATGAAGGGAGAGCTTATTTTACCTTGATGGCTTGACCTTTGAGAGCCACACCAGACATCCAAAGTCCATTGTCACAGGCAAAGGTGCTTTTATCTGCAGTGGGATTATTTTGCCAGTTTGATTCTATGTCACCGACGCCATTGCCACCGGCAAGTTCTGAGGCGTGTTTTAATTTCAAAAGTGCAGAATAAAATACCCAGTTGCAGGATGCTTCAGGTGACTTGCCAACGGCATTGGTTCTTAAACTGGTTTTGATCTCACCGAGTTTCTCGGCACCCTTAGGCGTTGAATCTGGACCAAAATAAAATTTAAAATCATCGGTTTTGGCTTTTACTTCAGGTGGCATGCTGTTCATGGCCTGATTAACATTATAATTTGCCAATCCGGTATTTGAGCTACAGCCCGCCATCAGCAATGCACCACAGAAAGAAATGGCGCAAAGAGAGCTTTTCAGTTTCATATCGAGTCCTTTAATTTTTAGATGATGATCATTTATGTCACAATGATGCCGGCATCTGATTTATTTTACAAGTATTATCATGTTCTGCTATCCCTTATCTTAAGGAAAATGAAGAGAGTTTAGGCTGAATCATTGTTTGAATTCAGGACTCGTGATAGCCATTCAACACCGTGGTCATTTTTACGTTCAATTTTCGAAAAGAGGAAAACGAGCGGAGTTTATTGAATGATAAAGGAATGGTTGAGAATGATTTCTGACAAAAGGTGAGCAAAAAAGGCAAATGTGCAAAATGTCGGTTGTAAATGAGATTCTATAAATCACTCGTCAATAAAATGAAAGTACGCTACACTTTAGTCATTTTAAGACCTCAGCAGGATGGCAGCCTATGTCACAATACCTTATTAAAAATGCGATCATCGTCAATGAAAACGAACAATATCAGGCCGATATGCTGATCAAAGATGGACGGATTGCCAAAATTGATAAGAGCATCTCTTCGCGCGCTTCTGTTATGGTGATTGATGCATCTGGACTCCATCTCATTCCCGGCATGATCGATGATCAGGTGCATTTTCGTGAACCGGGACTAACGCATAAGGGTGATATCGAATCGGAATCAAAAGCCGCCGTTGCCGGAGGCATCACTTCTTATATGGAGATGCCAAATTGCACGCCGGCAACAACGACGGTTGAGCGTCTACACGCAAAAAAAGCATTGGCAGCGAGTAAATCACATGCCAATTTTGCCTTTTATCTGGGGGCGACCAACGATAATGTCGATGAGTTATCGAGGCTTGGGGTTTCTGATGCCTGTGGAATCAAGATTTTCATGGGAGCGTCAACGGGAAACATGCTGGTCAATGATGAAAAAATACTGGAGCGATTTTTTAAGAGCTCTCCGATTTTAATCGCCACGCATTGTGAAGACACCCCGATGATCGCGGCTTTAGAGACGGAATATCGCACGCGTTATGGTGAATCTGTGCCGATGGAATATCATCCCTTGATTCGTAGTCGGGAGGCCTGTTATCGATCCTCATCACTGGCGGTGTCACTGGCGAAAAAATACGAGACAAGACTCAATGTACTTCATATCACAACAGAAGAAGAACTGGCGCTTTTTAGAGCGGATATTCCTTTGGAGAAAAAACGTATTACCGCTGAAGTTTGTGCACATCATCTGTATTTTTCCCGTGGAGATTATCAGCGAAAAGGCAGCTTGATAAAATGCAATCCGGCGATAAAAGAGGAGCGTGACCGACTGGCATTGTTAAAGGCGGTTAAAGACAATCGCATCGATATCATTGCCACCGATCATGCGCCGCACACCTGGGCTGAAAAGCAGAAAAGCTATTTTCAGGCACCTTCTGGTCTGCCTCTGGTTCAGCATGCATTGCCTTGTCTGTTTGAACATTATCATCGTGGTGTTTTGACATTAGAGGAGATCATCAGAAAAACCGCTCATGCGCCGGCCATTGCCTATGGTGTCAAAAACAGAGGTTTTATTAAAGAAGGGTACTATGCCGATCTGGTGCTTATTGATCTTAATGCCAGATTTAGCGTGACCGATGAAACCACGAAATACAAGTGTGGCTGGACGCCGTTTGCCGGCGATGAATTTCATGCAAAAATTGAGAAGGTTTTTGTCAATGGCATCCTGAAATTTGATGACAATAAAATCATCAGTGATGCTTTGGGACAATCACTCACTTTTGCTCAGGAATTTTAATGGTGATCTGTATGATTCGCCGCTATGATTAATCATTAATGGCCGTTAATTGTTTCAATAAAGGAGTAAATGAATGTCTGATCAAGAGCATGCCTTGGAGAAAATTGCAGCAGCTTATTTAAAGGAACAGCGCCGAGCCCGGCGTTGGCGTATTTTCTTTCGCGTATGCTGGCTGGTTGTTATCGTTGTCATCTTATGGTGGATCTTTAGCGCTGAGGATAAGATCACGCCGGGGATGAAGCCACATGTTGGCCTGGTTAAGCTTGAGGGCGTGATCGCCGATGATGCCGATGCCAATGCGGATCGGATTAACAAGAGTCTGGAGAAGGCGTTTGAAAACAGCAATACCAAAGGGGTGATTCTCTATATCAACAGCCCAGGCGGCTCCCCGGTTCAATCGGATGATATCTATGAAGCCATGCGTTATTTTGAGAAAAAATATCCCGATAAGCCTCTGTATGCCGTGTGTTCCGATCTTTGTGCCTCCGGTGGTTATTATATCGCCTCGGCGGCGAATGAGATTTATGCCAACAAAATGTCTATCGTTGGTTCAATTGGTGTCAGAGCCGGTGGTTTTGGCTTTGTGGAGCTGATGAAGAAAATTGGCGTTGAGAGGCGGCTTTATACGGCAGGCAAGGACAAGGGTTTTCTCGATCCGTTTTTGCCACAGAATGCCGCTCAGGTTAAAGATATGGATAAGATGCTGGATCAGACGCATCAGGTTTTTATCGATGCTGTCAAGGCAGGTCGTGGTGATCGGCTTGATCTGGCCGAGTCGCAGGTGATTTTCTCCGGCATGCCATTTAGCGGTATTGAAGGCAAAAAATACGGTCTTATCGATGCTTTTGGCAATGTGCATACGCTTGTCAGCGAAAAATTTGCCAAGCTTCCACTTGTGGATTATACCGAGCCTTTGAGTCTCTTGGATCGCATCAGCTCAGAGTTTGGAGCGGAAGTCATGTATCATGCCGAAGAAGCAGTAGGAATGAAACTGCAATAGACGAGGATGCTGTGCTTTATAATTAAGCATGGAAAAGTGATTAAAATAATGCTTGAATGCGTCTGAAATCTGCGTTAATTTAAGCAATATGTTTTTTCTTAAAATAATGAAACGATGAAAGTAACTCATACACTGCTTGCCACGGAGAAGGAAACCCCTAAGGATGCCGAGCTGATTTCTCATCAGTATATGCTACGAGCCGGACTGATACGTCAGGTCACCTCTGGCGTCTATACCTGGCTGCCAACCGGCGTCAGAGTATTGTCTAAAATCGAGCAGATCATCAGGCAAGAGATGAAAAAAGCCGGAGCCGAAGAGGTGATTATGCCCAATATTTTGCCGGTGGAGTTTGTCTATGAAACCGGGCGCTTTGATAAATTTGGCGCTGATCTATTGACGATTAAGGATCGTCATAAGCGTGACTTCTATTATGGCCCTTCTCATGAAGAGCCGATAGTTGATCTGGTCAGAAAAACCTTAAAGAGTTACAAGCAACTGCCTTTGAACCTGTATCAGATTCAGACCAAATTTCGAGATGAGATCAGACCGCGTTTTGGGGTGATGAGAGCGCGAGAATTTATCATGAAAGATGCCTATTCCTTTCATAATGATTATGCGTCTTTAGCCCATACCTATCAATCTATGTATGAGGCTTACAGCCATATTCTCAATCGCATTGGCATCGCCTTTCGTGCAGTGGAGGCTGATGGTGGTGCCATGGCAAGACCCGGAAGCAAAACCCATGAGTTTCAAATTTTAGCCGATGCCGGAGAGGATATCATTTGCTATAGTGATAGCAGTGATTATGCGGCCAATATTGAGATGGCAACGTATTTGACGCCTGAGGTTTTTCCGAAAAAAGTCATAAGCCAAAATTTTACGAAAGTCGCCACGCCTGGGATTAAAACGATTGATGAGCTTTGTCGTCATCTGGATATCAGTGCGGATAAGACGATTAAAACGCTGGTGGTGAAAAATACCGCTGCTGAGTTGTTTGCCTTGATTCTGCGGGGTGATCATGAACTCAATGAAATTAAACTCCAGAAGCTGCCTCAGTTTGCAGGAGTCTGTGAATTTGCCACCGATGAAGATATCCAGAAAGCCTTCGGTGCCGAAGCAGGCTCTCTGGGGCCTGTTGGCGTCAGTCTGCCTTTGATCATAGACTATTCTGCCGCCGCTTGTATTGATTTTGTCTGTGGTGCCAATGAAGATGGCTATCACCTGTTGAAAGTTAACTGGAGTGATGAGATGCTGAATAATCACATGCTGGCTGATATTCGGAATGTGGTGGATGGTGATTTGTCTCCGGATGGACAGGGAAGGCTTAGGCAGACCCGTGGCATTGAGGTCGGTCATATCTTTGAGTTGGGTGATTATTATTCGATGGCGATGAATGCGGCGATCCTTGATGAAAATGGCAAAGCAAGCTATCCCATTATGGGTTGTTATGGTTTTGGCGTGACGCGTATTGTTGCTGCGGTCATCGAGCAGTCACACGATGATAAAGGTATTATCTGGCCAAAGGAAATTGCCCCTTATGATGTGATTATACTGCCGATGAATCGGCATAAGAGTCCAGAGGTCGAGCTCTTTGCCAATGAGCTCTATCAGCGCCTTAATGAAGCGGGCTTTGATGTGTTGTTCGATGACCGAGATGAGCGAGCCGGAGTGATGTTTGCCGATGCCGATTTAATCGGTGCACCACACCAGTTGATTATCGGCGCTAAATCGCTGGAGGCAGGTCATGTTGAGTATAAATGTCGCAAGACGATGCAAAAAACGTTTGTTGCCGCCGATTGTGATGCGGTCAATGTTTTTTTACAGCAAAAGCATTGATGCTTAGGAGTTTAATTTTGGACTTGAATTTTTTAAAAGGATAAACCAGAATTACAGCTGTAGTTTATATTTTTTAATGAGGTAGCAAAATGAAGAAAAATCTGTTAGCACTTTTGGCGGTTACGGTCATTTTAACAGGTTGTGCGTCAACAAAAATGGTTTATCTGACACCGGATCAGTATTGTGAGACGCCGACGCTGTCACAGTATACCGTGAAAAAAGGCGATAATCTGTTTACCATTGCTAAAGCCAATAATACCACGCCGGCTTGTATCAAACAGTTGAATCATTTAAAAGGTGATGTGATCAATCCTGATCAGAAACTCTATCTGCCAGATGTTAAAACGTCGGCAGATTGAAGGCGGATACGAAACTCAAGGAGAGGGTAAAATAACAGGGCAGCGCCGGTTTCTTTTTTGTACGCTTAGCATTTTTTTAAACCTGTATAAAGGCTTAAGACGGTATGATCGTCTAGCTGTGCTGTTCGTTTTTATTGCGTAGCACGCCGGCTAATCTATCCAGAAGTCCATTGACAAAGCGATGGCCTTCTTGTGTGCCCAATGTCTTTGCCTGATCGACATATTCATTGATAATGACTTGATAAGGAATATCAAAACAATCTAAGAGTTCATAAGCGCCGAGACGCAAGATAGCAAGGTCGATGCTGTTAATGGAATCGAAACGGTTGGCGGCATATGTAGCGATATGGGTATCGATTTGTTCAAGATGTTTCGCTGTACCATCGATAAGGCGGTAGAAGAAATCCCATTCAACGGGATGTCGGTTGGCATTGTCTTCATAGAACTGGCGCTTGAGCTCATCAAAACTGTTGTGTGCAAGCTGGTGCTGATAAAGTGCCTGAATGGCATGAAATCTGGCGCGTCTGCGCTCTTTAATCTTAATAGACATGGTTATCCTGTTTGGCGGTTTCAAATGACGATGCCAGATTATACCACTGACAACCTATTTTACAAATTTTTTGCTTAATTTGGAGCAAGCGTTTTATTGAGGTTATATGTCACTACTTATAATTGGAGGAAAGAGAGAAAAGGCAGCGATGCATAACACCGTGTTATTATAACGTCCTGATGATGGTAATTGAAGGGAAAATAGTCGGACAAAATGATGAAAATTAACGATTGGTTTTATCGGAAAAGCAGGATAAAAGTCGTGAGATAATTGCTGTACCGTTATGGTAATATGATGAAGAGGATGTGTGTACTGCCATTATATTGGAGGAAAGAGAGAGTTGAGAGAGTAACAGCAGTACACGCTGTCTATGGTATCGACTGTATAGCCTGATGGCAATGAGTAGAAACGACTTAATTCTCGAATTTGCCTGCTAAATTTATCGTGAAATTTCTGAAAAATAGCTTGCAAAATAATTTCTGGTTATTTATTGATCTTTTTACTACATTCAGTAGCAAGGATATTCAGTTATCGCCAAGTTGCTTGGGAACGCGCTCAAAATAACTTCCCATTATTGTATTCATATTGTTCATACGAA
>JBMSHD010000053.1:0-14597 GCA_049416425.1 Francisellaceae bacterium | reverse complement strand
CGTATGAACAATATGAATACAATAATGGGAAGTTATTTTGAGCGCGTTCCTATATAGGCAATAGATATGAACTTCGCTATTTTCTTTATTTTATGCTCGCCTGTGGTCTTTTGGTGATGATAACCCCCATTATCTACGGCAAAGTTATTGCTAATGGCGTTGTTAACGATGATATGTCCCTACTGCTTTGGCTTGTTTTTTTCCTGTTTTTAAGCAAATTTTCGATGGCTTTTTTCAATTACATCCAAAAGCTGCTATTGACACGAATAGAAATGCGCATGGTTTATCATCTTGAGTCTGCCATCATGGACAAAATGTTAAGCCTGCCTCTGTCCTTTTTTGCTCGTTTCAAATCGGGGGATCTGGCTAATCGTGCTTCGTCTCTGAGCAATCTTATCACGACACTCAACAGCACCATGATCTTGTCATTAAGCAGTCTCATCTATGGTATGTTCAGCCTTATTGTAATGGGCGTAATCTCTTGGAAGCTTACGCTTATTGTATTAATTCTTTCTTTGTTGATGTTATTCATTTTTTATATTGGTGCTCGCTTGGAGTATCCGCTGGCAAAGAAAAATCTTGATCTCAAGGGTGAAAACATGGGTTTTACCCAACAGTCTCTTCAGGCCGTTGATAAAATTAAAGTCTTTAACCGACGAGCCACCGTTGTCAACCACTTCGCCAAAATATTCAGCCAAATGCAGCACAAACGTCTACAAATTTTCTATATTGGATTTGCAATGCAGCTATCCACTATTTTTGTCCGTCGCAGCACAATTATCCTCGTGCTCATTGCTATTATTCTTTATGAAAAACAACCGTTTGGCGTCGAATCCTATATTATTTTCATGGCAGCATTGACTTTATTTTTTCAACACTACAGTAATGTTGCTGGTAATATTCGTCTTATTGTACAAGTATTTGCTCATCTCTATAGGGTCAAGCCTATATTGAGCGAATCGTCTGAAAGAACATCTTCTGCGCAGAAGAACATAATAATTTCAGGCGGCATTGAGCTCAAACATATTTCTTTGAGCTATGCCAATATGAGCCGCCCCTTACTTGATGATATTTCATTGAGAATATATGCCGGCGCTTTTATTGGTATCGTTGGCCTATCTGGTGCGGGAAAGTCCAGCTTGATAAACCTTATTCTCGGTTTACAAAAGCCAAATGCAGGTCAGATTTTCTATGATAATACTGATTTATCACAATTAAGCCTAAAAAATCTCTATCGTCAAATTGGCACCGTTTTACAGACTGATTCCCTACTAACAGGCACAATACGGCAAAATATCAGTTGCGACGATAACACGATTGCTGATGAGATAATATGGCAGCTGTTAGATACTGTCGGTTTAAAAGAAGATATTCTTGCACTACCGATGGCATTAGAAACCTTAGTATCCGCAGACAGAAATACGTTCTCTGGCGGACAGATTCAACGCATACTCATTGCCAGAGCATTGCGTTATCAGCCAAAAATATTAATCCTTGATGAAGCCACCAGCGCACTGGATAATAACAGCCAAGCCACCATCTCTGCACATATAAATCAGATGAACATCACCCGCATCGTTATTGCACACCGCCTATCCACCATTAAAAAAGCCGATATCATTTATTTTCTGCATGAAGGTAAATTTATCGAATCGGGCTCATTCCAAGATTTGAATAAAGAGGGAACACTGTTTCAACAGCTTTTTACAATGCCAGCGTGATGACAGAAATCAGACTGGGAAGGGTGTTGCCCTGAGTTATTCGGCCTGAGCGTTTGGCTGTTAGTCACAGGAGAAGGAATAAACTCAATAATGATTGAGACGATATCAGACGTCCATTTGCTGAGTCTGAATAGCGATGGTGTAGACGATGTTATCGACTGTCCAGTTGCCAGAGAAGTTGTCCTTTTTTGATAATGGTATCGACAAAATTTATCGTTGGATTGCAGACGATATCGTTGTAGTTATGACAGCTCCATAGCACCAGATCCGCCTCTTTACCAATTTCGATACTGCCGATTTTATCAGCCATGGCCAGTGCCTTGGCGGCATTTACCGTCACACCTTTGAAGGCCTGATAGGGGGTCAATCCAAAAAAGACGCAGGCCATATTCATCATCAGGGGCAGTGACAGAAAAGGAGAGGTGCCGGGATTCATATCCGTGGCGATGGCGATATCAACGCCGCTATTGATCAGTGCTTTAGTCGGTGGTAATTGTTTTTCCTTGAGAAAATAAAAGGCGCCAGGTAAGAGCACGGCAACGGTATTGTTTTCTTTAAGAACGGCACTGTCTTCTGGTTTAAGATATTCCAGGTGATCAACCGATACGGCGCCATATTCAGCCGCCATCACCGCTCCTTTTTGGTCAGACAGCTGCTCGGCGTGAAGCTTGAGCTTAAAACCTAGCTCTTGAGCCTTATGAAATACCCGTTGTATCTGTGCTGTTGAAAAAGCGATAGATTCACAGAAGCCATCGACAAAGTCTGCCAGTTTTTCTTTGGCGATGCGCGGAAGCATATCATTGATGATATAGTCAATATAGCCGTCTTTGTTATCGCTAAATTCAGGTGGAAGCGCATGAGCGCCGAGAAAGGTGGAAAGGATGGAAACCGGAAGTCGCTGTTCGATGGCTTTGGCGACTTTCAGCATTTTTGTTTCATTGTCTGTGTCAAGTCCATAGCCGGATTTAACCTCCAGGGTGGTGGTGCCGTATCTAAGCATTTGGGTGACCCGTGTCGATGAGATCGCTAAAAGTTCATCGAAGGAAGCCTCGCGGGTCGCATTGACTGTCGATAAGATTCCACCGCCAGCTTTGGCAATGGTTTTATAGTCGGCACCGGTGAGGCGCAGGGCAAATTCATCGGCGCGACTGCCGGCATGAATGACATGGGTATGGCAATCAATAAGCCCTGGGCTTAGTAATCTACCACCAAGGTCGATCACGGTTTTGGCATCATTTTCACTGTAGTGGCAAGGGTCGTTGTCGATAATATCGATAATGCATTCCTTGTCGATATGTATGGAAGCATTAGTGAGTATTGCCTCCTGGCGATTGAATGTTATCACGGTGGCGCGATGAATAATCAGCTCAATCATGCGAGCTCTCCATGTGGGTTGTGGACAGAATATCAGCAAACAATAGACTCATGGCGCTGTGATAGTATTCGATGCGGGATAAAGCAAGGCAGGCTTGTTCGATATCTTCAGCAAAATAGCGATCTTCATCATAAAAGGCAACTTGCGATCTTAGCTGGTTGTAATAAGATAGAAGCGCTGTGGCTGGTTTTAATGGTTTATGGAAATCAATTCCCTGACAGGCCGCCAGCGTTTCGATGGCGATGATGCTGGCAATATTGTCGCTGATCGTCAATGCCTTTCTGGCGGCAAAGGTGGCCATGGAGACGTGATCCTCCTGATTGGCCGAGGTTGGCAGAGAGTCGATAGAGGCCGGATGCGCCAGTGTTTTATTTTCACTGGCCAGTGCCGAGGCGGTAACCTGTGCCAGCATAAATCCAGAGTTGACGCCGGCGTCATTGACCAAAAAGGCGGGAAGCCCACTCATGGTCTTGTCGACCAAAAGGGCGATGCGACGCTCGGAAATGGCGCCGATTTCACTGGCGGCAATGGCGAGCATATCGGCACTCATGGCCACGATTTCGGCATGGAAATTACCACCGGAGATGATCTCATCGTCATCGGCTAAGATCAGCGGATTATCAGAGACAGCATTGGCTTCATTAATCAGGTTTTCAGCGCTTGAGGCAATAAGCTGCCAAGCGGCTCCCATGACCTGGGGCTGACATCTCAGTGAATACGGATCCTGGACTTTCTGGCATTGCGTGTGAGAGCGCATAATCTCACTATCATTAAGCAGTTTTGTCATCACTCGACTGAAGATAATCTGACCTTTCAGGCGCTTGAGTCTGGCAATCTCAGGATGAAAAGGCTTAATGCTGCCCTTGGTCGCTTCAATACTCATGGCGCCGGCAATGGAAGCTGTGGCAAAACATTTCATGGTATTAAACAAAGCGATGATGGCGATGGCGGTTGAGACCTGAGTGCCATTTAAAAGGGCAAGACCCTCTTTTTCGATAAGCTCTACAGGTGCGAGTTGACATTGCAAAAGTGCATCGTGAGCTTTGATACGACGACCTTGAAAGCATACCTCACCTTCACCGATTAAAGCCAGGCTCATATGTGCCAACGGTGCTAAATCGCCTGAGGCGCCAACCGAGCCTTTCTCGGGAATAATGGGATAGATCTTATGATTATAAAGGGAAATTAAAAGCGTTAGTGTTTCCGGTGAGATGCCAGAGTAGCCTTGAGCCAATGAGTTGATCTTAAGCAGCATAACAAGCTTGACGATGATAGGATCAAGCGGCCTGCCAACACCTGCGGCATGTGATAGTACAATCTTACGCTGAAGTGATTTAAGATCCATCTGGTCAATTTTAGTCTGAGCCAGCATGCCAAATCCGGTGTTGATGCCATAGACGCTTTTTTTGCCGTGACTGATTTCTTTGACCTTGTTACAAGAGGCACTGACGCGTTTAAGGTCTGACGAATCAAGTTTTAATTTGCGATCACTGTACAACAGTTGCTCGATATCGTGCAGGCTCAGCTGACCGGGCTTCAAGGTGTAACAGGTATTCATGGGTAGATCTACTATATCATTCATCACAGGTTGCCTCGGTGCTTAAAACCGTGGTGCTATGTTGATCACAACCTTCGACCATAGGCAGTTTCAATCCTTTGGCTTTTGCCGTGTCAATCGCCAGGGTATAGCCGGCATCGGCATGGCGCATCACACCAGTTGCCGGATCATTGGTCAATACACGTTTTAGTCGTCTTTTTGCCTCTTCACTGCCATCGGCGACGATAACGACTCCGGCATGCTGGGAAAAGCCCATGCCAACGCCGCCACCGTGGTGCAGACTGACCCAGGTCGCGCCACTAGCCGTATTTAACAGTGCATTTAAAAGTGGCCAGTCAGAGACGGCATCAGAGCCATCAAGCATGCTTTCGGTTTCACGATTGGGGCTCGCTACAGAACCTGAATCCAGATGATCGCGGCCGATAACAACAGGCGCTTTAAGCTCACCATTTTTAACCATTTCATTAAATGCCAGTCCTAATCTGGCGCGATCTCCAAGTCCGACCCAGCAGATGCGCGCCGGCAATCCCTGAAAGTCTATGCGTGCTTTGGCCATATCGAGCCAGTTATGAAGGTGTTTATTATCAGGCAGAAGCGCTTTGACTTTTTGGTCTGTTTTATAGATATCTTCAGGATCTCCAGACAGTGCTACCCATCTGAAGGGTCCTATGCCCTGACAAAACAGTGGACGAATATAAGCCGGTACAAAGCCTGGGAAGTCAAAGGCATTTTTAACGCCTTCTTCAAGGGCCATCTGGCGAATATTGTTGCCATAATCAAACACAGGGATACCCATTTGTTCAAAGGCAAGCATGGCTTTGACATGTTCTGCCATTGAGGCTTTGGCCGCCTTAACAACGCTCTTAGGATCAACCTGCCGGGCCTGAATCGCCTTGTCCATGCTCCAGCCGACAGGCAGATAGCCGTTTAGAGGATCATGTGCACTGGTTTGATCGGTTACCGCATCGGGTCTGATTCCTCTTTTGACCATCTCGGGTAAAATTTCAGCGGCATTGCCCAAAAGCCCGACGGAGATGGCTTTATTCTCAGCTGTGGCACGATTAATCATATCCATTGCCTCATCGATTGAGCGGGCTTTGTAGTCAAGATAACGGGTTTTAATGCGAAAGTCGATACGGGATTCATCGCATTCGACAGCGAGAACACAAGCACCGGCGAGCACCCCTGCCAAAGGCTGAGCGCCACCCATGCCCCCTAATCCGGCGGTTAAAATCCATCTGCCGCTTAAATCATCCTGATAATGCTGCCTGCCCATCTCGACAAATGTCTCATAGGTGCCTTGGACGATGCCTTGAGAGCCAATGTAGATCCAGGATCCTGCCGTCATCTGACCATACATCATAAGCCCTTTTTTATCGAGTTCATTGAAGTGTTGCCAGTTAGCCCAGTGTGGCACCAGATTGGAGTTGGCGATAAGCACGCGAGGCGCATCACTGTGAGTTCTAAAGACGCCGACCGGTTTGCCGGATTGAACCAGAAGCGTTTCATCATCATCGAGGTTTTTAAGGCATTCAACAATCTTGTCGAAACATTGCCAGTTGCGTGCCGCCTTGCCGATGCCACCGTAGACAATCAAATTTTCTGGATGCTCGGCAAGATTTGGATCAAGATTATTCATCAGCATGCGAAGAGCGGCTTCAGTAAGCCAGGATTTGGCTGTTTTTTGAGTGCCGGTGGCGGCTTTGATGACTCGATTTGTTTCATTCATATTCGATTCCTTTTTTTTGGTTTCATTGCCATTGTTTAGTGAATAAAAGCCGCCATGATGATGGCAGCAAGCTTTGCAGTACAGTTGTTGATATCGTATTTTGGATTTAGCTCGGCGATACTCAATGCGGTAATCACTCTTGTCTGCTTTAATTTTTTTATCGCGTCGATAACATATTGCGCGTCTATTCCAAGCACTTGAGGTGCTGAAACACCAGGCGCCTGAGCGCTGCTAAAGGCATCCATGCATACCGTGACATAAAGTTCTGCCTTATCGCTGATGTTATCGATAAAGCGAAAATCGTTAGGGTTATGGCGGATATCTTCGGCAAAATGCAGTTTAACCTGATGAGCGGTGGCATAATCAAAGAGCGCTCGGCTGTTGGCATAAGGCTGGACGCCGATGACATGATAATCAAATAGCTTATTCTGGGATTTTTGATGTTGTGATGCCTGATAGAAAGGCGTGCCTGAGCTGCCAAGATCGCCAGGCAGAGTCTCTCTTAGATCCAGATGAGCGTCGAAGTTGACGATAACCGGATTTTTTTTGCAGGCATAAAATCCTTGAAGGTCTCCCCAGGCTAACTCATGACCGCCGCCGATAATCAAAGGGATTGCACCCATGTTTAGAATTTTTGCCACATAGTGACCAAGCATTTTTTGTGCGGTCTCAAGGTCACCGTTTATACATTCAATATTTCCGGCATCAAAGAGGGTGAAATTATCTCGCTGAATGGGCAGGTTGTAAAAACAGTCTCTGAAGCTTTGAGGTCCTGCCTTGGCGCCGATTCTGCCCTGGTTTCGCTTAACGCCTTCATCGACGGCAAAGCCAAGCATTACATAACAGCGGCGTTTGTCATCGATGCACTCATCACCATCGAGATCGATATTTTGTATCAGTTCATAAAAATATTGTTTGTCTTCAAGCGGATTTTGCCGGTGGCAGTAGGAGGAGGGTTTATTGTTGATTTTATACATAATTGCGCTGTCATGTTTTAAATATGTAATATTGCTACCAATAAAATTGAAATTATGCAAGAAATTTTTAATCAAACAGCGTAAATTAAAGATATTTGGTTTATTTTACATGCAAATGTAATATTTAAGTTATGATTTTCTCGATTTTGATGGAAAAACAGGATATGGTGAATTTTGAGTGAAATTCCCCACTGACACTCCGTCATTCTTTGAGTGATGGTCTGTGTCATGATTAGATGGCTGACAATGGAGATAAAATATGCCGCAGAATAACCTCAAACGAAACTTAAAATCGCGTCATTTGACCATGATTGCCTTAGGTGGTGCGATTGGCACCGGGCTTTTTGTTGCCAGTGGTTCAGCGGTGCATGATGCCGGTCCAGGTGGCGCGCTAATCGCCTACACACTGGTCGCGCTGGTGGTTTATTTCTTGATGACATCACTGGGTGAGATGTCGAGTTTTGCGCCGACAACAGGAACATTTAGTGAATATTGTGAAAAATACATCGATCCGGCCTATGGCTTTGCTATGGGATGGAACTATTGGTTTAACTGGGCGCTGACCATTGCCACCGAGCTTTTGGCCGCCGGTTTTTTGATGCAGTTCTGGTTTCCGCATACCTCGGTGGTGATGTGGAGCGCGATGTTCTTTTTTGTCATCGTGGCGATTAATCTGCTGTCAGTTCGCATCTATGGTGAGTCCGAATACTGGCTTTCTCTGGTCAAGGTATTATTTATCATATTGTTCATTGTCATTGGTTTTCTGGCGATTATGGGTGTCAGTGGTAGCACAGGTGCTGTTGGATTTCAAAACTGGAAAATAGGCGACGCTCCGTTTCATGGTGGTTTTTTTGCCATGCTCGGTGTCTTTCTGGTTGCCGGTTATTCGTTTCAGGGTGCTGAGCTTGTCGGTGTGGCCGCCGGAGAAGCTGAAGACCCTGGCAAAAATGTGCCAAAGGCCATCAAGAGTACTTTCTGGCGCCTGACGTTATTTTATGTGCTGGCACTGGGGGTGATCGGTTTTTTAGTGCCTTATACGTCGGACTGGTTATCAAATCCGGATTCCAATGTTGCCATGAGCCCATTTACCATGGTGTTTAAAGATACTGGTTTTCTTTATGCTGCTTCGCTGGTCAATGCCGTGATTATCGCCGCGGTGCTCTCGGCCGCCAATTCCTGTATTTACACTTCATCAAGGACGTTGTGGTATCTGGCTCGCGTCAATCAGGCGCCGAAATTTTTGGCACAAACCAACCATAAAGGCACGCCAATATGGGGAATTCTATTTACCTCTATTCTGGGGGCCTTATTCTTTCTGGCCTCATTTGTTGGTAATGGTCTTATCTTTAATTGGCTGGTGAATCTGATCAGTCTATGTGGTTATATCAGCTGGTTGAGCATTGCCGTCGGCCACCTTCGCTTTCGCCGAGCCTATATTGCTCAAGGGCGCTCGCTTGAGGATCTGCCTTATCGATCTAAATTT
Organism: Francisellaceae bacterium; assembly: GCA_049416425.1. Taxonomy (GTDB): domain Bacteria; phylum Pseudomonadota; class Gammaproteobacteria; order Francisellales; family Francisellaceae; genus JBMSHD01. The sequence goes on along the minus strand of JBMSHD010000053.1, from coordinate 5,754 downwards.
TTCCCCTACGCGCCGATTATTGCCATCGTTGCCATTTTGGTGATGATGTTTGGGCAGGAGGTTGAGCTGATTTTGGCAAAAGAGGCAGGCGTTATTCAGTTCTTCTCCACCTATGGCTGTATTATTTTATTTGCCATGCTGTATCTGGGTTATAAAATTGTCAATAAAACAACGTTGATTCCGCTTGAGGCTTGTGATTTAGATTTTCATAAACGGCATTGATGGCAGCGATGGTTATGCCTTTTAATGACTCAATGACAGACGCCTCACAATTTAGCGGTGGCAGCCAATAAATGGTGTTACTAAGCGGGCGTAACAAGGCTCCAAGCTCGACGGCTTTCTGATAGACTTTATAACCCAGACGTGGAATAGCATCTGGATTGATTAAGTCGGCGGCGATAACGCCACCCAATGCACGAATGTTGGTGATCGCGTTGGTTTTCTGTTCTACTTCTATCATGTTTTTGAGCAATAGCGGTGCCAGTGACGTATCGACATAAGAGAGGATATTCTCATCTTCAAAGACATCAAGCACGCTGAGAGCAACACTGGCGGCTAATGTGTTTCCCGTATGAGTATGAGAATGCATAAAGGCTTTATGCGTGTCATAATCGTCATAGAAAAGCTGATAGATATCATCATGAGTAAGGCAAACGCTAAGCGGTAGCATGCCTCCTGTTAATCCTTTTGACAGGCAGATAAAATCAGCACGAAGATCTATATAGTCAAAGGCGATGAATTTTCCCGTGCGCCCAATCCCTGTCATGATCTCATCGGCGATAATGTGAATATCATGAGAGCGAGCCCAGCGACAAAGTCGAATTAAAAAGTCTTTGCTGTAGATTTTCATGCCACCGGCACCTTGTATTAACGGCTCGACGATTAAAGCTGTGATCGTTTCGGCAAATGACTCCAATGTGGCCTCAACCTTCTGCCACGGCTCGCTGGCATCGTGCCACAGTGGATCATTTTTCCCACTGACATAAGGAATAGCATCGATAAAATGTACCTGCTCTTTTGGCCACATAATCGCGGCATAAGGCTCATTATAAAGCCCAAGATCGCTGATCGATAATGTTGCCGTGGTTTCACCGTGATAGCCATTTTTTAACGCTAAAAATCGCGTCTTTTGATGCTCATTTTTTAGCTTTCGACTGTGAATGGACAGTTTCACGGCAATCTCAACGGCCGAGGAACCATCTGAGGCGTACAGGGCTTTGTTCATCTTTGTTTTGTGGCATAAGCGTTCACTCAACGCGTAAATAGTCGAATTGGTGGTATTGGCTAAAATGGTGTGCTCCAGCGTATCCATCTGCTTGATGAGCCGATTTTTAAGCTGTGGATGGCCGTGACCCAAAGATTTGCACCACCAGCTAGAGATGGCGTCGATAATGGCTTTGCCGCTTTTATCATAGAGATAGCTTCCTTGAGCGTGGCTGATATCTACTGGAGCGAAAGCCTCATAGTCTTTCATCTGTGAGCAAGGGTGCCAGAGTGACGTTGAATACATAGGTAAACCTTTTTTAAAAATAAAAGTTGACTGTAGCGTCAATTATACCTAGATTGTGGAGTCAGACAACAGCTGTTTTAATCTCAGACTAAACGACATAGGAAAAATTATGATAACACGACATGAAGCAAAAACGCTTTACGATCTGCCTTTTATGGAGTTGATCGACAAGGCCAGAGCCGTACATCGACAATATTTCAAACCAGAGATTGAACTGTGCACGCTTTTGAGTATTAAAACGGGAGCCTGCCCTGAGGATTGCAAATATTGTCCACAGAGCGGTCATTACAAGACGGCGGTGGAAAAAGAAAAATTGATGTCAAAAGAGGTGATTCTTTTGCATGCCAAAAAGGCCAAAGCACTCGGTGCCAAGCGCTTCTGTATGGGGGCGGCATGGAAAAATCCGCCGGCTTCTGCCATGCCAAAGATGGTCGAGATCATCAAGTCCGTTAAAGAGCTGGGGCTTGAGACTTGTGTCACGCTGGGCATGCTGGATGATGAGAAAACGGCGATGCTTAAAGGAGCAGGTCTTGATTATTACAATCACAACATCGACACTTCAAAAGAATATTATGGTGAGATTATCAGCACGCGAACCTTTGAGGATCGTATCGATACGCTTGAGCGTGTGGCAAAAGCGGGAATGAAGGTTTGCAGCGGCGGCATTTTAGGCATGGGTGAGACCACGGAAGATCGACTGAGTATGTTGGTGACGCTGGCTAATCTTCAGTACCCGCCGCAGAGTGTACCGATAAATAAGCTGGTGCCGGTGCCGGGAACCCCGTTGGGAGATGGTAATGTTAAGCCCGTGAATAATTTTGAATTTATTCGCATGATCGCCGTGGCTCGTCTTCTCATGCCTAAGGCCAAAGTCAGACTCTCGGCTGGGCGCTCAACGATGACTCAGGAGATGCAGACCTTGTGTTTTATGGCGGGAGCCAATTCCATCTTCTATGGGGACAAGCTTTTGACCACCGAAAATCCAGTTGCCGATCAAGATCTGGCGCTGTTTGAGAACCTGGGGCTTAACATCGAGAGATCCATTCATGAGACTGAAAGCGCATAGTCTGTCTTGTGATGAGATAAAGCGTCAGGGGCTTTATCGGCAACGAATCGCCTTATCACGACAGGCCGGCTTTTTAAGTGATACGGATGGATCTTATCTCGATTTTATCAGCAATGATTATCTGCGATTATCCCAGCATCGTGATGTAAAAAAAGCGATGATCAAAGCCGTTGAGACTTATGGTGTTGGCAGTGGTGCCTCGGCGATTGTCAGTGGTTACAGTGTTTATACACAAGCGCTTGAACAACGGTTTGCCGAATTTGTTGGTTATCCGGCGGCATTGTTTGTGAATTCCGGTTATCATGCCAACCTTGCTGTGATGAGCACGCTGTTGAATCCAGACGATGTGATTCTAGCGGATAAGCATGTTCATGCCTCTATTATCGATGGTGTTTCGCTCTCTGGTGCCAGGATGAAACGATTTTCTCATCAGCATTTCTGCCAACTGGCCGATTTGGCTAAACGTTTTCCTGAAGCTCAATATGTTATCAGTGAGGGCATATTCAGCATGGAGGGTGATATCACCGATTTAAAGCGCCTGCGACAGGCGATGAAGCGTAAGCAGAAACTGATTGTCGATGATGCTCATGGGTTTGGAATCTTGGGCAGAAATGGTCGAGGCAGTGTTGATTTTGCAAGCTTAAGCGTTGATGAGGTTCCTGTTTTTGTGGTGCCTTTCGGTAAAGCGATGGGAGCAATGGGCGCGATGATCTGTGCCGATGAGGTGACGATAGATAGAATCGTTCAGCTGGCGCGTAGCTTTCTTTTCAGCACCGCTTTACCTCCGGCGGTGGTAGCGGCATCTATTTCTGCTTTATCGGTGCTTGAGAAAAGCGATGAGCCACGCCAGTGTCTTTTTGATAATATCCGCTATTTCAATCGACGTTGTGAGGATCTTGGGCTTAAACTGTCTTCTTTTGACATGACCCCCATTCGCAGCATCGTCATCGGCGATAATCGGCGGCTGATGAGGTTACAGCAAAACCTGAAAGAGCAGGGATTTTATGTTGCGGCCATTCGTCCGCCGACGGTGGCGGAAAATTCATCTCGCCTGCGAATTTCTCTGTCTTGCGATCATCGACATGAAGATATCGATCGACTGCTTAAAGCGATAAAGAGAGATGATGATGAGTGATCAGATTCGAAAGGCTTACTTGCCAGGCTGGGGTTTCTCTGGAGAAATCTGGCGAGAAATGCGCGTTTTGGCGCCTCAAGCATCGACGAATATGTTTATCGATCTGCCACTGTTTAATGATGTAGACGATGAGAAAAGCCTGCTTGATGCGCTTAGATGTCAATTGCAAAGTGTAGGAGAAATACACGCCTGGTCGCTGTCTTGCCTTTGGCTGTTGAAGCTGCTACCCGATCTGCCTGGATCTGTTGCGATCCATCTCTATAATCCCGCCGTTGATTTTACCTTTGGCAGTGAGGTGGAAAGGGTCACTTTTATCCAGTGCTTTATAGAGGATCCTAAAAGGTTGAGCAGACGCTTTTTAAGCCTGGTCACGGCTCCCTATGCCGAGCGAGATAAAATAGCCCGGATAAAGCCATATTGTCAGCTTGGTGACGCTTCACGGAAGCAAAGCTGGTTGAATTATTTAAATTGGATGTTGATGCAGCGACCTGATTTCACGATACTTGCCGCTTTTTCGCATAGCATTAATATCGGTCAGCATGATCGGGTCGTCCATATTGAGCCACAGCGCTTTAATGGCTTGAATGTTCGTGTTTTTCCAGATCAGGGGCATCTGCCATGGTAGTGGATGCAAGTTTGGTTTCCAAACGGTTTGCCGAGGCGCAAGCTAGCTATGATGCCCATGCCGTTGTTCAGCATCAGGTTTTTCTATCTCTGCTCGACAGGCTTTGCGATTATCAGAATCATTTCGAGCATATTCTTGATATTGGTTGTGGTGACGGCAGCAAAACCACGCGACTGAAGCAGGTATTGGAAGCTCAATCTATCGTTGGCATCGATGCCTGTAGTGCGTTGATCGCTAAAGCGGATAAATCGCCCGAGATTGATTTCTATACGCTTGATTTTGATCATGAGCTCGATGTGCTCAATCGGCGGTTTGATCTCATCGTCTCCAATATGGCCTTACAGTGGTCGAAGGATTTACCTGGGTTGCTTCATAAACTTACACGCTTTTTAAAACCCGAATCGATGGTGGCCTTGAGCTTACCATTAACCGGAACGTTTGCCGAGCTTCAAGGCTATTTTCGTATCAACGCATTTTATGCCTGTCATGAGCTAAATACGCTTATTAGCAATGCTGGTTTTGAGGTTATCGATGCTAAAGAGCAATTGTTTACGCTTCAATTTCAAAGCCGCAGGGCGCAGCTTGAACATCTAAGGCTCACCGGTGTTAATTGTTATACCGGCAATAAGCCTCGTCATACCGTCGCTCATCTGCGAGCCTGTCTCAATGATGTAAATCCGATCAATCTGAGCTATCGAGTCGGCACTTTTATCGCGCGTTTTCATTAATTTGAGACATACCGTTTTGGTCAGCAAGCCAGCTTTGTATGCACATAAATCATATTCGGCTTTGATTTTAAACAGCGCCATTAAAATCCGTAATAATATTACTTTTTTTTAAAATTTTTCACGATTGTGCGTGACAAAAGATTAAGAAAACCTTAATCTGAAATTCGGGAAAATTTTAGGAAATAGTACAACAAGGGGACGCCATGTTGAAAAAGAAATTGTTGGGATTAATGGTTGCCGGCTCGGTTGCAGTGATGTTAGCCGGTTGTGGTAATTCAGCGGAAAATGGAAAAAGTGGAATGAAGTCATCGGCCGGTAGTGGGGCAGAGTATGCTCCGGCTGGCAAAGATACTTTTGTTCGAGCCAATGGTTCAGAACCGGAATCGGTTGATCCGGCTAAAATACAGACAAATGTGGCGGCAAGCATTCTGTATGATCTTTATGAGGGGCTGATGTCAGAGAATCAGGCCAATGAACCGATCGCCGGGGTGGCTAAGTCCTGGAAAATATCCGATGATGGCAAGGTCTATACGTTTTATCTAAGACGGGATGCCAAATGGTCAAATGGTGAGCCGGTTACCGCCGAGGATTTTGTCTATTCGCTTAAACGCGCTGTGGCGCCGAAGACGGCCTCGCCCGCTGCGAGACATGGAGAGCGGAACGCGAGGTCGAGTAGACCCGGGTAGCCTT
>JBMSHD010000052.1:0-14694 GCA_049416425.1 Francisellaceae bacterium | reverse complement strand
TTTAACATCCAATCTGTATATTTATTGCGCTGAATTTTAATAAGACAGCCCTGGCTCTAAATGCTATCATCGTGCCGCACCTGATGTTATGCTTTACAGCGGCGAAGATGGGCTTTTCCCGGAACTCGCTGCCATCGGCGCAAAAGGTCTCGTCTCTGTGATGTCGAATCTCTGGCCGAGTCAGACCAAGGCTTATGTTGACCATTGTCTCAATCAAGCCTGGATAGATGAAGATCTAAAAGCCATCTGGCAGCCGGCAGCGACAGCCTGTTTCAGCGCACCCAATCCAATTCCCGTTAAATGCTGGCTTTTTCGTCAAAACAGCATTCAAAGCAATCGCCTGCGACTGCCACTGGTCGCCGAAGAGCTTGAAAGCCTCGATCAACTAAGACAAGCCGATCAACGTGTCAATCACTGGTATAATAATCTAACTCAAGGAGTCACTGATTTATGAGCTGGCAGACGATTTTAACCCAATTACAACAAGGCAGTATCCGCTCTGCCGTCAAAAACGATGAAGGACAATGGCAGGCCAATGCCGAGGTCAAATCCGCCATTTTAGCCGCCTTTAAAGCCGGAGAAAACATCAACTATGACGGCCACTATCAAGGCTTTGTCGATAAGCATAACCTCACCCCTCGTCGATTTACTCTCACCGATGGTGTGCGTATGGTTCCCGGGGGTTCTGCGGTTAGAGCCGGCGCCTATGTTGCCAAAGGTGTGATCATCATGCCACCGGCTTATGTCAATATCGGTGCCTTTATCGATGAAGGCAGCATGATCGACAGCCACGTCCTGGTAGGCTCCTGTGCTCAAATCGGCAAACACGTTCATCTATCGGCAGGTGTCCAGATCGGTGGCGTACTCGAACCGATTGGCGCCAATCCGGTGATTATCGAAGATTATGCCTTTATCGGTGCCGGTGCCATTATCGTCGAAGGCATTATTGTTAAAAGTCGGGCCGTTATCGCTCCATCTGTAGTCTTGTCCAAAAGCGTCCAGGTCTATGATGCCGTCAATCAACGTGTTTTAGATAAAGGCGCTGTGATTCCAGAAGGCGCTGTCGTCATTCCAGGATCACGCCCAATCGATCAGCCCTGGGCAAAATCATTAAATTTGCAGCTCGCCTGCCCGATTATTATCAAATATCGTGATGATAAAACCGAAAATGCACTGAACCTTGAAGAGGCCTTGCGTCAATGTCCCTAGTTCATAAACACCGTGACCGGCTCTGCCAATTGCACAAACAGATCAATGCTCCTTTTTTCTATTATGATCTTGATCATCTTCAGACCCACATTCAAAGCTTGAAGCCTTGGCCGGCAAAGCTGTTTTATGCCGTCAAAGCCAATCCATTGTCATCTATCATCCAGACCCTCAACAACAATGACATGGGATTTGATGTCGCCAGCATCGGTGAGCTTGAGCAGGTATTGGCTCAGGGTGTCGACGCGGATAAAATCATTCATACCGGACCGGCCAAATCAAGGCAGCAGTTGACGTATTTTCTCGATAAAGGTGTCACCACTTTTGTCGTTGAAAGCCATACACAGTTCCATATACTCTCGGCGCTGTCACAAGAGAAGCAGATAAGCGTTAAAGTCCTTCTGCGCGTCCAGCTTAAATGGTCGGATAAACGCCAAAATGTGCTTGGAGGCGGCCAGAGTATGACACCATTTGGCTTGCCGCTGGAGGACTGGTATGCTGTTCTTAACACACGTCAAGCGAATACGTGTTTTGAAATCATCGGCTTTCACTGTTTCCAATGGGGCAATATCATCGACAGTGGCGAGCTTAAAACGATCTGGCAGAGCATTAGCCGACAATTGATTGAATTTTCTCAAGCCATCGGCTTCATACCGCAGGTGATCGATTTAGGCGGCGGTCTTGGTGTGCCTTATGAGGGGCAGACTCACTCGCTCGACCGACAAGAAATTGCCAAAATCTTAGAGACCTTGCAAAAAGACTACCCCACTACCGAATTCTGGCTCGAATTAGGCCGTTATGCCGTGGCCGACAGTGGACTTTATACCTGTGAAATTACCGATAGAAAATCGGTCTATGACATCGATATGCTTATCGTCGATGGCGGCGTTCATCATCTTTTGCGCCCGGTCTTGACCGACCAGGCCTTTCCAACAACCCTGTTAAGAGACAGCAACAAAAGACAAAAACCCTTCCAGGTTCACGGCTCCCTTTGCACCAGCCTCGATCGACTCGGGTGGTTTTCTCTTCCTGAAGATATTATTATTGGCGATCTCATTACCTCTACCCAGACCGGCGCTTACGGTTTTACGGAAAGCATGCCTTTTTTCCTCTGCCATCGATTGCCGGCTGAAGTCATTTTCCGTCATAATAACACCCATATTATTCGTCAATCACAAGGAGCCGAGACATGGCTTTGCTGAATCAACAACCATCCTATATCTCTTCACAGTCGATTCCCATTGGTGAGAACGCCGCCGGTGAGACGATTTCTATCACGTTGATTGAAGTCAAAGGAAAAAATTCAAATGCGCCAAGCGCCTATATTCAAGCGAGTGTCCATGCCGCTGAAATTCAAGGCAATGCCGTAATCATGGCGCTGATGAATCATTTCCACCGACATCAGCCTCAAGGCAATATCACTCTGGTGCCACAGTGTAACCCCATCGGCATGAACCATCATATTGGCAGTGCGCACCAAGGACGCTTCGACCCGATGACCGGAGACAATTGGAATCGATTTTATCTGACACCAAAAATTGATATCGATGCCTTTGTCGATCAGCATATCAACACACCTGGCGAACGCTGTCAATCTCTTTTCCGTCGACTTATTTGTGAGAACATCGATAAGATGCTTCATGATCGCTTAACGCTATCTCGTGCCAGACGTCTGAACCTAACCCTGCAGAAACAGGCCGCACTTGCCGATATTGTGCTTGACCTTCATACCGATGATGAGGCCATCGATTATCTCTACAGTCCGGCCTATGCTAAAGAAGAGGCGGCACATCTGGGATTTAAACACATTTTGGTGCTTGATAACCACACCACCGGCGCGCTAGATGAGGCGATATTTTTTCCCTGGTGGTCACTGCAGCAGCGTTTTCAGCAAAAAGGGCGCCAGGAATCCGTATGGATTCAAAGCTTCACGCTTGAGCTCGGCTCACAGGAGCGGATCGATAGTAAAAAGGCCAAAACCCAGGCTGATGGTATCCTCGCCTATCTGATAACAAAGCAGGTTATTGAGGCAGATACACAGGAAACATCTATAATGCCAACTCCTCATTATCATGAGATTAAGCAGTTTAAAGCCATCCATGGCGAGCACGGGGGGCTCTATGAATGGCTGATAAAACCAGGTGACTTCATCAAAAAGGGGCAGTGTATTGGTTTCTGTCTTAAGATGGCGAAGCTACAATCGATTGACATCACCCTGCCATTTGATGCCACCATAATCAGCATCAATGGCAAAGGCGCGCTGCCGCAAAGCGCTCATATTCTCAATGTAGTGGATCATGGCTAGACAAAAACCGCCCTGTTCAATTGTCATTTTTCATTATATACTGCCAGACAAATTCATATTCTTATTATTGTGATGACAATCAAATACAAAGATCTGCGCGAATTTATCACCGCCTTAGAGCAGGAAGGTCAGCTAAAGCGCATTAAAACATCCGTCTCCCCTTATCTTGAGATGACTGAAATCTCGGCGCGCGTATTATCGAAGCAAGGACCGGCTCTTTTATTTGAACATCCAAAAGGCTATGCCATGCCGGTATTGACCAACCTATTTGGCACGCCCGACCGTATTGCTAAAGCATTGGGGCTTGATAATGCCGATAAACTGAGAGAGATTGGTGAACTTCTGGCTTATCTCAAGGAACCCGAACCGCCAAAAGGTTTCAAGGAGGCCTGGGAGAAACTGCCGATTTTCAAACAGGTGCTCAACATGTCGCCCAAACAGATAAAAAAAGCGCCCTGTCAGGAAATCATCATTGAAAAAGAGGCGATCAATCTTTTCAAACTGCCAATTCAAACCTGCTGGCCAGAAGATGCAGCACCCCTTATCACCTGGGGATTAACCGTAACCAACAGCATCCGTAAAGACCGTTTGAATCTTGGTATTTATCGCCAACAGGTCATCGATAAAAATCGTCTGATCATGCGCTGGCTACACCATCGTGGCGGAGCTCTTGATTATCAGGCCTGGTGTCAAAAATATCCAGATAAACCCTTTCCCGTATCCGTCGTTTTAGGCGCCGATCCAGCCACCACCTTAGCCGCTGTGACACCCATTCCCGACACCCTGTCGGAATACGCCTTTGCCGGACTCTTACGTGGGGAAAAAACGCAGGTTACCCAATCGCTGTTGTCGGATCTCGTCGTCCCGGCAACGGCTGAGATGATTCTTGAGGGTTTTATCTATCCCAATGATGTTGCTGAAGAAGGCCCTTTTGGGGATCACACCGGCTATTATAATGAAGTTGAAACCTTTCCTGTTTTCACCGTTGAAAAAATCACGCATCGTAAAAACCCAATCTATCACAGCACCTATACCGGAAGACCACCGGATGAACCGGCAATTCTTGGTGTTGCCTTCAATGAAATCTTTGTGCCTATCATTCAAAAGCAATTTCCCGAAATCACCGATTTTTATCTGCCACCGGAAGGCTGCTCCTATCGACTGGCCATCGTCAGCATTAACAAACAATATTCCGGGCATGCCAAACGAGTGATGATGGGAATATGGTCGTTTTTAAGACAATTCATGTACACCAAATTTGTCATCGTCGTTGATGATGATATCGATATTCGTAACTGGGAAGATGTCATCTGGGCCATCACCACACGCATGGATCCATCCAGAGACACGACAATAATTGAAAACACACCGATCGATTATCTCGACTTTGCCTCACCTGTTTCGTCGCTGGGTTCTAAAATGGGGCTCGATGCCACGAATAAAATGCCGGGAGAGACCACCCGAGAATGGGGCAGAAAAATCACCATGCGTGATGATGTATCTCAAAAAATAGAGGCCATCTGGCATGAACTCGGACTTGAGAGCATCGATGAATAAATCCATTCTCTCGATCGTCTTATTGCTACTGCTTGGCAGCTTATGGGGATCTGGCTATACCATCGCCCGCTATTGCATGACTCATGGCGTCGCTCCCTTAGGCTATGGTTTCTGGCAGTCTTTAGGTCCCATGCTTTTCTTATTGTGTGTCGTTTTTTCCGCTCGCATTTCCTTCTCTTTTAAACCACACTATATCCGCTATTATGTCGCTTGCGGTGTTTTAGGTATTGCCATACCCAATACGGTGATGTACTTTGCCGCCGCGCATATCCCCTCAGGCATTCTCACCGTGCTGGTTAACACCGTGCCCATTTTAACCTTTCCATTGGCGATCCTCTTTAGCATTGAACGTTTCGATAAAAGGCGCCTGTTTACCGTATTAATGGGATTTAGCGGCATATTTTTGACCATCCTGGGCAATCTGCACCTGCCGTCTCTGGATAAAATTCCCTGGACGATCATCACTCTGATCGCACCCTTATGTTTTGCCTTATGTGCGGTATGGATTGCGGCTTTTCGCCCTTTTCCCAGCAATTCCTTAAGCCTGTCACTGGGCATGCTTACCGTCTCGACATTATGCCTGACACCGCTTACATTGATTTATGGACAATTTTACGCCTTTGACTTTCCCTTCAACAGCAATGACTGGCTGATTATGCTGGAAATCATTTTATCCAGCGCCGGCTATGTTGTGTTGTTTATTCTCATTCGCCTGGCAGGTCCTATCTACTACAGTTTAGTCGGTGGCATTGCCTCGGTAGTTGGTCTTATCTGGGGCTGGCTTTTCTATGGTGAAACCCTAAATACCGCCTCCTGGTTAGGCGTCATACTGATCATCATGGCGGTGATACTGCTGACACTTATTGTTAAGCTGACAGAGAAAAACTCTATCTCGACAGACCGATAGAACAGTATTAGGAACGTGTGCAAAATAACTTCCCGTATATATCCTCCGTGAAACCTTGTTTCCCGTCATTGCCGCGACAGGCGGCAATCCAGCTGCTCAGTGTAACATTGGCAATGCTACTGACGGCTTTTGCCTAAACATATACGATCTTTGCCACTCTCACGATGATCACATGGATCATCGCCAAGCGATGATGACGATTGTTGCATCTGGTCATGCTTTGCAAGGAAAAAGGAGTATAGCACTTGATCGATTGCCTGAGTCATGATATTTCTTTCCACGCTGACTTAAGAGAACTATTTTAGCAGCACTAAAGCTTTACCAGGGCTGTTTTTAACTTCGCCAGACTCTCTTCCTCAATCTGGCGCACACGTTCTGCCGAGATGGAATATTTTTCCGCCAGTTCATGCAACGTCTTTTTATCATCGACAAGCCACCTTGAAACAATAATATCTCGACTTCTCTCATCAAATTTACCTATTACCGCCTGCATTTTCTCTTTAATCTTCTCGTCAAACTGACTTTCCTCAACCAATAATTCCGGATTTGAATTCGAATCTTCAAGATACATGCTCGGCGCAAATGCCGCATCACCGTCGGCCTCATCCACTGGTGCATCAAATGCCATGTCATACGCATTCATGCGCTTTTCCATCTCGATGACCACCTCTTTAGAAACACCAAGCTCATGAGCAACATCCGTTATCTCTTCATCACTCATCCAGCCCAATCGCTGCTTTGAACTTCTTAAATTAAAAAACAACTTGCGTTGCGGTTTGGTGGTGGCAATTTTGACAATTCGCCAGTTTTTAAGCACATATTCGTGCATCTCCGCCTTGATCCAATGCACGGCAAAAGAGACAAGGCGAACACCGACTTCAGGGTCATAACGTCTGACGGCTTTCATCAAGCCAATATTTCCCTCTTGAATCAAGTCGGTGATCGGCAGACCGTACCCTGAGAAACCACGTGCCACCTTCACCACAAATCGAAGATGCGCCATAATCATTTTCTGTGCAGATGCCAGGTCATTCTGATAGCGAAGGCGCCTAGCAAGCTCAAGCTCCTCTTTCTCACTCAACATCGGAATGCTGTTGACAAAACGCATATACGATTCCAGACTTTGACTGTCCGATAATGCCGGAATCGGCAACGTATTTTTTTTAACAACCAGCTCTTTTCCCATGCCGCTCTTTATTCATCATTTATCTATGAGCCATTATTATATCATAATTTCATGCCAGAGCTTAACCTTTACCCTGAGTCATTCTTATCGATGCCTGAGAGTGACTTTCCGAGAAAACCATATCTAAGCACGATACGATTTGAGTCATAAAACAACTGAAATTGATTATTAAATAAACAAAAAAATAAAAATCATCACTTTACTTTTAATTAAAACACTGACAAAATCAAGAGTTCATAGATGGAATAATGAATGATAGATTTATGGATAAAAATAGAAAAAGTGCCGGTCTTTTCTCAGCGATTGCGTTAAGCGTTGGCACCATGCTTGGCAGCGGCTGGCTGTTTGCCCCTTACTATGCTTCAAAAGTGGCCGGTGGCGCCTCAATCCTATCCTGGATCATCGGCGCTGTTGCCATTTTGATCATGGCGTTACTGTTGGCTGAAATTGCCATAAAACATCCGGTCAACGGATTGTTTACTCGCCTGATTAGCCTGTCCCACAATAAACATTTTGGTTTTGTCACCGCCATTTCAAACTGGCTTCTAGGACTTATCGTCATCCCATCTGAGGCGATGGCCACAACACAATATATCGCCTCCATCTGGCCTAAGATAACGACACATATCTTTGCCGATGATCAGCTAACGATAATCGGCATCACCATCGTTGGCGTCTTGATGTTCGTCTATACCCTGATCAACTATTGGGGACTTAAATTTTTTGCTCGAATTAATAATTCCATCACCTCACTCAAAATCATCATTCCCATTGCCACCGCGGTGCTGATCATGTTAGCGGCCTTCCACAGCGATAATTTCACGGCGCAATCACATCGTTTCGTCCCCTTTGGCAGTGGCAGCATCTTCAGCGCGATTGTCAGCTGTGGTATTTTTTACTCCTTTTTTGGTTTTCAGGTTGCCGCCAGCTTCAGTGCGGAAATTAAAAACCCGAAACGCAACGTCCCGATTGCACTTATCTCAAGTGTCATGATCGTGCTTGGAATCTATCTCCTCTTGCAAATCGCCTTTATCGGCTCACTGCCACCACACCTTTTAGCCGGCGGCTGGAGTGGACTGAATTTTGAATCTCCACTGGCACAACTCACCGGCCTTCTCGGTTTGAATGCTCTGGCTGTTGTGCTCTATGCCGACGCCTTGGTCAGCCCTTCCGGAACCGGTTCGATTTTAACAGGCGCATCGACTCGTATGCTCAATGAAATGGCGAAACACAAACAGATGCCTGCCATTTTCGCTCGCGTCAATAACCGTTTTAATCTGTCTAGATCTTCGCTGATTTTCACATTTCTCTGTTCATTATTATTGATCATTTTCTTCAGAAACTGGCAGATGATCGCCTCCTTAACAACAACCTTTATTCTGATCTCCTGTGTCGCGCTTCCTGTGGCCTATGTCAAGCTTAAATCGACAGATAAAAATGCCTCAGCCATTCGCTATCTGCCATTGCCTGGATTCTTTGCTTTTGCTATCTATCTGTTTATCGGTTATATGCTGATGATCTCAGGCATCATCAATCTCACTGTGGCACTTGTGCTGCATTTGCTGTTTTTCATCGTCTACAGCCTGGTCAATGCAAAATCCATGCATAAATATTTGGAATTAAAGCGTGCATTTGCCTCATCCTGGAGCATCTTTGTGTTTCTATCATTTGAGCTTGCCATGGCCATCTACCATCAATATGCCGTTTCCCTGCTGTGGTTCTACCTTCTATTTCTGCCACTACTGGCTTTACTCTACCTCCTGATGATTCAGCAGAAAGATCATGATCTTCAAGCCGTTCCATCCACCCTGTCACCTGTTTTAAATCCTGGTAATTCTTGATATTCAGCATCAGACAAATGAGACAAACAGGAAATAAAATCACAATTTCTTGACGAAATCGAAATTTAACCCTTTCTATTTTCTCAAAATTCGTTATAGTTGCAATCAGGCAAATTTAGTAATAAATACGGGATAAAATCAGATGTCAGATCTCATGCTTTTCTGCGGCAATGCCACTCCAGAACTCACCGAAGAAGTTTCTCATTTTTTAGGCGTTCAGGTCGGTCGCGCTCAGGTGTCTCACTTCTCCGATGGCGAAAGTCATATCGAAATCATCGACAATGTCAGAGGACGAGATGTTTTTATCGTCCAATCCACCTGCCCACCGACCAATGATCATGTGATGGAGCTGATGTTTCTCACCGATGCCTTAAGGCGTTCATCGGCAGGGCGCATCACCGCTGTTGTCCCTTATTTTGGCTATGCCCGCCAGGATCGACGAGTACGTTCATCCCGTGTACCAATCTCCGCGCGCGTCATCGCCGATATGTTAACCGGAGCCGGCATCGACCGACTGCTTACGGTTGATATTCATGCCGAACAGATTCAAGGCTTTTTCAATATTCCACTCGATAATGTCTACGGCACACCGATTCTTCTAGACTATATCCGAGCCAGAAGGCTTGAAAATCCACTGGTTGTCTCACCCGATGTCGGTGGAGTTGTCCGAGCACGCGCCATGGCTAAAGGGCTTAATACCGATCTGGCCATCATCGACAAACGCCGACAAAAAGCCAATGAGTCTGAAGTCATGAACATCATTGGTGACGTAAAGGGCAGGCACTGCCTGATTATCGATGATATCGTCGACACGGCAGGAACTCTGTGCAAAGCCGCTCAGTCGCTTATCGATCAGGGAGCATCCAAGGTTTCGGCCTATTGCGTCCACCCCGTATTATCCGGGACTGCCGTTAAAACCATACAAGATTCAGTACTAGAGGAGTTAGTGGTAACAAATTCCATTCCTCTGCATGATGAGGCCAGAAAATGCAAAAAAATCAAAACCCTGTCGCTGGCACCCATGCTGTCTGAGGCGATTCGACGCACCAATAATGAAGAATCCATCAGCCTGATGTTTACGGATTTAAATCTTTAAAGGCAGCGGTATGCAAGTGGGATGGAAAAACGAATAAATGCTTAACCGTGTCTTTCCAGCAAAAACTTTCGCATCAATGGGTCAACCAACGACAGTGATTTTCCATCATCCTGGTAGATATAATCATGATCCAGCAGATATTTTATCGCCACCTGAATGCTTGATAATGACAGTTTGACATCCTCGATAAATTTCCGGCTGTTTGGCTCTGAAACTCGTCCTGTCAATGCAATATTAATCAATACCTTCAAACGATTTGAGTTGAGCTCCTGAAGCTCGGCGATAATTTTTGCCTTATGTTTTACCAGCTGACGATCCCATACTTCATTGACTTCTTCTATGGAAAGCGGTGTCTCCTTCAACATGATGTCAGCACACAGTGCGTTAACATAATAGGTATGACATTCCGTCAGCTTAAGAATATGCTCAATCATATCAACATCAATGCTTTGTTGCCAATGCTGAAGAAAGGCATTCTCAATATGCGTCAAAAAATGGGCTTCCCTAATCCGTCCCAGATTCATCTTGTGGCACATCATATATAACGGTTGGCTTGAGTCATCGAATATTTTCTCAAGCATCGACCTTGAGCTGCCCGAAAAGATATAGGTGACATATTGAGAATGCTGCGCCACACTGCGTATCGCCGCCTGAATCTGACGGGATTTCTCGATCTTCAAGATATCCTGAAACTCATCGATAAAAAACACCACCGGGCGCGCGGCCTTTGCCGCGATCATCTCAAGACCGCACAACAGATCTTCAATATGATCCGCCAGCATCGTGTTTCTCGATAACTCAACCGAGACATCAAAGCCACCGGCCTTAAAGCCAATCGTGGCCATCTTAAATACATCTTCCAAGAAAGCAATGGTTTTCTCTGTCCGGCTCATCAGGCTCTGCATCAACACAGAAACCCCTTTCGCCAGTTTGCGAATCACCTCTTCTTCATAGACGACACAAAACATATCAACCTGTGCATATGCCAAATCCACCTCCTTTATCGCCTGCATCACCAGACTGGTTTTGCCATATCGTCTCGGTGCAACGATTACCGAATGCTCATTGTTTCTAATGTGGTCGACCAGCTCCATCCTTTGTGCCTGCCTATTGCAAAACGACTGCTCTGTCGCTACTTTTGTGCTGAAATATTTCATCTATCTTCTAGAACCATATTTAACATAACGTAAAGTATGCACCATATTTTATGGTATATCAATTGTTTATCCTACCTGAAGTCATCAAATTTACCCGTCTAGAATATGATTAATGGCCGATACAGATACCAATCACCCTGTTTTTGACTTTGTTATGACTCGTTCAAAAATTCACCCCATTTTAAAATAGACAAAACATATTAACATAATAAGAAAAATAATAAAGAATTAAACAACATAGCCTTTACACTCTGTTTTAATTTAAATTATGATGAACTAACTAGACAAAGAAGATACAAAAAAGGAAGAACATGTCTGCAATTATTTTTATGCTGATCCTGCTGATATTTATCTACGCTCAAGCAAAAGGTGTCAGCTTTAATATCAGAGCGGTCAGCGCCTTGATCCTCGGGGTTATTTTTGGTTTTGGCGTCAAATTAATCCCTGGCATGGCATCAAACAGTACGCTGGAGAGCCTGCTCAGATTAACGGGATCCGGTTATGTCAGCCTGCTTAAAATGCTGATTATTCCGCTGGTGTTTACCGCCATCGTCCACGCTATCGTCAACCTTCGTCATCACGAAGGCAGCTATCTGGCCAAAATGGCGATAAAAATCATCGCCACCCTGCTGATTTTAACGGGTGTCAGCGCCATTATCGGCGGTTTTATCGGCAAATGGATGCACCTTGGTTTTAATTTCCATATGACAGGCATGGATATGGCTGCAGTGACCAAAAATGCGGGGATTACCAGCACCCTTTTAGCCATGCTGCCTTCAAACTCGATTGCCGCCATGGTAGACAATAATGTCATCGCCGTGGTGATCTTCGCTGCATTGTTAGGCATCGCAGCACTCAAACTTCACAAGCAGGATAAGGAGACTGCCAATCCATTTATCAGCTTCATCCATTCGACATTTTTTGTCGCCAAGAAACTCGCCAGTATGATTATTGCCTTAACACCTTATGGTGTTTTTGGATTGATGGCGTCGATGACAATCTCTCACGGTGCCGAAACCATCCTGCAGATGCTTAATTTCATTGCTGCCATGTATCTTGCCATGCTTGCCGTCATCATAATGCATACGCTGTTGGTCACACTCTCCGGCATTAACCCTATTACCTACTATAAACAAGTCTGGCGAGCCCTTTTAGTTGCCGCCACGACAAGGTCAAGCTTCGGTACTCTTCCTGTCACCATGGATGCTCTTGGCAACCGTCTGAAACTCTCTGAAGGGGTATCCAATTTCACTCCGAGTGTAGGTGCCACTATCGGTATGAATGCCTGCGCCGGCATCTATCCGGCCATGCTGGTCGTGACCACACTGGCGATCATGGGGCAACCGGTGACCTGGCAGATCATCCTGCTGGTCGGTGCCATCAACATGATTGCCTCGCTCGGCGTCTCAGGTATTCCGGGAACAGCATTTATTGCCGCCGGAGTCACATTCTCCACGTTGGGACTGCCGTTTAACTTCGTCGCCCTGGCTCAAGGTGTTGATCCTATTATTGATATGGGCAGAACGGCAACCAATGTCAATGGGGTGATGACCGCGGCCGTGATCACCGATAAGACCACGAAGCTTGATTAACTCATTTCATTCATTAAATAATACGCCGTGACATTCAATGCCAGAATAAACGGCAATACAACCGCCTCGACAAAAATTAATACCACATGCTCAACACCAAAGCCGATCTGACCATTAAATCCAGCACTTTCCATCAGAAAATGCAAAAACTTGCCGACAAACAGCAATAAAATAACGATAAAGCCGATTTGAAGCATGTAAAACACATGTTGTTTCAGCTTTAAAAAATCATCGATATAGGCTTCTTTTACTCCCTTATTCCCCAGTATTACATTTGGAAACACAACCAAGGTAAGGCTCAGCGCCAGCCATATCCCAACAATCCAAAATACAAAGCCAAACAGACTCACCAGGATGCCATTTAGCACATATACCACAAAAAATGACCAGAAGCGACGACGCAATAGTCCAAAGGCATGGCTATAGGGATTGGCTTCAGCTGTCCTGTCTTTATCATAGATCGCAATAATCAGCGCATAGATCATGAAATTCAATACAAACAGAAGCATCACCAGCCAGCCGAGCTTATCGATACCAACAACAGGCTCCGTCATTCCATTTTCTGAGCTCAACGACTGAAACAGAGTTCTAAGACCAAGTCTATCTGCATAAATAATCACGTATTGCGACAATGCTGATAACAACATGGCGCACAGAAACACGGAGCGGAAATTTTTCTGATAACAACCATAAGCCTGTCTGAATGTGTCATTTAATGAAATTTTTTTTGCCATAAAGCATTACCTATTTGACCTTGTATCAGTATTATGGCAGATTACAGAAATGGAATATACCGTTACGGTTAAGAAACCTAAATGAATGACCTAAATTTTGCCGAACGCATCCGTGATATTTTCAGCGATAGCATTCAAACACTGATTAATGCTGCTGACGCCTTACCGGAAAAAATCAATCATGCAGGCAGCATCCTGGTTCAATCTATTCTAAATGATAATAAAATTTTATCTTGCGGAAATGGCGGCTCCGGCTTTGAAGCCTCACGGTTTGCCAGTAAGCTGCTCAACCGTTTTGAAATGGAACGCCCCCCCTTGCCGGCACTGGCGCTCAATACCGACAAAGCCAGCCTAAGCTCGATTGCCAATGACTATGATTACAGTCAGGTATTTGCTAAGCAGATTCAGGCATTGGGACGCAAGGGAGATGTATTGCTTGCCATCACCTCAAGCGGCAATTCCAGCAGCATCATCGAAGCCATTGCCGCCGCCCAGAATAAAAACATGGCGATTATCGCCCTGACCGGCAACAATGGTGGCAGACTTCGCTCCCTTCTCAAACCAGATAATATTGAGATCTCTGTCCCTGGCAATAGTGCCGCCAGAGTTCAAGAATGCCATCAGGTCATCATTCATGCCTTATGCGACATGATTGATATGCACCTGTTTGGCTTATGATGTAAAACCCCATGACCACAATAAGAAAAGAAGCCATGAAAAATTTGAAACGCATCTTTATAAGCAGCACGCTGATATTAGGAGGCTGTGGTGTTATCACGCCGTATACGGCGCCGGTGCAACAGGGAAAAATCATCCAACAGGATATCATGTCACAAATCAAGCCTGGAATGGATAAAGCACAGATTCAGTATTTGCTGGGATCACCGGATAGCATCAATCCACTTGACAGGGATCAGTGGAATTATATTTACACCTACCAAAGCGGCGGCTATCCGCGCGAAGAGAAGCAGTTGATTCTGACCTTTAAAGCAGACAAGTTAATCGCCGTCAATGGCACCTATTCACCGCCTGAGATTATCTATGAATCTGCCACTGAAAAGACACAGACACAGACACAGACACAGACACAGACACAGCCACAGACACAGACAC